>DASVPW010000136.1:0-4592 GCA_036389455.1 Beijerinckiaceae bacterium
GAGCCGGAGCGGCTGCGGATCACGCTCGCGGTCGCGGGCTTCACCCGGGACCAGCTCGACATCACCCTGGAGGAGAGCCAGCTCGTCATCCGCGGCCGCCAGAGCGAGGACAAGACGCGGCAGTTCCTGCACCGCGGCATCGCGGCGCGCCAGTTCCAGCGGGCCTTCCTCTTGGCCGACGGGATGGAGGTCCTGGGCGCGGACCTGTCCGACGGCCTCTTGTCGATCGACCTCGCCCGGCCGGAGCCGGAGCGGATCATCCGCAAGATCGACATCGCCGCGCCGGACAAGATGTGACCAACGCTCTGCTTCGAGAAAGGGAGCCAAGACAATGACCGACCGCATGACCGAGAACCAGAAAACCCCCATCGACGCCGCCGACCTCGCCGCCCTCGGCGAGGGCCAGGTCGCCTACGTGCGGCCGATGGTCTCCGACGAGGTGCGCGAGCTCTTCCCGCAGGCGCCCGCGATGCAGCCCGGCCTGCAGCTCTTCGCCCTCCTCTCCGCGAGCGGCACCCCGATCCTCCTCACCGACTCCCGCGACGCGGCCCTCGCCAACGCCTGGGCGCACGACCTCCAGACGGTGAGCGTCCACTAGGACGGCTGCGGACCGTCCTGCGGCATGATGCCTTCGACCGCCGCGATCAGGCGGTCGAGGTCCTCGGGGCGCGAAAGGCGGTGGTCCCCGTCCTTGACGAGGGTCATGGAGACGCTGTCGCCGGGCAGGTGCTCGACGAGCTCGAGGGCGTGCCGCCAGGGCACGTCGGGGTCCTGCATCCCTTGCAGGACGTGCACCGGGCAGCCGGTCCGGATCGTGGACCCGAGGAGGAGATGGCGCCGCCCGTCCTCGATGAGTCCCTTGGTGATCGGGTAGGGCTCGTCCGAGTAGAGCGACGGGCGCAGGAACACGCCCTCGGTCTCGATCGCGCGCCGGATGTCTTCGGGGAACTGGTCCCACATCAGCCGCTCGGTGAAGTCCACGGCCGGCGCGATGAGGACGAGGCCGGCGGGCGGGCGGCCCCGGGCGAGCATCGCGCGCGTCGCCAGGAGAGCGATCCAGCCGCCCATGGACGAGCCGACGAGAATCGGCGGCTCCGTCGCGAAGGCGTCGAGGACCGCGAGCGTATCGGCGAGCCAGCGCGAGATCGTGCACTCCCGGAAGTCGCCGCCGGACTCGCCGTGGCCCGAATAGTCGAAGCGGACGAAGGCGCGGGCCTTGTCCGCGGCCCAGCCGTCGAGGCTCTCGGCCTTGGTCGAGCGCATGTCCGAGCGGAAGCCGCCGAGCCAGACCACCGGCGGACCTTTGCCGGGACGCACCAGCACGGCGATGCGGCGCGCGTCCGCGCCTTCGCCGAGATCGAGGAACTGCGGTTTTGGGCCTTGCATGTGGTTAACCGATCCTAAACCCTCCCGGACACCATCCTTGGACGACATGATTCGGCCCGGAAGGCTCCCTTACCCCGTGAACATGGTGGCGCGACCGACCGGCGGCGCAAGCTTCCCGACGACCAAGGTTCATCCTTTAAGCGGGCGCACGATCCTCCAGATCATCCCCGAGCTCGAGGCGGGCGGCGCCGAGCGCACCGCCGTCGACATCGCCGCCGCCTTGTCGCGGGCCGGCGCCCGGGCCCTCGTCGCGACCGAGGGCGGGCGCCTCGTCGGCGAGCTCCAGGCGAAGGGCGGCATCTGGGCGCCGTTCCCAGCCGGGACCAAGAACCCGGCCGCCATGCTCCTCAACGTGCGCCGCCTCGCGAGGCTCTGCCTCGACGAGGGCGTCGCGCTCGTCCACGCCCGCTCGCGGGCGCCGGCCTGGGTGGCGCTCGGCGCCACGCGGGCGCTGAACCTGCCGTTCGTCACGACCTACCACGGCGCCTACGCCGGGCGCTCCTCGGTCAAGCTCCTCTACAACTCCGTCATGGCGCGGGGCGACGCGGTAATCGCGAACTCGCACTACACGGCGGGGCTCGTGCGCACGCTCTACCCGCAGGCCGCGGAGCGCATCCGGGTCATCCACCGCGGCACGGATTTTTCGCGGTTCTCGCCCTCGGCGGTCGCGCCGGACCGGGTCGAGGCGCTGCGCAAGGCCTGGAGCGTCGCCCCGCACGAGCGCATCGTGCTGCTCGCCGCCCGCCTCACCGGCTGGAAGGGCCAGAAGGTCCTGGTCGAGGCCGCCGCGAAGCTTAAAGAGCAAGGGCTGGCGGACGTGGCGTTCGTGCTCGCCGGCGACCCGCAGGGCCGCGACGCCTACGTGCGCGACCTCGACAAGCTCGTCGAGGCGGGCGGCCTCGCCGGAATCGTGCGCCGGGTCGGGCACTGCGCCGACATGCCGGCGGCCTTCCTCGCCGCCTCGGTCGTGACCGTGCCCTCGACCGAGCCCGAGGCCTTCGGGCGCTCCGCCGTCGAGGCGCAGGCCATGGGCGCGCCGGTCGTCGTGAGCGACCTCGGCGCCGTGCCCGAGACCGTTCTCGCGCCGCCGGAGGCGGCGCCCCAGGAGCGCACCGGCTGGCGCGTCCCGCCGGGCGATGCCGCGGCGCTCGCCGAAGCCCTCTCGACGGCGCTCGCCATGGGGGCGAGCGCCCGCGAGGCGATGGCGACCCGGGCCCGGCTTCACGTCGAGCGGCATTTCTCCCTCGAGCGCATGGTGGAAGACACCCTCGATGTCTACATCAGCCTCCTCGAGGGCGGACGGACGCCCGCCGGCGGGCGAATGTCCGCCGCGAGTTGACTTGCCGGCCGTTTGCAGCGAATTGTCGCAGCGTTAGCGAAGCTCGGTGAAGGCGGTTCCGGCGCTCCGCAAGGAGCGGGCGCCCAGCCGCCGCTCAGCCATTGAAGAGGAGACCACAGCCATTCGCCGACCCATGAGAGCCATGCCGGTCCCGCAAAAGGAAGGACCGCGCGCCAACCGGGACATTCGCGGCGTCCGCGAGGTCCAGCTCATCGACCAGGACGGGCAGAACAAGGGCGTCGTGCCCTTCTTCGACGCCATGAAGATCGCCGAGGAGGCGGGCCTCGACCTCGTCGAGATCGCCCCGAACTCCACCCCGCCGGTCTGCAAGATTCTCGACTACGGCAAGTTCCGCTTCAACGAGCAGAAGAAGCAGGCCGAGGCGCGCAAGAAGCAGAAGACCGTCGAGGTCAAGGAGATCAAGCTTCGGCCCGGCATCGACAAGCACGACTACGACGTGAAGATGAAGGCCGTGCACCGGTTCTTCGAGGAGGGCGACAAGGTCAAGGTCACGCTCCGCTTCCGCGGCCGCGAGATGGCCCACACCGACCTCGGCGTGCGCCTCCTCGACCGCGTCAAGGCCGAGACCGCGAACGTCGCCAAGGTCGAGAGCGAGCCCCAGATGGAAGGCCGCCAGATGATCATGATCCTCGCGCCGCGGTAATTCCTCGCCGCGTATCATTCAGGGCCGCCGCAGGGCGGCCTTTTGCTTTCGCCCGTCCTCAGCTCAGTAGGATATGATCATGCAGCCGACCGTCGAAACCCTCCGCCGCGAGCTTGCCGCCGCCTTCCGCCTCGCCGCGAAGCACGCGTTCAACGAGGGCATCTGCAACCACTTCTCGGTCGCGCTGCCCGGGCCTGAGGAGCGCTACCTGATCAACCCCTACGGCATCCACTGGGGCGAGATGCGCCCCTCCGACCTCCTGATGATCGACGGCGCCGGACAGGTGCTGGAGGGCGAGGGCGAGGTCGAGGCCACCGCAAGAAACATCCACGTCGCCGGGCACCGGGCGAACCCGCGCCACAAGGCGATCTTCCACGTCCACATGCCCTACGCCACGAGCCTCACCATGATCGAGGGCGGGCGGCTCGAGATGGCGCACCAGACCGCGGCGCGCTTCTTCGGCCGCGTCGCCTACCAGGGCTTCGGGGGCGTCGCCCTCGACGCCGAGGAGGGCGAGCGCATCGCGAAAGCCCAGAAGGACAACCCGCACGCCGACGTGATCTTCCTGGAGCACCACGGCGTGACGATCGGCGCGCCTTCGGTCGCGCTCGCCTTCGACGAGCTCTACTACCTCGAGCGCGCCTGCCGCCAGCAGGTGCTCGCCATGTCGACCGGCCGCCCCTTGAAGATCATCCCCGACCAGGCGCTCCGCGAGACCGCCCGCCAGTACATGCAGGTCCTCGAGTTCCAGGCCGAGAAGCACTTCGAGACGCTGATGCGGGTGGAGGGGCTTTAGGATCGGCGATTGCGTTTCCCCGCACCTTCTGCCATATACCCCGCCTTCGTCGAACCGCCCGGCCGTTAGGGCTGCCGTGGCGGTTCGTTTTGCTCAACAGCAAAGCATCCGAGCCGCATCGGGCCTAAAAAACCCGGCGCAGGGCTCGTCCCAGGAGAGCCAAATGCCCAAGCTGAAGACCAAGTCGGGCGCGAAGAAGCGCTTCAAGATCACGGGCACCGGCAAGGTGCTCTACGCCCAGCGCGGCAAGCAACACGGCATGATCAAGCGGACGAAGAAGCAGATCCGCAACCTGCGCGGCACGGCGACCCTGTTCAAGACCGACGGCGACAACGTGAAGAAGTACTTCCTGCCGAACGGCTGAGAAGCTTCCGCCACATGACAGGCCCTGCCAAGTTCTGAAGGAG
>DASVPW010000137.1:0-11136 GCA_036389455.1 Beijerinckiaceae bacterium
CACGAAGGAAAACACGTCCGTGCCGATCGCAGGACCATCCGAGTTGTAGCTGACGATGGCGATGTCGCCGGCGGATAAAACAGTAGCGGCCATGGCAATCTCCCGCGGCCACGCGGTTCGTCCGCGCCGGCCTTCCCCTTCGCGATTTCCCTTTTGCAGGGATGCTCCGCCGGTCCCCCAGGCGGAGTTGTTTAAAGTTTGGAAATTATATGGGACTTGGGACGCGCACAAGTGGAGAGGGCTACAAATTAAATGTCTAGTTGAACCGACGGCAGCTTGGCTGACCGGGTGCCGCAGGCGGGAGGGTCGGCAAATCCCGCGGCACCCCCTGACGGGAAGCCCGCCGGGCCAGCCAAGGGCATCAGCGTTCCCGCCACGCGCGGGCCGCGCTGCCGGGATGACCGAAATCACGCGGTGACAGCCCGGAGTGGAACCAGGTCGCGAAGCTGTAGATGTCGTAGACCGGCAGCCGCAGCCGCTCGCGAAGGGCCCGCGCGTAGGGGACCATGTTGGTGCACTCGAGCAGCACCGCGCCGACTTCGGGATGGCGGGCGACGAGGGTATCGCCCGCATCGAGGATGTCCTGCTCGGCGGCCGTCACATCCATGGTCGGCTCGTTGCCGATCATGACGCGCGTGAACTCGCGACCGTCCTCGGTGCCCACCGTCGGGATCGAAGGATCCACCCCGACCGCTGTGAGGTGGTCGGCGGTCAGCGTCGCGCGGCTGACCGTGAGCACCCCCACCTTCCGGCCGGGCGGCAGCACGCTCTCGATGAACGGCACCTGCATCAGGCTCGACGTGGCGACGGGCACGCCGACGTGGCGCGCGATGTCCTGCTGGTAGATCGAGAGGAAACCGCAGTTGGTGGTGATGCCGTCGGCTCCGAGCTCGACGAGCTCGCGCGCGGCTTCCAGGAAATCGTCGAGCAGCCCCACGGCGCGCTCGGTCACCACCCGCCGGGGCGTGGCCCCGCGCACGACCTTGTAGAGCACCGGGAACGGCCAGGTCTCGGCGTTTCCCATGTCTCCCGGGATGCGCGGGAACCGCGCCTCCAGCATCAGGATTCCGAGCCGCGCCCCGTACACGGCCTTGCCGCCATGAGCGATGCGGCGTCCCTTGTCCGACAGCTCCGCGGCTCCCCGCAGCGATGCGTCGATCCTCTGGATGGTCATCTTGCGGTGCCCTGAAATGCGCCCATGGAGCTGTGGAACCGGGCGAGAAAAGCGCGCGTGCGCGGGTTCTGCGGGCGCACCATAATCTCGCCGGGCGGCCCCGTCTCGACGATCACGCCCTCGCTCATGAACGCGACCGTCTTGGCGACATCGTGGGCAAAGGCCATCTCGTGGGTCACCAGCACCATGGTCATGCCCTCCTCCGCGAGCCCGCGGATCACGTCCAGCACCTCGCCGACGAGCTCCGGGTCGAGGGCGGAGGTGACCTCGTCGAAGAGGATGGCGTCGGGGCTCATGGCAAGCGCCCGCGCGATCGCGACGCGCTGCTGCTGGCCGCCGGACAAATGCGACGGGTAGGCGGCCGCCTTGTCGGCGAGCCCGACCTTGGCGAGCAAAGCCATCGCGAGGTCGTTGGCCTCCGCCCGCGGCAAGCCTTTCACGATGCGCGGACCGGCGCCGACGTTGTCGAGCGCGGTCATGTGCGGGAACAGGTTGAAATTCTGGAACACCATGCCGGTCGCGGCGCGGAACGCGGCGAGCTCGCGGTCGCCCGGCAGGCGGCCGCGCGCGCAGTCGACCGCCCGGCCGCCCACCCGCACCCGCCCGCGCTGAGGCTCCTCCAGGAGGTTGATGCAGCGAAGGAGCGTCGACTTGCCGGAGCCGGACGGTCCTATGAGGGCAAACGCGGTGCCCCGAGGCACATCGAGCGAGATCCCTTTCAGAACCTCGAGCGCGCCATAGGATTTCCACAGATCGGCGACCTCGATCATTGGCTCGGCGCCGGTCGCGCCGGTCGTGCGGTTCACCGGTCCCGCGGTCGCTTGCGCCATCGTCTCAGTCCGAACGCTGCAGCCGCCGCTCCACCGCCTGAGCCGCGAGGGTGAGGGGAAACAGGACGGCGAAGTAGATGACGGCGACGGTCGTGTAGGTCTCGAGCGGGCGGTAGGTCGCCGAAGTGATGAGGGTGCCTTGGTAAAGGAGGTCGGAGACCGCGATCGTCGACACCAGGGAGGTGTTCTTGAGCTGGATGATCGACTGGTTCATGAAGGGCGGGATCATGCGCTTGACCGCCTGCGGCAGGACCACGGTGCGCAGCACCTGCCCGCGCCGCATGCCGATCGCGCGCGCCGCGTCCCATTGCCCACGCTCGATCGACAACACGCCGCCGCGGAAGATCTCGGCGTAGAAAGCTCCGGTGTAAAGCGAGAGGACCAGAAGGCCGGCGGTGGGCGCCGGGATGTCGATCCCGACGAGGACCGGGAACGCGTAGTAGAACCAGATGATCTGGACGAGCAGCGGCGTGCAGCGGAACGCCTCGATGTAGGCGATGAGCGGGGCATTGACGAACCAGCTCCGCGACAGCCGCATGAGCCCGACGGCGAGCCCGATCACGAGCCCGGCGAGGATGCTCGCGACCGTGTACAAGACCGTGACGCCGAGGCCGATGGCGAGCAGCCACCGGTACATCCACAGGAACGAGAAGTCCCAGTTGTAGGTCACGCCCATGGGCACCGGCCTCGCGCGGCGGGGCGCGCAGGCTCCGCCGCGCCGGACATGGCGGTCGTCAGAAGCCGACCTCCGAGGGGATGTCCTCCGGCATCACGCCGTTGAGCGCGAGCCCGTCGATCATCCATTTGCGGATCTGCGCCGCGCCGCGGTTGTAGTCGGCCCAATTGTCGAGGAAGTCGCGCCAGCGCTTGTCGACCTCGTAGCGCACGCCCATGCAGTTCGGGAGCTGGACCAGCGGGTCCTTGAGGACCACGTACTTGCCGAGGGCCGGGTTCTTCTTCACCGCCGTGAGCCCGAGGATGACGGCGAGGATCACGCAGTCGGCCCGCCCGGTCTGGACCGCGAGCACGCATTCGTCTCGGGTCTTCAGGCCGATGATCTGCGCTTTCGAGGCGAAGTTGCGGGCCGCGAGCTCGTGCACCGAGCCGATGTCGACCGCGATCTTGATCTCGGGCTTGTCGAGGTCGCTCCAGGTCTTCGGCTCGAAGCCCTTCTTGGCGACGGTTCCGAAGCCGTGCATGAAGACCGGCCGGGAGAACCCGATCACGAGCGCGCGCTGCGGCGTCGGATTGAGGGCGAAGGCGAGATCGATCTTACCGCTCTGCAGGTCGAGCACCGAGTTGCCGTAGGTGGACTCGGTGTACTCGATCTTGGCATCGAAGGCCTTGGCGATATCGTTCGCCATCTGGACCGCCATTCCGGTCCATTCGCCGGTCGCGATGTTCTTGTTGAAGTAGGGCGATTCGCCCGGGAGCGCCGCGACCCGCACCACCTTGGTCTGGCGGATGCGGTCGAAGGTCGAGTCGGGGCTGCCGCCGGTCTGCGCCGAAGCCGGCGTCGCGAGCCCGACCATGAGCCCCGAGGCCGCCGCCGCGCCGCCGAGCGCCGCCTGCCCGATCACACGTCTGCTGATGTCCATCCGATCCTCCTGTCCCGAAGCCGCTCTCCGGTGCGCCGCGTTCCCTTGGCCCTGCCTCACTCGTGGCGGGCGATGCTGATCCGCCGTACCGCGTCCTCGTCGATCTCGACGCCGAGGCCGGGCCCCTCCGGCACCCGCGTCGCCCCGTTCGCGATCGCGATCGGCGTCGCGAGCACCTCCGCGCCCATGACGAAGGTGGAGGTGTAGAACTCGGCGCCGAGCGCGATGTTCGGCGTCGCGGCGACGAGATGCAAGCCCGCCGCAATGGCGAGGCCGCCCTCGAACATGGTCCCGCCGTAGGCCGTGATGCCGGCGGCTTCGGCGATCGCGGCGACCTCGCGGGCCCGGAAGATGCCGCCCGACTTCATGATCTTGATGCTGACGAGGTCGGCGATCCCGCCGCGCACCATCTCCACCGCCTCGGCCGGGTTGAACACGCTTTCGTCGGCCATGATCGGCGTGTCGATCGCCCGCGTGATCGCCGCCATCGCGGCGCGCTGGTCCCGCTTCACGGGCTGCTCGACGAAGGTCGGCCGGAACGCCTCCACGTCCTTGATCAGGCCGATCGCGTTCCAGGGGTCGAGCCCCTGGTTGTAGTCGACCCGGAGATCGACGCCCTCGGGCAGCTCGCTCCGCAGGCGCTCGAGGCGGCGCAGATCCTCCGCGTGGCTTGCGAATCCCGTCTTGACCTTGAAGATGTTGATGCCTTCGCGCGCCCGCTCCCTTGCGAACTCGAGATCCTCGTCGAAATCCGGATTGGCGATCGAGACGCTGAGCGGCACCTCGTTGCGGCAGGCGCCGCCGAGGAGCTGGGCGACGGGCGCTCCGAGCCGTTTGCCCGCGATGTCGAGCAGCGCCATCTCGATCGCGGCCTTGCCTTCGGTGTGGCCGACGAGCGCCTTTTCCAGCGACCGCATGATGGTGGCGACCTTCATCGGGTCGGCGCCGATCAGCAGCGGCCGCAGGTAATGGTGAATGCCTGCCGCATTGGCCTCCGCCGTCCCCGTGAAGACCGACCAGGGCGCCGCCTCGCCCCAACCTGTAATGCCGCCGTCGGTGCTGATCTTCACGATCGCGCCCGGCATCGACTCGTCGATGTCGCCGACGCCATGGCGGCGCTTCATCTTCAGTGGCCAGCGGACGACATCGATCGCGATGCCGGTTATGCGCAAATCCCCCATGGCCCTTCCCTGGTCAGGCGCCTTCGACCGGAATCCGATCGGCGCTCGCATAGAATTGGCGGCGATCTTCCGGTGCCTCGCGCCAAGTGTCGTTCAGGATGGCACATCCCTGTCGGGCATGCACGGCCGGCAAAGCTCATCTGGCGAGGAACGCGGCGTGCTGCCGGGCTCGATCAGACCCTTTGTCCCCGGGTGACAAAGAGTTAACTCGCTCAAGCCGCCAAAATCGGCGAAAATGGCGACTTGGCAGTATCCGAGGCAGGGTCAAAGGCAGAACCTCGTGCGGCGTTTCCTTCTCGCGGCGGCGGTCGCGGCGCTCGTGATCGGCGTGGGCTTCTTCGTCCTGAGCCCGCGCGGCGGCGGCGCGGCCGACGTCCCATACCGGCTCGGCAGCATCGACCGGGGCGCCATCACGGCGAGCGTGCGCGCGACCGGGACCTTGAACCCGGTCACGACCGTGCTCGTCGGTTCGCAGTTGTCGGGGCAGGTGGTCGAGATCCTCGCCGACTACAACAGCGAGGTGAAGGAGGGCCAGGTCGTCGCCCGCCTCGACGCGACCCAGATCCGGGCCCGCCGCGACGCCGCGGAGGCCGACCTCACGCAGGCCCGCGCCGATCTCGGCATGCGCAAGGCCGGCATCGACCGCATCCGCGCGACCCGCGTCCGCGCCGAGGCGACCCTGCGCGACCTCGCCGCCCAGCGCGAGCGCGTCGTGGCCCAGCTCGCCGACGCGCGCCGCACCCTCGAGCGCCAGACCGAGCTCGTGGCGAGGAGCATCGCCTCGCAGGCGGGCTACGACACGGCGAGGACCCAGGCCGAGGTCCAGAAGGCGACCCTCGATTCGGTCGAGGCGCAGATCGCCTCGCAGAAGGCCGAACTCGTCGGCCTCGAGGCCGACATCGCGCTCGCCGAGGCGCAGGCGAAGTCCGCCGAGGCCGCGATCCTGCAGAAACAGGCGAAGCTGCGCGACGCCGAGATCGACCTTGCCCGCACCGACATCAAGTCTCCGGTCGGCGGCGTCGTGGTCCAGCGCAACGTCGACCTCGGCCAGACCGTCGCGGCCTCGCTCTCGGCCCCGACCCTCTTCACCATCGCCCAGGACCTGCGCGAGATCGAGGTATGGGCGAACATCGACGAGGCCGACGTCGGGCGGCTGAAGAGCGGCCAGCCGGTGACGTTCTCGGTCAACGCCTATCCGGCCCGCAGCTTCGAGGGCAAAGTCCGCATGGTGCGCCTCGGCGCCCAGACGGTGCAGAACGTCGTCACCTACACGGGCGTCATCACGGTCCGCAACGACGACATGGCGCTGCTGCCGGGCATGACCGCGAACCTCCAGGTCACCACCGACGAGCGCCGCGACTCCTTGAGGATCCCGAACGCGGCCTTGCGCTTCCGCCCGCCGGGGGCGGGCGCCATCCCGACGGCGCGGGCGCCTGCGCCGGGAGCCGCCGAGACGCCCGCCGCGGGAACGCCCTCCGCCGGACGGCGCGGCGGGCGGGCGATCGAGGAGCTGCGCGAGCGTCTCGACGCCGAGGTCAAGCCGACGCCCGAGCAGTCCGCCGCGATCGAGAAGATCCTCGCCGAGTCCCGGGCGAGCTTCATGAACCGCGATCCGGGGATGTCCGAGGAGGAGCGCCGCGAGGCGATCCGCCAGGCGCGGCGCGCCCTCATGGAGCGGATCGGCGCGGCCCTCGATCCGGAGCGGCGCCAGAAGTTCCAGGCGATCGCGAGCGACCTGCGCCGCGGCGGCGGGCCGGCGCAGGGAGACGGCGGCACGCCGGGCCGGGTCTACGTGCTCGGCGACGACGGCGCGCCGAAGCCGGTCTCGGTGCGGGTCGGCGTCACCGACGGCAGCCACACCGAGCTCCTGTCGGGCGGGCTTGCCGAGGGCGCCGCCGTGATCGTCGGCGGCGGGCCGAAGGCGCAAGCCGCCGTCCAGGAGACCTCGCCGGCCGCGCGCCCGCGCGGGCCGCGCCTGTTCTAGACGCGAGCCGCGGCATGGCCCTCATCGAGATCCGCGACCTCGCCCGCGTCTACGAGCTCGACGCCGGTCGGGTCGTTGCCCTCGACGGCGTCTCCCTCGACATCAAGGACGGGGACTTCGCCGCCGTCATGGGCCCGTCGGGCTCGGGCAAGTCGACGCTGATGAACCTCATCGGCTGTCTCGACCGCCCGACCGCGGGCTCGTACCGGCTCGCCGGCACGGCGGTCGAGAGCCTCGACGCCAACGGGCTTGCGGCCTTGCGCAACCGCGAGATCGGCTTCGTCTTCCAGCAGTTCAACCTCCTGCCGCGCATGGACGCGCTCGGCAACGTCGAGCTGCCGATGGTCTATGCCGGCGTCGACCGCAGGACCCGGCGCGAGAAGGCCCTTGCGGCGCTCGGCCGCGTCGGCCTCGCCGACCGCTCGCACCACCGCCCGATGCAGCTCTCCGGCGGCCAGCAGCAGCGCGTCGCGATCGCCCGCGCCCTCGTCAACGCCCCGAGCCTCGTGCTCGCCGACGAGCCGACCGGGGCGCTCGACAGCCGCACCGCGATCGAGATCCTGGCCCTGTTCCAGGAGCTCAACCGGGAGGGCGTCACCATCGTGATCGTGACCCACGACGCCGACGTCGCCCGCCACGCCCGCCGGGTCGTCCGCTTCAAGGACGGCCGGGTCGTCTCCGACGAGCGCCAGACGCCGCGGGACGCGCGTGATGCGCTCGTCGCCGAGCCTACTGTGGAAGCGGTGGCGTGATGGTCCGGCTGGTATCGATCCGCATCATCCCTGGACAATCGACAGACGGGGGAAACGACGGCTCTCCCCCGTCGTGGCCAGGCTCGATCCGGCCTGTCCCCATCGCACCGCGCCGCGTCGCCGCGGCCCGGACCGCCGTCATCACGCCGGCGATGACAGTGGACAATCGACAGACGAGGAAAACGAAGGCTCTCCCCCGTCGTGGCCGGGCTCGATCGGGCCTGTTCCCCATCGCACCGGGCCGCGGCGCCGCGGCCCGGACCGGCGTCGTCATGCCGATGATGAGAGTGGACAATCGACAGACGATGTCGATGGAAAGAAAGAGGCCGCCATGCGCCTGACCGAGGCGATCCGCTCGGCGCTCTCCGCCATCGGGGCGAACGCGCTGAGAAGCCTCCTCACGATGCTCGGCATCGTGATCGGGGTCGCGGCGGTGATCGCCATGGTGGCGATCGGGTCGGGAGCCCGCAACCTCGTCGACCGGCAGATCCGCTCGCTCGGCGCGAACCTCGCGATCGTGACCCCCGGCAACGTCACGCAGGGAGGGGCGCGGCTCGGGGCCGGCGCCGCCTCGACCCTGACCGACGAGGACGCCGCCGCGATCAAGCGCGAGATCGACGGCGTCGTCGCGGCCGCCCCCTTCGTGCGCGGCAATGCCCAGGCGGTCTACGGCGGCACCAACTGGGGCACGACCGTCTACGCGGTCGACCTCGACTACTTCGCGGCCCGCGAGTGGGACGTCGAGACCGGCCGCGACTTCGACCCCGAAGAAATCCGCCGCGGCGAGATCGTCGTGCTCCTCGGCCAAACCGTCGCCAAGACCCTCTTCGGCGAGGCCGACCCCATCGACGAGGTCGTGCGGGTGCGCAGCGTCCCGTTCAAGGTCATCGGCGTCATGGCCCCGAAGGGCCAGTCGGCCTTCGGCCAGGACCAGGACGACGCGATCTTCGTGACCCTCGACGCCGGGCGCCGCCGGGTGATCGGGCGCAACTACGCCAAGGAGCGCTCCGTCGGCTCGATCTTCGTCAAGTTCGCGTCCGAGGAGGACATCGCGCCCGGCATCGAGCGGATGAGCGCCCTCATCCGCCAGCGCCATCGCCTCGCCGGCGACCAGGAGGACGACTTCTCGATCCGCAACCTCACCGAGATCGCGAACACGGCGTCCGCCTCCGCCAACACGCTGTCCATGCTGCTCGCCGCGGTCGCGGCGGTGTCGCTCCTCGTCGGCGGCATCGGCATCATGAACATCATGCTGGTGTCCGTGACCGAGCGGACCCGCGAGATCGGGCTTCGCCTCGCCGTCGGCGCGCGCCCCCGCGACATCCGCGGCCAGTTCCTGATCGAGGCGACGACGCTTGCGACCATCGGCGGCGCGATCGGCGTGGCGCTCGGCGTCGGCGCCGCCCACGCCATCGCCCGCGCGGCCGGCTGGCCGTCGCTAATCGCCGCTGAAGCAATCGTCATCGCGGTCGCCTTCTCGGCCCTCGTCGGCATCTTCTTCGGGTTCTATCCGGCCCAACGGGCGGCGAAGCTCGATCCGATCGAGGCGCTGCGGCGGGAATAGCGCGGCTCGCCCGCCCGCGCCGAGCCATCGACCCCATCAGCTCATCTCGCCCATAGGTGTCGGCATAGAAGATAGAGCACCTGGAAATAGCCCACGCCCACCGACAGGATCTTCACGGGCCAGATGAAACGCAAAGGTTCCGCCAGGACGGCGGCCCTCTTCGGGTCGGAAAGCACGGCATACAGAAGGACGTCTTCGACGAGATCGACGAGAAGGTAGCAGCCCGGAACGATCATCAGCTGCCAGATCGGCACCGACGGTGCGACCGCAAGCGACGCTGCGACGAAGAACGCCGTGAGCGCTACCATGTAGACGAGATCGCCTGGAAAAAGCGCACGTTGATAGAGGATGCGGCCTTCGCCGTCCGTCGCCAGCGCTTCAGGCAATCCCTCTTTCGGAAAAGGGCTGCCCTCCAGCACCCGGTCGGCGACCATCTCGCGAGCCTCGGCGGAGCCGGCCGTCTGGCTCCTGGCCAGAAATGAAATTCCGTAGCTGATGACCAACACGCAAAGGGCGAAGCCAAGCGCGCATCGCAATGCGGGTGAGATTGGGCGTAGGGCGAAGATGATCACCGTGACGAGCAGGGGAGCGATGGCCAGGGCAAACTTGGTCTTGTCCATCTGGACGCCTCCGACGGCATGGACTAAGCGAAGCTTAGCATATCCGCTCCGATAGATTCGACTTGGCCGTGGACTCCCAAGACCCTCCTCGAGCTTGCCGGCGTCAGCTCGGCCCCCGCCACCCTGGCCGAAGCGGCGCTCGTGATCATCGATGCGCAGAACGAATATGCCGAGGGCGCGCTGCCGCTCGCCGGCGTCGGCGACGCGGTCGCGTCGATTTGGGCGCTCCTCGACAAGGCGCGGCAGGCCGGCGCTCCGGTCATCCACGTGGTCCACCACGGCCGGCCGGGCGGGCTGTTCGATCCGCAGGGGCGCAACGGCGCCGTCATCGAGAAGGTCGCGCCCGCAGCCGGCGAGACGGTCGTCGCCAAGACCCTGCCGAACTGCTTCACGAGCCAGGCCTTCCGCGAGGCGCTCGCCGCGACCGGCCGCAAGAAGATCATCGCCGTAGGATTCATGACCCACATGTGCGTCGAGGCGACGACGCGGGCCGCGATCGACCACGGATACTCGGCGACGGTGGTCGCGGACGCGACCGCGACCCGCGACCTACCCGATCCGCTCGGCGGCCCCCCGGTCGGCGCCGCCGACGTCCAGCGCCGCTCGCTCGCCGCCATGGCCGACCGCTTTGCGACGATCGTGAAGAGCGCGGGCGAGATCCCGACCTAGCAGCGCGCTCAACCCAATCAAGCGTGAGAGGAGCGAGGACTTCGATGCGCACCACCGTCGACATCGACGACACGCTGCTTAAGCAGGCCATGGAAGCATCCGGCCTCAAGACGAAAAAGGCGACCGTGGAGGAAGCCTTGCGCAGGCTCGTGCGCGAACGTCGGCAGAAGAATGCGATTGCCGACATGGCCGGGATCGGCTGGGACGGTGACCTCGATGCGATGCGCGAAGGCCGCCTTGATCAGGACGTTGGAAGATAGCGAGACAAGCCGCTCAGCACTGATTTGACGTCCCGTGCTGAAAGGCGGCCACGACGTGCAATGAGACGAGTCGGCTCGACGGCTGCGATTTTTGCGACGCGGATGCGGGACGGGATCATCAGCCCGGCCGCGCGCAGGTCCTTGACCTCCACATCGCTCGTCCAGCCATGGATACGCGTGCTGGTGATCATCGCCATCCAAACGAGGCCATGATCTCGGAAAAGCTCGTCAGCCGAGATGACCAGGGCCGGACGACGCTTCTCCGCCAGACGATCCGTGAAGGGGAAAGGGACAACCCAGACGTCCCAGCGTGAGGGCTCCGGCACGTCAGAGGTCTTTCCAGGCCTCGTCTTCCTCCGGCGTCCCCCATTCCGTGAACGTGGCGAAAGGGTCCCCGCCCCAATCATCCGGCAGGACAAGGTCCTCGACCTTCTCGATTACTATGCCCTGCTCCGTCTCCCGATAGCGGAGGGTATCGCCCGGCTTCACCCCCAGCTTCTCGCG
>DASVPW010000138.1:0-9651 GCA_036389455.1 Beijerinckiaceae bacterium
GGCGCCCGCCCGGTCGATGACCTCGCGCTTGACGCGGCCCTCGCGGAAGGCCGGGAAGTCGTAGCCCGTGGCCCAGGTCCGCGAGGTGTACTCCTCGTGGTAGTTCATGACGCCCGACTTGAACGCCTCGAAGGCGACCTGGCGGTCCCGGAAGTACTCGAAGCGGATCTTGTCGAAGTTGTTCTGGCCGACGTTCACGGGCAAGTCGCGGCCCCAGTAGTCGGCGACGCGGTCGAACTCGATGAAGCGGCCCTGCTCGAAGCGGCCGACCTTGTAGGGGCCGGAGCCGAGCGGCGGCTCCAAGGTCGAGGCCTCGAACTCGCGGTCCTTCCAGTAGGCGGCCGAGAACACCGGGGTCGCCGCGACGATGAGGTGCAGGTCGCGGCTGCGCTTGTCCGAAAGCTGGACTTTCAGAACGTCGTCGGTCTCGGCCTCGGCCGCGACGACCTCGCTCAGCACCGTGCGGTAGCTCGGGTGGCCCTTGGTCTTCAGCACGTCGATCGAGAACGCGGCGTCGTGCGCCGTCACCCGCGAGCCGTCGTGGAAGCGCGCCTCCGGGCGCAGGAGGAAGCGGTAGGTGAGCCGGTCGGCGGTCCAGCGCACCGAGCGGGCGAGGAGCCCGTAGAGCCCGTCCGGGTCGTCGCCGGAGCCGGTCAGCAGGGTGTCGAAGGTCGCGTCCATGCCGGCCGCGCCGTCGCCCTTCAGCACGAAGATGTTGAGGGTGTTGAAGGTGTCGAAGTTCTGGTTGCCGGCGCCGCGCTTGAGCTGCAGCGCCAGCGTCCCGCCCTTCGGCGCGTCCGGGTTGACGTAGTCGAAATGCCGGAAATCGGGGCCGTACTTCAGTTCGCCGAAGGTCGAGAGACCATGCGACTCGGTTTCTCCTTCCGACGCGGCGAGGAGACGGCGGGGGGAAAGCGCGGCGGCGAGCGCGCTTGCGCCGACGAGGACGGCGCGGCGCGAAACCCCTCTCCCGGCTCGCGGGGAGAGGCCGGCTCGCGAAGCGAGCGGGTGAGAGGCCGGTGGCGCGAACTCCCCCGGCCCCTCACCCTTGCCCTCTCCCCGCAAGCCGGGAGAGGGGGATTCGTGCTTGTCGTTCATCGCGGCGCTCCGGTCTTTGCGGCCTTCGTTTCATCGTACCACCAGATCGTCGGGAAGCCCGAGCCGCCGTATTCGGGAAGCGTCGGCGGCCGCGCAAAGCGGTCCCAGCGGGCGGTGCGGCTGATCCACGAGTAGAACTGCGGCACGACGTAGTCGTGGTGGAGGAGGACCCGGTCGAGGGCCTTCACGGCGGCGACGAGCTCGTCGCGGTCCTTGGCGAAGATGACGCGCTCGATCAGCGCGTCGACGCCTTCGTCCTTGATGCCGATGGTATTGCGCGAGCCCGGCCGGTCGGCGGCGGCGGAGCCCCAGAACTCGCGCTGCTCGTTGCCGGGCGTGAGCGCCTGCGCCCACAAATCCGTCGTCACGTCGAAGTCGAAGCTGCGCAGGCGGTTCTGGAACTGCGCCGCGTCGACGGTGCGGATCGACATCGTGATCCCGATGCGGGCGAGCGCCTGCACGTAGGGCATGACGAAGCGCTCGAGGTTCGTATCGTAGCCGAGGAATTCCACCACGAAGGGCTCGCCGGCCTTCTTGTCCACGAGGCGCTGGTTCCTCAGCTCGTAGCCCGCCTCGTTGAGGAGCCGCAGGGCCTCCCGGAGATTCGCCCGCACCTTCTCGGCCGAGCCGTTCACCGGGTTCTGGTAAGGGGTCGTGAAGACCGAGGCCGGGACCTTGCCGCGCACGCTTTCGAGGATCTCCAGCTCCTTTCCCTCGGGCAGGCCCGAGGAGGCAAGCTCGGTGCCGGCGAAGAAGGAGTCGATGCGCTTGTAAAGGCCGTAGAAGATCGTGCGGTTGATGTCCTCGAAGTCGAAGGCGAGATTGAAGGCGCGCCGCACCCGGGCGTCCTGGAAGCGCGGGCGGCGCAGGTTCATCACGAAGGCCTGCATCGTCCCTATGCCCCGGGCCGGGAACTCCTCGCGGATCACGCGCCCCTCTTTCACGGCCGGGAAATCGTAAGCGGTCGCCCAGTTGCGGGCGCTGTTCTCGGCGCGGAAGTCGTAGCGGTCGCCTTTGAAGGCCTCGAGCAGCACGGTCGAGTCGCGGTAGTACTCGTAGTGGACCTCGGAAAAGTTGTGCCGGCCCCGATTCACCGGCAGGTCGCGGCCCCAGTAGCCGGGCACGCGCTCGTAAGATGCGGTGCGCCCGGGATCGAAGCTCTTAAGGCGGTAGGGCCCGGAGCCGAGCGGCGGCTCGAGGGTTGTCTCGGTCGGGTTGCGCTTGCGCCCGTCGGGCGCGGTGCCCTCCCACCAGTGCTTCGGCAGCACCGGCAGTTGGCCGATGATGTGCGGCAGCTCGCGGTTGCCCTTCTCCGAGAAGGTGAAGGTGATCTCGCGCTCGCCGGTCTCCTCGGCCCTGGCGACGTTCTTGTAATAGAAGGCGTACTGCGGGCTGTTCGCCCTGAAGGTGTCGAAGGAGAAGATCACGTCCGCGGCGGTGACCGGCCGGCCGTCGTGCCAGCGCGCCTCCCGGCGCAGGCGGTAGGTCACGAAGGAATGGTCCGGCGGATGGCGCACCGCCTCGGCGAGGAGGCCGTACTCGGTCCCGACCTCGTCCTGCGCCGTCTCCATGAGGGTGTCGTAGACGAGGGCGATGCCGGTCTCGGCCGCGCCCTTCACGCCCGAGACGAACAGATTGAAGTTGTCGAAGGTGTCCTGGATGCCGAGGCGCACGACCCCGCCCTTCGGCGCCTGCGGGTCGACGTAATCGAAGTGCCGGAAGTCCTCCGGGTACTTGGGCTCGCCAAGGAGGGAGAGCCCGTGCCGCCAGGGAGCATTCCCGGCGTCCTCGGCCGCCGCCGGCGCGATTGCGAGAAGCGCCGCGAGCGCGGCGCAGAGGAACCGGTTCAAGCGCATCTCCGGCCGTCGACGCGGCGGGCCCGAATCGAGGAAGCGCGCGATTATGTCGGCTTTGGGAGCGGATCGGGCAACCGGGGCGCAACTTGTCGCGCGGGCCGCGAACGGAAAGCCTGCGGCCCGGCTCCGCGCGGTCAAGCTCGTCCCGCCGCCCTCACGGGGTCGGCAGCGGGACCGGGTTGTCCGAGTGGGTGCGCAGGTAGGCGAGGAGATCCGCCCGCTCGTTCGCCGACGAGATGCCGTTGAAGACCATCTTGGTGCCCGGCACGTAGCCCTTCGGATTGTGGACGAAGTTGCTGATCTCGTCGAAGGTCCACTCTCCACCCTTCTTCTTCAGGGCGTCCGAATAGGCGAAGTCCGGCATCGATGCGACGGGCCGCCCGACGATGCCGTAGAGGTTGGGACCGACCAAGGTCTTGCCGCCCTTTTCGAGGGTATGGCACGAGGCGCACTTGCGCGCGGACGCCTGGCCCTTGGCCGGATCGGCCTTGGCGAGGAGGGTGGCGATCGGCTCGGCCGGAGCGGCCGCCTGCGGCGCGCCGGCCGCGCTCGCCGGCTCGGCCTCGGGCAGCGCGTAGCCGGCCTCGCCCGCCTTCTTCGGGGCGAACAGGACGCCCGAGAGGATGTTGAGGCTCATCGCGAACAGCAGCACCCCGAGCACGGCGCCCGCGATCTTGTTGACCTCGAAGGAATCCATCCGGAAAGCTCCATCCCGCTCCTGGGATCGGCAGGGCAAAGGCGACGCGCCGGGGGCCGCCCGCGGCGGCGGTTGCTTAGCCGCTCCGCCGGTCTTTTGGCAACGGGGCCGGCGCAGCTTTATGGCCGCGGCTCTTCTCGGCCCGGCTCCTCCGGCGAGACGACCGCCTCAGAACGCCGTGCGCTGCCGGATCGCCGCCGAGAGGGTGCCCTCGTCGAGATAATCGAGCTCGCCGCCGACCGGGACGCCGTGGGCGAGCCGCGTGACCTTCACGGGAAGGCCGGCGAGAAGCTCGGTCACGTAGTGGGCCGTCGTCTGGCCGTCGACGGTTGCGTTGAGGGCGAGGATGACCTCTTTCACCGCCGGGTCGGCCGCGCGGGCGAGGAGCGCGTCGAGGTTGAGGTGCTCGGGCCGCACGCCGTCGAGGGGGGAGAGCACGCCGCCGAGGACGTGGTAGAGCGCCCTGACGGCGCCGGCGCGCTCAAGCGCCCACAGGTCCGAGACATCCTCGACCACGACGATGATCGACGCGTCTCGCCCGGGGTCGCGGCACACGGTGCAGGGCTCGGCGGTGTCGACGTTGCCGCAGGTGCGGCACACCACGATGCGCTCGCTCGCGACCTTGAGCGCGTCCGAAAGCGGCCCGAGAAGCTGCTCGCGCTTCTTGATCAGGTGCAGCGCCGCGCGCCGGGCCGAGCGCGGCCCCAGGCCCGGCAGGCGGGCGAGGAGCTGGATCAGGCGCTCGATCTCGGGGCCGGCGACGGACTGGGGCACTTACCTCTCCCGTGAAACGGGAGAGGTCGAGTCGCGAAGCGACCGGGCGAGGGCCCGGCGCGCTCCGCCTCCCCCCTCACCCCAGCCCTCTCCCGCAAGCGGGAGAGGGGGCATGACGGCGTCCATCCCCATCAGAACAGCTTCAGCCCCGGAGGCAGCGGCAGGCCTTTCGTGACCTCCTCCATCTTCTCCTGGGCGGCGCGGTCGGCCTTTTGGCGGGCGTCGTTGAGGGCGGCGAGCACGAGGTCCTCGACGATCTCGGCCTCGTCGGGTTTCAGGAGCGAGGGGTCGATGCGCACGGTCTTCGCCTGGCCCTTGGCGGTCATCACGACCTTGACCATGCCGCCGCCTGCCAAGCCCTCGACCTCGGTCTGGTCGAGCTCCTCCTGCACCTCCTGCATCTTCTGCTGCATGGCCTGGGCCTGCTTCATGATGCCCATCAGGTCGCGCATTCCTTGTCTCCTTTAAAGCCGGTCGTCCGCAAGCCGCACAGCGGCTTGTCCGGGACCCATCGCGCCGGCGCGTGGCCCATGAATCCCGCCGGGACGCTTGGACGGTCTACAACTCCTCGTCCGCCTCCGGATCGGGGGGCGGCGTGTCGGCGGCGTCCGTCCCCTCCGCCGTCTCGGCCCCGCGCGTGCGGACGTCGACGATCTGAGCCCCCGGAAAACCCTTCAGCACGGCCTGGACGAGGGGATGGCCGGCGGCGTCGCTCCGGCGCTCGCGCTCGAGCGCCTGGCGCTGCTCATGAAGCGTCGGCGCGCCGGGCTCGGAGGAGAGGGCGACCGCCCAGCGCCGTCCGGTCGCCTCGTCGAGGAAGCGCTTGATGTCGTTGGCGAGGTTGCGACTCGCGCCGTCCACGACGTTGAACTCGATCCGGCCGTCCTCGAAGCGCACGAGGCGCACGTCGCGCTCGAGCGCCCCTTTCAGGACGACCTCGCGCCGCTCCCCGGCGAGCGCCACCGCGTCCTCGAACCGGCGCAGCCGCGGGCCGCTCGCGGGCTCGTGGCGCGGCGAGGCGGCTTGCGCATAGGCTTGAGGTTGGGCGAGGGCCGCGTTGCCCTGGGACGATGGAGCCGAGGAGCGCGCCGGCGCCCCGCGCTCCGCGCCCGCGGCGGTCGGCGCACCGTCCTTGAGGAGGCGCAGGGCCTCGTCGGGCGGGGGCAGCTCGGCGGCGTAGCACAGGCGCACAAGCGTCATCTCGGCCGCCGCGACCGGGCGCGTGGCGGTCTGCACCTCGGGGATGCTCTTGAGGAGAATCTGCCAGGCCCGGGAGAGGGTGCCGGTGGAGAGCTTCTCGGCGAACTCCGCCCCGCGGACGCGCTCGGCCTCGGACAGGCTCGGGTCCTTCCCGGCGTCCGGCACGAGCTTGAGGCGGGTCACGAGGTGCGTGAACGAGGCGAGGTCGGAGAGGATCAGGGCCGGGTCGGCGCCAGCGTCGTACTGGGCGCGAAGCCCCGCGAAGGCGGCCGGCACGTCGCCGCGCATCACCGCCTCGAAGAGGTCGATCACCTGCGCCCGGTCGGCAAGGCCGAGCATGTCGCGCACGGTGTCGGCCGTCACCGTGCCGGCCCCGTGGGCGATCGCCTGGTCGAGGAGGGAGAGCGCATCGCGCACCGAGCCCTCGGCCGCTCGGGCGATCGCGGCGAGCGCCTCGCCGTCGACCTCGACCCCTTCGGCCGCGCAGATGCGGGCAAGATGCGCCACGAGCGTCTCGGCCTCGACGCGCCTCAGGTCGAAGCGCTGGCAGCGCGACAGGATCGTGACCGGGACCTTGCGGATCTCGGTCGTGGCGAAGACGAACTTGGCGTGCGGCGGCGGCTCCTCGAGGGTCTTCAGGAAGGCGTTGAAGGCCTTGTCCGAGAGCATGTGGACTTCGTCGATGATGTAGACCTTGTAGCGCGCCGTCACCGGCGCGTAGCGCACCCCATCGGTGATCTGGCGGACGTCGTCGATGCCCGTGTGCGACGCCGCGTCCATCTCGAGCACGTCGACGTGGCGCGATTCCATGATCGGCTCGCAGTGCACGCCGAGCCGCGGCATCTTGATCGTCGGCCCCGCGGCCTTGTCGTCGGGGAGCTCGTAGTTCAGGGCGCGGGCGAGGATGCGAGCCGTCGTGGTCTTGCCGACCCCGCGCACGCCGGTGAGCATCCAGGCCTGCGGGATGCGCCCGGTCTCGAAGGCGTTCGAGAGGGTGCGCACCATGGCGTCCTGGCCGATGAGGTCGTCGAAGGTGCGGGGGCGGTACTTGCGGGCGAGGACCCGGTAGGGCGAGGCCGGGGCCGCAGCCGGAGGCGGCGCGAAGCCCGGCAGGGCCGGCTCGTCGAGAAGGGGGCCGGTCGTCTCGTCCATCGGCGCGAGCATGGAGAAGAATGAGGCCGCGGCAAAGGGCCTTTTCGGCCGCCCAGACGCGGCAATGCCGCCTTGCGGGTGGGAGGCTGGACGAAGACCCGCTCGGTCTCGTTAGGGCTGCTTCCTTCCGGACCTGACCCGGTTGGCGAGTGAAACGTCCCCCGCCAACCTCCCGCCCGCTATATGGGCCGGTCGCAGAGGGAAGGCAAGCTTTGCCGGAAGCGGAGTCATCCCTGTAGTTTTCCTCGTCTTCGGAATCGGATATGCTGGTCCTGTCAGTCAAGGAAATTCCCATGGACTGGAGCAAGGCGGCGCAAATTGCTACAACCGCGCAAGCGGTCTTTGTAATTCCCGCTCTATTCATTGCGGGGCTACAATATTTCCTTCAATCTCAAAGCGAACAAGACCGCAAGAGAGAGGCAGTCATTAATGTGATGAAAAGTGTTATTCATCCTCAACATATAGATGAAGCATTTGGTCAATTGTTCAATCCTGCAAAATCTGAAGTACTTAAGATGAATAATAGAGAATTCGATGATAAAATTAATAGTCTTTCTAATTATTTTTGGGTTGCCGCGGCATGTGCAAGTTGGGATCTATGTGATAAGAAACTAATTCTTGAAAAAATGTGCTATGACTTTTTGAGCTTTAGGTATGCATATCAGAAAACGCATTCCGACCCGGCGTATAATTTCGATGATACACACTATGCTGTTTTTAGGGAGTGCCCAGATTCTCACCACTTCAAAGGCTTCGATAATCCGCCCACTCCGCCCAGCGGAAGAGCGCCTGGTTAAGCCGCGCTGCGGACGACCGCGGCCGGCTGGATCGCGGTGGCCGCGAGCGGCGTGCGGCGCAGCTGCGCGTTGAGGCGGTAGGGCCGCCAGAGCTTGAGCACGTCGTGCAGCGCGCTCTCGAGGCCGGCGCCGTCGAAGGGCTTGAGGATGAGGCCCGCGAGGTCGAACCGGGAGAGCGCCGAGCGCGAGGTCTTCATGTCGGGCCCGACGATGAGGACGACCTTCGACTGGGGCGCGTCGCGGGCGACCCGGCAGGCGGCCTCGGCCCCCATGCCGTCGTCGACGCCGGCGTCGACGAGGACGATGTCGAAGGGGTTCGTGGCGACGGCGCGCAGGGCGTTCGCGCCGGTGTCGGTCTCGTCGACCAGGAAGTTGAAGCGCATCCGCTCGAGCATGTCCCGCACGAGCTTGCGGCCGGTGCGCGAGCGGTCGACGATGAGCACGGTCGAGCGCCGGTTGAGGTGGCCGTAGACCTTGATGAGGTTCTCGACGTGGCTCTCGTTGAAGGGTTTCAGCATCACCTCGTAGGCGTTGATGAGGGTCGCGATCTCGGACCACTTCGGGACGAGGCGGTCGGAGACCAGCACGAACATGCTCTTGTGGCCGGAGGTCGAGGACCAGTTCTGGACCTCGCGCCCGTCGAAGCCCGGCAGGCGGCGGTCGATGAATCCGATGTCGATGTTGCGCTCGCGCAGGATGCGCTCGGCGACGGCGCCGTTCGGGGCCTCCAGCACCTCGACGCCCGGCGCGATGCGGCGCAGCATGGCCGAGACCGAGAAGCGGTCGCCTTCGGCGCCGTCGGCGACGAGCACGCGCAGCCCGCTCGGGAGGGCTGACGCCTCCTGAGAAGGAGCGGCCTCGGGGGCAACCTCTTCCGACATTCGCTCTTTTAATGCTGTTCGTCCCGCCCGGCAGGATGAGGGGAAAGCCCTGAAAATTGTCTTTACGCGGCTTGACGGGCTGGGCGGCTTGCACACCCGATCTTTAGGTTTGCGTGGTTTTATGGCCGATCAGTCGAGGGCAAAGCCATGCAGGACGCGCGCAAGGAGGGCCGGCAGACGACGGCTTGGCCGGGGCGGATCGCCTACGACCGGGGGGCGCAGCTGCGCGAATGCGTCGTCCGCGACGTCTCGAGGAACGGCGCCCGCCTGACGATCGCCGACCCGCGCACCGTCCCAGGCGAGTTCGAGCTCCTGATCCTCACGACCGGCGAGATCTTCCAGGCCGTCGCCAAGTGGCGCCGTGGACGCGAGATCGGCGTCTACTTCGTCGAGAAGGACGATTTTTTGACGTGGAGCACGGGGAGCGGGCCCGCGCCGACGGCGGCCTAATCCTCCTCTCCCGCAAGCGGGGGAGAGGAGTTAGCGCGGGCGGAAAAACTCGTCTAAAGCTCGGCTATGCGGCCGGCCTTTACCCATTCCTCCGAATTTTCCCTCGACCCGCGCCTCGAAGCCGACACCCGGCCGGTCGGGGATCTCGCGCTCTCGTCCGTGCTGCTCCTCGATGATGCGCGCTTTCCCTGGCTCGTGCTGGTGCCGCGCCGCGCGGGCGTCTCGGAGCTCACGGACCTGTCCGAGGACGACGCCGCGGCGCTGATCGGCGAGATCCGCCTCGCGGTCGCCGTCATGCAGGACCTCGCGCGGCCCGACAAGGTCAACGTCGGGGCGCTCGGGAACGTGGTGGCGCAGCTCCACGTCCACGTCGTCGGACGCTTCCGCTCGGATCCCGCCTGGCCCGGGCCGGTGTGGGGCCACGGCGCGCGCCTGCCCTATCCGGACCATGCGGCCGCGGCGCTCGTCGAGCGCGCCGCCGCGCTCTTCGCCGCAGCCTGAACGAGGAGCTTATGTCCGGCATCCGCGCGAGCCTCGGCTTCATCCGCAACCCCCTCGACCGGCACAGCGCCGAGCGCGACGGCGCCGTCGCCCAGCACATTGCCAACCCCGAGGCCGTCACCATTGCGATCGCCGGCGAGATCCCGATCCTGCGCCGTACCGGCGAGGCAATGACGAGCCTCCTGGCCCTTTCCGACCTCGACCGCGCCGGCGCCCGTCACGAGCAGGCCTTCTTGGGCACCCTC
>DASVPW010000139.1:0-12898 GCA_036389455.1 Beijerinckiaceae bacterium
ATCGCGCCGCCGCCGACGATCACGATCCGGGCCTGGGTCGGAAGCACGCGCGTTCTCTCCGGTTCTCGGCGGCTGCGATGATGAAGCGCGGCTTCAGCGCTCAGCGCTGCATCTCGCCGAGGTACCAGTCGAGGAACTGGGCGACGTTGCGCTCGCGGAACTTGGAGAACGGGCCGGGCACGTAGTGGCGCGAGGTGACGCCGATCTGCTGGCCCTCGCAGATCGCCCAGTCCTGCCGGTTGGTCTGGTCCCAGACCGGCAGGAGCTTGTCCAAGGTGTAGTCCCGGCCCTCGACGGCCTTGCCGTCGACGAGCCAGATGCCGCGGATGTGGGTGAGGTCGGCCGCGATCGGCGTGATGCGGGCAGCGACCGCGTGGTCGCAGTTGGTGTGCTGCCAGAAGTTCGGGAACATGGTGGTGCGCAGCGTGCCGGTGTCGACTTCCGGCACGTCGCCCATGAGCGGTGCGATCGGCGCGCCGTCGAGGCTCTGCGTCACATAGCCCTTCATCAGCGGCGTGCGGTGGCAGCGGTAGTAGGCGCCGGTCATCTCGGAGGAGGAGTTGCCCTCGCTGAGGCCCAGGCTGCGGAAGCGGGCGTTCGCGGCCTCCGTGATGGCGTCGAGCTCGGCCTGGAGCCTCGGGTCGAACAGGGCGCGGTCGCGCATCACGTCGTAGGTCGCGGCGTTGTACTCGTCGTGATGCGAGGGGCAGTGGTAGCACTCGCGGTTGTTCTCGAAGATGATCTTCCAGTTGGCCTTCACGACGTAGTCGACCGTGTGGGCGACCTTCGCCTTTCCGAGCCCGTGCGGCGCCATCTGCGGCGCGATCGTCTCGATCACGTCCGAGAAGTCCGGCGGGTCGTCCGAGAAGTTCACGAAGAGAAGGCCGGCGATGTCGTGGAGTGGGACTGGGAAGAGCCCGAGTTCCGAGCGGTCGACGTCGAACTCGCGCTTCGTCGCGGTGATGAGGCTGCCGTCGAGGTCGTAGGTCCAGCGGTGATAGGGACAGACGAGTTTTCTCGCGTGCCCGTGCTCCTCGTTGCAGATGCGCGTGCCGCGGTGGCGGCAGACGTTGTGGAAGGCGCGCACCTCGCCGTCGCGGCCGCGCACCACCACGATGGTCTCGGAGCCGAGGGCCCAGGTGAAGAAGTCCCCCGGGTTCGGGATCGCGCAGGCGTGGCCGGCGAAGAGCCAGCGGCGATAGAACACGCGCGCCAGGTCCGCCTCGAACACCTCGGGCGCCGTGTAGAAGGCCCGCTCCAGAGGCCCGCCCGGCACGTGCCGTCGCGCGAGGGCTGCGATATCCGAGCCGGAGGGCATCGCCCGCGTCGCCATGTAGTTCACGGAAAGCCTCCCTGCGTCCGCTCGGCCATCGGACCTTAGCATCCGCCGGCCCGTCCGGCCCAACTCGCAATGCCACATTTTCCCACAAAATCACACTCTTTCGCACTGCGGCCTCGTCTCAAAGGCGGTTTTTCATTGACTTCGCTCGTGATAAATGTATGTCTAGACATATGCCTGAGCGCACCACCGTCCGCCTTCCGGAAGAGCTGCTCGCCCGCGCCAAGCGCAAGGCCGCCGCGGAGGGGCGCACGCTGACTTCCCTGATCGAGGACGGTCTGCGCATCGTCACGGCCGAGGATCGCAAGCCTCCCCAGAAGCGGGTGATGCCGCCCATCAGCGAGGCGACCGGCGGCTTCAAGGTCGATTTGACGAGCTTCTCCGCCCTCCAGGAGATGGAGGATCTCGAGTATATCGAGCGCATGAAGCGCTTGAAATGATCCTGCCGGACGTCAACGTCCTGATTCACGCCTTTCGCAAGGACAGCGAGCATCACGGGGTCTGCCGCGCGTGGCTCGACGCGGTCGTCGCGGGCGAGGCGCGTTTCGGAATGTCGCCGCTCGCCCTGAGCGCCGTCGTGCGGATCACAACCAACGTCAACTTCACCGCCGCGCCGAGCACCCTGGAGGAGGCGTTCCGGTTCTGCGATAACCTCCTCGGGCAGCCGCACTGCGAGGTGGTCGAGCCCGGCGGGCGGCACTGGGGCATCTTCCGGCGGCTCTGCCTCGATACCGGCACGCGCGGCCGGCGCGTCACCGACGCGTGGTTCGCGGCGCTCGCCATCGAGTGGGGCTGCGAGTGGATCACCCTCGACCGCGACTATGCCCGCTTCCCGGGGCTGCGGTGGAGCGTGCCGCGGCCCGCCTAGCGGGCCGTCCGCCCGAAGGGGCCCGATACCGGCGCGCTTGCCGGCTTCAAGCCTCATGCTAAGCTTCGTCTCGAGACCGGCGGAAGACCGGCGGAGAGGCGGCGCGCCTTGGCACGTCATCGCACCGTCGCGGACCCGTGCCAGCGTTGCGCGCGGAAGAATTCGAACGAGGGGAGACAGGCATGACTCTGAAGGCATGGAAGGCGCTCGCGGTCGCCGGCGTCGCGGCCCTCGCGGCGCTCGGGCTCGGCGCGGACGGAGCGCTCGCCCAGAAGACCAAGGTCACGGTCTACACGGCGATGGAGAACGACCAGCTCGGGCCCTACAAGCAGGCCCTCGAGGCCGATGTCTCCGACGTCGAGATCGTCTGGGTGCGCGATTCGACCGGCGTCGTGACGGCCCGCTTCCTCGCCGAGAAGGACAACCCGCGCGCCGACATCGTGTGGGGGCTTGCCGCCTCCAGCATGGCGCTGTTCGAGGCGCAGGGGCTGCTCGAGCCCTACACGCCGCCCGCCGCCAAGGACCAGAAGCCCCAGTTCAAGAGCGGCAAGAACCCCGACACCTGGATCGGCATGGACGCTTTCCTCGCCGTCGTCTGCTTCAACACCGCGGAGGCCGCTAAGGCGAACGCGCCGAAGCCCGCGACCTGGGAGGACCTGACGAACGCGGCCTACAAGGGCAAGGTGGTGATGCCGCACCCGGCCTCGTCCGGCACCGGCTATCTCACGATCGCGGCTTGGCTCCAGCTCATGGGCGAGGAGAAGGGCTGGCAGTTCATGGACCGGCTGCACGACAACATCGCGGTCTACACCCACTCGGGCTCCGCGCCCTGCGTGCAGGCCGCCCGCGGCGAGCGCCTGATCGGCATCGGCTTCGACATGCGCGGCGCCTCGGAGAAGACGAAGGGAGCGCCCCTCGACCTCGTCGTGCCGAAGGAGGGCATCGGCTGGGAGATGGAGGCGACCGGGCTCGTCAAGGGCTCGAAGAACCTCGCGGCCGCGAAGAAGGTCGCCGACTGGGCCGCGACCCAGAAGGCGAACGAGCTCTACGGCAAGTACTACGCCATCGTGGCCCACCCGGCCGTGAAGGCGGCGCCGCCGAACTACCCGACCGAGGGCGAGGCCGCCATGGTCAAGAACGACCTCAACTGGATGGCGACGAACCGCGATCGCATCCTGGCCGAGTGGTCGAAGCGCTACGAGTCGAAGGCCGCGCCGAAGTGAGCGCTCACGCCGGCACGCCGGCGCGGGCGAGGCCCTCGGCATAGGCATCGACGAAGTCCGGGTTGGCGCAGAAGAACAGGTCCTCGCGGGCGAACCCCTGGGCGTAGCCGGGCTTCCTCTCCAGGAGCTCGGCCACGGCCGCCCGCGCCTCCTCCCGCTCGCCGAGGTGGCCGAGCGCCGAGGCGAGGGTCGCGAAGGTCCAGTAGGTGGCGTTCGGGTGGCGGCTCGCCTTCCGGGCGAAGAACGCGGCGCTCTTCATCTCGCCGAGCGAGAAGTGCGCGAAGGCCCGGGTGTGGTGGAAGGTCCAGATGTGCGGGTCGCGCGGGGAGAGCTCCGCGGCGGTCTCGAGGAGCGCGATCGCCTCGTCCTCGCGCCCGCACCACACGAGCGTGAAGGCAAGCGCGAAGTAGCCCTGCGCGAAGCTCGGGTTCAGGGCGACCGTGGCCTCGAGCGCCGCAATGGCGTCGTCGTACTGCCGCTGCATGCAGTGGGC
The DNA here is from genome assembly GCA_036389455.1 of Beijerinckiaceae bacterium. Taxonomy (GTDB): domain Bacteria; phylum Pseudomonadota; class Alphaproteobacteria; order Rhizobiales; family Beijerinckiaceae; genus JAJKJG01. The sequence goes on from DASVPW010000139.1 coordinate 3,924, forward strand.
GCGCCCGAGCACGCAGTGGCAGAGCGAATCGCGCTCGTCGAGGGCGACGGAGGTGCGGGCCTCGCCCATCGCGGCTTCGAGGAGGGCCGGGCGGTCCTTCGGGTCGCCGTAGAAGGTCTTCTGGAGGTGGACGTAGGACAGGGCCGCGTGCGCCCGCGCGAACCCGGGATCGAGGTCGACGGCGCGGCGGAACAGCGCCTCGGCCTCTGCGAAGCCCGGCGTCGTGAAGCCCCACAGGTGATAGAACCCGCGCTGGTAGCAGTCCCAGGCGTCGAGATTCTCCGGGGCTTTCCGGGCCGCGATCTCCTGCTCGACGCTCGCAAGCTCCGGCTCGATCACGGCGGCGATCTGCTGCGCCATGGCGTCCTGGATGTCGAAGATGTCGGCGAGCTGGAGGTCGTGGACCTCGGACCAGAGCTGGCCGCCGGTCTCGGCCGAGACGAGCTCCGCCGTGATGCGGACGCGGTCGCCGTGCTTCCTCACGCTTCCTTCCACGAGGTAGCGCACGCCGAGCGCCGCCCCGACCGCGCGGGCGTCGACCGCCGCGCCGCGGTACGGCGCCGTCGCATGGCGGGTCATGACCGTGAGCCAGCGGTTGCGCCCGAGCAGCCGGATCACGTCCTCGGTCAGGCCGTAGGCGAAGTACTCGTGCTCCGGATCCTGGCTCAGGTTCGCGAAGGGCAGGACGGCGACCGACGGCTTGCCGTGGTCCGGAGCCGGTCCGACGGCCAAACCTTCGAGCCCAGGCCCGGATTCGGCGGCCGCCGTCCCGATGGCACCGTGCGGCGACGCTCCGCCGCCATCGCCGTCGGCGAGCTCCGTCGCTTCCGCCACGAAGCGGAAGCCGCGCTTGTGGAAGGTGCGGATGAAGGCTTGGTCGTTGCCGTTGTCCCCGACCGCCTTGCGGGCGGCGTTGATCCGGCTCGACAGGGCGGCCTCCGACACGATGCGCCCGTCCCAGATCGTGTCGAGGATCTCGTCCTTCGAGACAATGCGGTCGCGGTTGCGGATCAGGAACGCCAGGAGGTCGAAGACCTGCGGCTCGACGTGCACGACCTCGCCCGCACGCCGCAGCTCCTGGCGGCGGGGGTCGAGCTCGTGTCCGGCGAACGCGAACGTCATCGCGGGCTTCCCTCGGCGATCCGGGTGATCCTCGCGGCCGCGCCCGGCCCTCACGGGCGGGTTTAGCGCAGGATGGCATGGGCGGGAACGGGGGAGCGGCGTCGCGAGCGCCGTGCCGGTGGCGGAATCCATGAAATCTCCAAGCGGCCCGAAGGTGTTCCGAAAGTCCGCCGAGACTAGCCCCTGTAAGGCTCCGGATCTGTGAACCGCGCCACAGAGCCGAGAGCGCCGCGGCGCCTATCCTGACAGGCGTTTTACTGGGAGACCATGCCATGCCCCGCTACAGACACGCGCTGCCGCAGCTCGGTGGCCGGAAGATCTTTCTGACCGACGGCGGCCTCGAGACCACCCTCGTGTTTATCGAGGGGATCGACCTGCCGGGCTTCGCCGCTTTCCCGCTGATGGCGGACGAGGGCGGCCGGGAGAGGCTGAAGGCGTATTTCCGTCCCTATCTCGCGACCGCCGTGAAGGCCGGCGCCGGCTTCATCCTCGACACGCCGACCTGGCGGGCGAACGCGGACTGGGGGGAGAAGCTCGGCTATCCGGCGGAGGCGCTCGCAGCCATCAACCGGCGGTCCGTCGAGATGGCGGCGGAGCTTCGCGACGCCTGGGCCACGGCGGAGACGCCGGTCGTCCTCAACGGCGTCGTCGGCCCGCGCGGGGACGGCTATCGGGCGGACGCCCGGATGAGCGCGGACGAGGCTCGAAGCTACCACGCCGCGCAGATCGAAGCCTTTCGCGGCACCGAGGCCGACATGGTGAGCGCCATCACCATGACCTACCCGGAGGAGGCGATCGGGATCGCCCGCGCGGCCGAGGCCGCCGGGCTGCCGGCCGCGATCTCGTTCACGGTCGAGACCGACGGCAGGCTCCCGTCCGGCGACACGCTGAAGGCGGCGATCGAGGCGGTCGACCGGGCGACGGGCGGCGCGCCGGCCTATTACATGATCAACTGCGCCCACCCGCTCCACTTCGAGGACGCGATCGCGTCGGGCGAGGGGTGGGTCGGCCGCATCCGCGGCATCCGGGCCAATGCCTCGACCATGAGCCACGCCGAGCTCGACGCCATGACGGAGCTCGACTCCGGCGATCCGGCCGACCTCGGACGGCGCTACCGGGTCCTGGGCCGCCGCCTTCCGCGCTTCTCGGTGATGGGCGGCTGCTGCGGCACCGACCACCGCCACATCGCCGCGATCTGCGAGGCCTGCGTCACGCCGGCCCACCCCCTCGCGGCTTGAGTTCAGCCCGAGGCCTCTCCCAAACCCTCCTCATCCTGAGGTGCGAGCGGAGCGAGCCTCGAAGGACGCACACCGCCAACGCGGCGCCCCACCGCCGTGCGTGCTTCGAGGCTCGTCGCTCCGCTCCTCGCACCTCAGCATGAGGAGGGTTCGGGTCCACCAGCCCCCCCAAAAGGACCACCTCCCATGTCCCGCTTCGCCTTCCTCCTCTACGGCATGACCGCCTACGGCATCTCGTTTGCCACCATCCTCTACGCCATCGGCTTCGTCGCGAACGTCGGGGTGCCGAAGGGCATCGATTCGGGCGTGGCCGGCCCCCTCGCGGAGGCGCTCGCCGTCGACGCGCTGCTCTTGACCGGGTTCGCGCTCCAGCACAGTGTCATGGCCCGGCCCGGCTTCAAGCGCCTGTGGACCCGGATCGTGCCGAAGCCGATCGAGCGCAGCACCTTCGTGCTGTTCGCGAGCCTGTAGATGATCCTGCTGTTCTGGCAGTGGCGCCCGATCCCGGACCTCGTCTGGGCCGTGACGGACCCGGCGAACGCCGCCGTGATCCAGACGGTGTCGCTCGCCGGCTGGACGATCGTCCTCGTCTCGACCTTCCTCATCAGCCACTTCGAGCTGTTCGGGGTGACGCAGGTCGTGACGCACTGGCTCGGGCGCGCGGTGCCCAGTGCAATCGCCACATGCCCTGCCCAGTTTGGACGCATGGCCGCAAGACCAAACACAGCAGCAGCAATATGCTTATCGGATAGTTTCTCTTCGCGACGCTCTCGCCGCGGGGCAGTCGGCCATAGCCACGCAGCGATTTGAAGCGCTCGTCGAATTCCTGGGGCGTGCCGTGAGATACATCGCTGCGGTCGCAGAGAAGCGCAAGGATACGTACTACCTGCAGAGCTCACACCCTCCCCAGCGCCTTGAGCACCCGCTCCGGCGTGATCGGGATGTCCGTGATCCGCGCCCCGAGGGGTGCGAGCGCGTCGTTGACCGCGTTCATGACGGCGGCGGCCGCGCCGGCGGTGCCGGCCTCGCCGGCGCCCTTGGCGCCGAGCTCGGATTCGAGGGTGGGGGAGACCACGTGGCCGACCGCGATGTCGGGCATCTCGGCCGCCATGGGGACGAGGTAGTCGGCCATCGAGCCGTTGAGGAGCTGGCCGCGCTCGTCGTAGAGGCAGTGCTCGAAGAGCGCGGGCCCGAGGCCCTGCACGACGCCGCCGCGGATCTGCTCGTCGACGAGCTGCGGGTTGATCACCGTGCCGCAGTCCTCGACGACCCAGTGCTTGAGAAGCTTCACGAAGCCGGTGTCGGTGTCGACCTCGAGATACGAGGCCTGGATGCCGTTCGTGAACGCGAAGGGGAACTTCTTGGGGACGTAGTGGCGCGTCGCCACGAACTCCGGCTGGACTCCGGCCGGCAGGGTGTCGGGGCGGAAGTAGGCGATGCGGGCGATCTCGTCGAGGCCCATGCGCTCGCGCCCGGTGTCGGCGTCGACCACGGCGCCGCCGCGGATGTCGAGGCTCTTCGGCGCGGCCTGCAGGATCGCGCCCGCGACGGACAGCACGTTCTCGCGCAGCGCCTTGCCGGCCTGGAGCGCCGCCTCGCCGCCGATGCCGGCGGCGCGGGACGCCCAGGTACCGCCGCCGTAGGGGGTCACGTCGGTGTCGCCGGTGACGACGCGCACCCGCTCGATCGGCACGCCGAAGGAGGTCGCCACCACCTGGGCGATGACGCTCTCCGCCCCCTGGCCCTGCTCGGTGACGCTCGACTGGCAGACCACGGCGCCGGTCGCGTCGAGGCGCACCGTCGCGCCGTCCTGCGACGAGATGCGCGCCCCGCCGACGCCGTAGAACGCGGCGGAAGGGTTCGTGACCTCGATGAAGCTCGCGAAGCCGATGCCGCGATGGACGCCGCGCCGGCGCAGCTCCGCCTGCTCGGCGCGGAGCGCGTCGTAGCCCATCATGGCGACGAGTTTTTCCAAGGACGCGTGGTGCGACAGGGCCTCGAACTTGAGCCCTGACGCCGAGTCCGTCGGATAGGCGTCGTCGCGGATGAGATTCTTCCGTCTGATCTCGACCGGGTCTAGGCCGATCGCCTGCGCGGCGAGGTCCACGAGCCCTTCCGTCACCGAGCAGGCGATGGGGTGCCCGACCGCGCGGTACTGGCACATGACGTTCTTGTTCTGGAACACCACGCGGGCGCGGGCCCGGTAGTTGCGGCACGTGTAGGGCCCGCCGACGAGGTTGACGACCTGGTTCGCCTCGATGGCGCTCGTGCGCGGGTACATGGAGTAGGGGCCGATGCCCGTGAGGTCGTCGATCTCGAAGGCGCCGATGCGCCCGTCGCGCATCACGGCGACGCGGCCCTTCACGCCGTGGTCGCGGGCGTGGATGTCGGTGACGAAGCTCTCGACCCGGTCGGCGACGTACTTGACCGGGCGGCGCAGCAGCTTCGACAGCGCGGCGGTCGCCATCTCGTCGGCGTAGACGTGGACCTTGATGCCGAAGGAGCCGCCGACGTCCTTGCACACCACGCGCACCTGCGCCTCGGCGAGGTTAAGATGCTTCGCGATGATGTTCTGCATCATGTGCGGAGCCTGCGTGCCCTGGTAGACGGTGAGGCGGCCCTCGCCGGGGTTCCAGTCGGCGACGATGGCGCGGGGCTCGAGCGTCACGCCGGTGTGGCGGCCGAAGCCGAAGCTCGCCTCGACGACGGCGTCCGCCTCCGCGAAGGCGCGGTCGACCTCGCCCGCGTCGAGGCGGCGCTCGAAGGCGAGGTTGTCGCCAAGCTCCGGGTGGATGACGGGCGTGCCCGGATCGAGGGCCGTCGCCATGTCGGTGACGGGCTCGAGTTCCTCGTACTCGACCGCGACCTTCTCGGCCGCGTCCTCGGCGGCGGCGCGGGTGCGGGCGACGACCGCCGCCACCGCCTCGCCCTGCCAGCAGGCGCGCCCGACGGCGACCGCGTGCTGCGGCGCGGATTTCAGGCCCTTCAAGTGCGACAGCACCCCGACCCAGGGCGTGCAGACTTGCGCCAGCTCCGCTCCGGTGACGACGGCGACGACGCCAGGCGCGCGCTTCGCCTCGGCGGCGTCGATCGCGACGATGCGGGCGTGGGCGTAAGGGGAGCGCACGAAGGCGACGTGGCCCATCCGCGGCAGCACGAGGTCGCTGACGTACTGGCCGCGGCCCTGCAGGAGCCGGGCGAGGTTCGGCCGCGGCACCGAGCGGCCGATGTAGCTGTTCGGGCGGTCGAGGACGGAGAGGCCGGGGTTGTCGTCGCTCATGCGCTCCTCCCCGCGCGGGCCTTCACGGCGGTCTCGACCGCGTCGACGATCGCCTGGTAACCGGTGCAGCGGCAGTAGTTGCCCGAAAGATGCTCGCGGATGTCCTCGCGCGAGGGCGCGCTCTCGCGGCGCAGGAGGTCGTCCGCGGCGATCAGCATGCCGGGCGTGCAGTAGCCGCACTGGAGCGCGTTGCGGGCCTCGAAGGCGGCCTGGAGGTCAGCGATCTCGCCTGAGTCCGAGAGGCCCTCGATGGTCCAGACCTCCGCGCCCTCCGCCTGCACGGCGAGCACGAGACAGCCGCGCACGATCGCGCCGTCGAGCCTGACCGTGCAGGCGCCGCACACCCCCTGCTCGCAGCCAACGTGGGTGCCCGTGAGCCCGAGCTCGTCGCGCAGGAAGTCCGCGAGGTGGGTCCGCGGCGACACCGCGGCCGAGACCGGCTCGCCGTTGACGGTGAGGGAGAGCTCGACGGGGGCCGTCATGCCGATTTCCTCGCCGCCTCGGGGAAGGCCTCCGGCAGAATTTCTTGAACCGCGCGCCGCAGCAGCACGCCGGCAAGATGCAGCCGCGTCGCGGCGGAGGCCTGGATGTCGTCCTGCGGATCGAGGTCTTGCGCGAGCGCGCCTTGCGCCTCGGCCAGCGCCGCCTTCGTGACCGGCCCGGAGAGGCGGGCCGCCGCGGCCGCGGCGAGGGTCGGCTTCGCGCCGACGCCGAAGTAGGCGAGGCGCAGGTCGGACAAGGCACTGTCCTGCACCGTCCCCTGGGCCGCGAGGCCGACCAGGGCGTAGTCGCCGCGGCGGCGGGCGAGCTCGAGGAAGGCGCAGCGCTCGTCGGGGCGGATCGCCGGGACCTCGATCGTTACGAGGATCTCGTCGGCGGCGAGCGCCGTCTCGTAAAGGCCGGTGAAAAAATCCTCTGCCTTGATCCGCCGCTCCCCGTCGGGACCCGCCGCGACGATCTCGGCGCGAAGCGCCAGCATGCAGGCCGGAAGCTCGGTCGCGGGGTCGGCGTTCGCGAGGCTGCCGCCGATGGTGCCGCGGTTGCGGACCGCCGGATGCGCCACGTGCCGGATTCCTTGGGCGATCAGCGGCGCCTTCGCGGCGACCTCCGGCGAATCCATCAGCTCGGCGTGGCGGGTGAGCGCGCCGATGCGCAGCCGGCCGCCGGCCGCGGCGATGCCCTTCAGCTCGGGAAGGCCGCCGATGTCGACGAGGAGCCGCGGCGAAAGGAGCCGCAGGTTGAGGGCCGGCACGAGGCTCTGCCCGCCGGCGATGATCTTCGCCTCGTCCCCGTGCCGGCGCAGAAGCCCCAGCGCCTCGGGCAGGGACCGCGCCCGGACGTAGTCGAAAGCCGGCGCCTTCACGCGACGGCCCCTACTTGATCGCGAGCGGGTTGATCGGCGAGCCGGTGCCGCCGGTGATCACGAGGGGCGGGCCGGTGAAGAAGAACTCGTAGACGCCGTCGGCGGCGCAGTCCTTGCCGAGCTCCGCGAGATAGAACATCTCGCCCATGGTGAGGCCCATGGCCGGGATCACGACCCAGTGCCAGGGCTGCTGCACCTCGGTCGTCTCGTTCGGCCGAACCTCCACGCCCCAGGTGTCGGAGCAGATCGCCGCGACCTCCCTCTCCTGGCACCAGTAGCAGTTCTCGAATTTCACGCCGGGCGCGTCGCCGCCGGCGTAGTCGCCCCACTTCTTCTCGGAAAGGCAGCGCTCCATCTGCCCGGTGCGGACGATGACGAAATCCCCTTTTCGCACCTCGACCCCTTGCGCCTTGGCGGTCGCATCCAGCTCGTCGTTCGAAATGCCGTAGCCGTCCTCGAGCCACGGCACGCCCTTGTGGCGGGCGACGTCGAGGAGCACGCCGCGCCCCACCATCTTGGCCCGCGTGTGCTCGATGCCGAGCTTGTGCACCCCGCCGCCGTCGACCCGGCTCGCGTGGTGGCCGTTGTACATCTTGTCGTCGAGGAAGATGTGGCCAAGCGAATCCCAGTGGGTCGCCGCCTGCACCGGCATGTTGATGGCGTCGTCGGAGAAGCGCAGCTTGTTCGTATTATCGAAGCGGCCCGCGAGCGCGTCGGTGCCGGTCGCCAGCATGGTGTGGATCGGGTTCCAGCGCCCGCCGAACAACCCGCTCTGCGGACCCTGCTGGTTCAGCGGGATGCCCATGGCGAAGACCTTGCCCTTGCGCACGAGGCGGGCCGCCGCGGCGATGTCCTCAGGGGTGACGTGGTTCAGCGTGCCGATCTCGTCGTCCGTCCCCCAGCGGCCCCAGTTCGAGAGCTTCTCGGCAGCCTCGTAGATGGCGGCTTTCCCGACCGCGATGTCCATGGCGTCTCCTCGTGGGCCCGCGCTGTTTCGCGCGCGGTGTCCGTCAGGGATGCAATGGCGGCGGGAGCGGCGTCAAGCGGGCCGCGGGCGGCGCGGAGTGGAGTCTACGAAATCAGCTCTTCGGCGGCGTCGGCTCGGGCTCAACCCGGTTCAACACACGATGTTCGTATTCATTCGCCCGATGCTCGCGGGCGCCTCGGCGGCCTCATGCTCCGCGGCCTCGTCCGCCCACGCGCGCGCGGACGAAGATCAGCAGGGATTGCGCTTTAGACACTGCTCGATGCAGAATTTCCGCTGTTTCGGCGTGCCTGACGTGCACTGCTTGTACCGACACGACCACGCCCAGCATTGACACGGGGGGCGTTATTGGCACTGCACATTGTCTGCGCTTAGGCGGGCAAAACATAAAGTACGATAAAGAGCGCAAGCGAGAGACCGGCGAGAAGACCCTTGGTCATAGCGGATTCCTCCAGCTTCTGGTCAAAAGAACTATGCGACAGTTCGCTTGGCCTTACAACCTTATTCTCGGATAGCGAATCTTTGAATTTGGGCCTAGGGCGGCAGGACTTGGCACAGGGTGCCCCAGGTCAGCCAATTAATCGGCGGGAAAGGATGCAAATGCGATCAGGATCGTCCCAACCATCGCAATCAGGCAGGGGAACACCCCTTCCGCGAAGCGTCAGAGTGATGGTCTTGACCGCCAGTCCCGTGAGCGCCTGCGCCAAGCCGAAAGACAATTCCGTAAGCACTCGGATAGCCGAGCACGTTGGGTTCGTCACACAGATGTATTCTCGGGCCACTCCAGAAATAGACGGCAGCGAGAGCGAGACTGCACGCCGCAAGCCAGCGCCAGTTCGGCATGACCATCAGTATTAGATAAGGCAGGACCGCGCTCCCGGGCCTCGCCTCCGCAGCCTCGACCAGCTTCTTGTCCGGCCAGCGGAGTCGTCCGTCGATCGCATGGGAGCCTCGTGTTTCGGCCGGAGGAGTGATGTCAAGGACGGG
>DASVPW010000140.1:0-53250 GCA_036389455.1 Beijerinckiaceae bacterium
CTGCCGACCGGCGCGGCGGTCGCCGACGTCACCGACATCATCGGCGGGATCGCCGGCACCGTGGCCGCCCTCGCCGTCGCGGCCGACGCGCTCGGCCGCGACGACGCGCTGCTCGCGCGCGCCGGCACGTTCGCGGAACGCCTGCTGGCGCGCGGCGAGCGCGACGCGCGCGGCACCCTGTCCTGGCGCACCCTGGGCGACACGCGCGCGAACCTCACGGGATTCGCGCACGGGACCGCCGGCATCGCCCATGCGCTGCTGCTGCTCGATGCGTTCGCGCCCGAGCCCGCCCTGCGCGAGGCCGCTGCGGCCGCGTTCGCCTACGAGGCGGCGGTCTTCGATCCGGCGCAGGCGAACTGGCCCGACTTCCGGCTGCTGCCCGGGCAGCCGCCCGGCCCTCCTCCCTACCTGGTCGCCTGGTGCCACGGCGCGGCCGGGATCGTGCGCAGCCGGCTGTTCGCCGAGGCCTGCGGCGGGTTCGAGGTCGCGGCCGAGATCGACGCCGGCCTCGGCACCACGGCGCGCTACGGCGAGCAGTGGTTCCGCGCGCCGAACGCCGACTACACCGCCTGCCACGGCCTGTTCGGCCTCCTCGACACGCTGCTCGACGGCGTCCGGAGCGGCCGCGGCGCGCATGCCCCCGTGCTCGCCGCGATCGTCGCCTACGCGACCGAGCGCTTCCATCGCGGCGAGCAGCCCTGGCCCTCGGGCCTGTTCACGCACGAGGAGGTGAGCGGCCTGATGCTCGGCAACGCCGGCATCGGCCACGTCTACCTGCGCCTCGCCGACCCGTCGCTCGGCTCCCTGCTGGCTCCGGCCCCGCTGCGGCCGGCGGGCCGGGGCGGCACCGCCGTTCCGGGGCCGGCGTGAAAAGCCTCCCGATCGAAGGTCTTCGTCCGCGGCGCGTGCCCCAGGACTTGGTCGCCGGCGCTCGTGCAAGCCGTCGAGCGGCCTACAATCACCACAGGCCACACGGCGCCCTTGCCGGACAGACCCCAGCCCAATCGCCAAGCCGACGAGACTTCCCCGCCTCACATGTGCTGAGCCCGCACGCAGGGTTGCAAACAACCCCTCAAGGCCTTAAGTCAGCCCTCCCGACCGGCGGCTTCCCGACGAAGCCCTGTCGATGGGCGCCCGTAGCTCAGCTGGATAGAGCACCAGACTACGAATCTGGGGGTCAGAGGTTCGAATCCTTTCGGGCGCGCCAATCTTTTCAAAGACTTAGCCCGAATTTCACCGCCATCAAATTCACGCCAGGCACACTTCTCAGGCACTTCGAAAGTGACCTTTTCAGGTCCCGCTGCGACAGCCTGCCGCAACTTTCAACGCATCACGGACACGCACTGGCACATAGCCCATCGCGGTTCGCGCTATCGTGGTGATGCCCGCTAGCTGGTCCATGGCGAGCATCGCGATGCTCCCTTTCGAGGGAGTATCAGATGCAAGTCGAAAGGCAGCTTGTCTCGAAGAAGGAGCTGAAAGCGCTCGGCATTCCGTACAGCTTCCAGCACATCGCGCGTCTCGAAAAGGCCGGAGCGTTCCCGTTACGGGTACAGCTCGGCCCTTGCCGGGTAGCGTGGAGGTACGAGGAGGTTTTGGACTGGATCGCCAAGCGCGTGGCCGCACGCGACCGCGCCTCCGGTGCACGAAACTCTTTCTAAAAGGGGCAAGGGGTCTGGCGTCCAAACCAGACCCCTTTTCTTTCTCCGCGCTCTCGTCCTGCGTTGTCGCCGGGACGACCGCGCGTGATCCGGCGGTCCGGCGAGACGTGAGCCGCATTAGGCTGCGTATTCTGAATACGGCAGCCAATGCGGCTCTTGCCGCGAGCAAGCCGTTCATCTTCAACAAGAAACAGAAACGGCATCTTCCCACCCCGACGGACGACCGCCCCCGCCGTAACGAGGCTTCGGCGCAGCAGCCCGCCTGACGTACTAGGCTTGACTTTGCCTCCGATCTCACACGTCATTGGTATATTGGAGACCGAAATCATTGCGCTTTGCAGTCGAGCATAGAGGTCGATACGGCTTTTTTCGAACCAGGCCGCGCTTCACGCTGTATCTATCGCTCGAATTCTCGAGCGAAGAGCGCGCCATCTCGGATGTGCGGGCGCTCCACAACTACATCTTCGACCTATCGCCAGGATACCTGGCCATGAGCGAAAGCAGGCACTCGCCGGACGCTGTCTCAGGAATGACGATCGGATCGCTCGCGCTCTTCGTGGCCCGGAGTGCTGCTGATCTTTGTGAGTGCCGCGGTGCCAGCCGCGGGCCTTCGCGCTCGCGGGCCTCCTCGGTGGCCCCGCGCTCTGGTTCTACTCTCAGCTTGCGCTCCGGCACCAGGAGCAGGCCTACGTCAAGGCGGTTTCGCTCGCCTACCTCCTCAATAATCCTTCGATCGCGGTACAGGCGGACAACCCGGCGCTCGCGCCGGTTCTCGAAGAGAACATCCGCAAGCGCCTCGTTGACCTGAAAGGATTTCTGACGGCCACCCACGAGCTTGCGACGCCCCGAACTTTCGAGCTCTGAGCGATGTTTTTCCTCTTCACGCTTGGGTTGCCGCTTCTGCTCCTCTTTCTGATGATGCTCTGCTTCTTCGTGCTGCCGGTGTACGGCGTGTACCGCGCTGGTCGTGCGCTGTACCGCTTAGCTCCCGCACCCGAACCGACGCCGGCGTTGTTGAAACGCCTTGAGGAAATCCCCGAGCCGTTCCCGTCACCAGAAAGGTTCATGGAGGCCCACGGCGAGTTTCTGCTCGCCGCCTGGGGGAAGAAGGCCCCGACTCGCCCGCTCTTTGAAGGCCTGGTTCGCACGGCGGGCGCGCTCTTCGCCGCCGAGCAGTTTCTGCCGCTCGTGCCGCCACCGTCGGACCCTCATCCAATCGCCCGCGGGCGCTATCGCGACGAGATCATGAGCGGGCTTCGCACCGCGCAGAGTGCGCCGCAGATCCTCGACGTCATCCACAACACCTTCGCTGAGGCGTACACCGAACTCCTGCGCAAACTCCCGCCGAGCTCCTTCACGACACCCGAGTTGCTGCGCGCCAGTTCCGAGCCGCAGCCGCTCTTTCCGTGAAGCTCTCGGAGATGGTCCGCAGTCCGGGCCAAGCCGTCGCAGACGTGATCAAGCCCTTTCACGCGCCAGCAGTGACGGAGTTCAAGCTTTTTGAGCCGCTTCGGAACCAGCTCAATCGAAACCTGTACGAAGCCTCCGGGCAGCACGCGCCGGCGCCCGAGCACAAGCTCGTCCATCCGTACGAGTACAAGGGCACCGCCGAGGAGATCGTAAAGGCGTACCTCGGCTACACGCCGCTGCAGTACCTGTTCGACACTGAGGTGCCGCTGCCGATCTCTCCCGAGAAGCGTTGCGAGCACTGGCATATCTGCGCCGGTAGCGGGCATGGCAAGACCCAGACGCTCCAGCACATCCTCATGCACGACCTAAAGGACCCACAGGCGCCATCGGTTGTCGTGATCGACAGCCAGGGAGACCTGCTCTGGAAAATCCAGCACCTCCAGCTCTTCGCCGATAATCCCGACCGGCTGATCCTCATCGATCCGCAGTACAACCCGGCGCTCGGCATGTTCGACATGTCCAGCGAGCGCCTCTACGGTTACTCCCCAACGATCCGGGAGACCGTCGAGCTCGGGCTCCTCGAGCTGTATGCGTACATCTTTGCGGCGATGTCTTCGGAGCTCACCGGCAAGCAATCCGTCGCGTTCTCCTTCGTGGTGCGGTTGATGCTCAGCATCCCGGGCGCGACGCTGCATACGCTCCTCGAGCTCATGGAGGAGCCGGCGAAGTCCTTCGGCGAAAGCAAGTTCGCCGCCGCCGCGGGGTCTCTCGATCCGACTGCGCGAAGCTTCTTCGAGAACCAATTCTTCAATAAGCAGGCGTTCGGCCAAACGCGCCAGCAGCTCGCCCGACGACTATACGCCGTGCTCTCGGTGCGGGCGTTCGAGCGCTGCTTCTCGACCCCCAAGAACAAGGTCGACTTCTTCAAGGCGCTCCACGGAGGCCTCGGCCCTGCTCGGCCGCTGGGCCATCGCTCAGGTCATGGCCGCCGCTTTCGAGCGTATCTCAATTCCTGAAAAGGACCGCCGGCCAACCTACCTTGTGATCGACGAGGCAGCCGAGTACTTCGCGGGCGGCGATGACGCGCTCGAGAGCCTCCTGTCACAGGCCCGCAAGTTCAAGCTCGGCGTGCTCTTCGCGCACCAGCACATGGAGCAGCTTTCCGCGGCGCTCCGCTCATCGGTCGCCGCAAACACTAGCATCAAGTTCGCGGGCGGCGTCTCCGACCGTGACGCCCGCATGCTCGACGCCGATATGCGCAGTTCGAGCGCGTTCATCGGATCGATGCAGAAGCGGATGAAGCATACCGAATTCGCCGCCTACGTTCGCAACGAGACGGCAACCGCCGTGCGCGTCAAAGTCCCGTTCGGGACGATGGAAAGTGCGACCCGCATGAGTCCCGACGATCACCGGCGCCTGATCGCGCTCAATACCTCTCGCTACTCCGTCGACGAGCAGCGGCAGGCGCCCCGCCCGCCCTCGTCCCGAACTGTACCCGAGGCGCAGGAGATCCAGCCGTCGATGGAGTATTGATCCCAGCTCTGAGTGCAAAATTTCTCAGCGCACATCGAAGCACATGCGCGTCGATAGAAGCTCACTCATGCGCATACGTTCCGTTGACGGCCGGCGCCGGCGCCGTATGCGTGCGATATGGAGTCGCTCGTCGAGACCAGGCGGTACCATGCGCGCGGCAGGTTCGGTCGCGGACCCGTGCGATCCATCCGGCTCACGCCGCGAAAACTTGAATACCTGCACGCGCTGTTCATCCACCACACTCTGCCGACCTACATGCTCCACGCGCTCGTGTCGCCGCAAACCAAGCCGCGCGAGACGAGCGATGTCATGCACCTTTTGAAGAATCCGCCGAACGACTACGTCCTTCAACCGCGGGCCCTGACGCGCTCCCGTCACGCGAACTGCTCCTATCTCGCCTATGAGCTCAGCGAGAAAGGCGCCGAGGCACTGGTGGATTCCGGACGCGTTACGTACGAGGACTTCCACCTGTGGAAGCGCGTCCGGAAGAACTATCGACCGCATCACTTCGACCACGATCTCGCGACCGGCTACACGACCGGTTCGATCGAGCTCGGCTGCCGCGAGCTGGGCCTTCTATATTTCATGGCTGGAGTTCCTAAATCGTGCCCGCTGTCCGGCGACGACCCGCGATGCGGACAACCCCTTCGGGATGCCGTACCGTTCGGACGGCAAGGGCCGCGTCCTCACGCCCGACGCGATCTGTGGGATCGAATACCCCTCGCCGACGCGAGCGTACTTCCTCTGCATCGAAATCGACATGGGCACCGAGCAGCACCGCGACAACGGAGCGAAGGACACGACGACTGTGCAGAAGGCGAGGGCATACCGCGAGATCCTGCAGTCCGAATGCTACAAGGCCCTCTTCGGGATCCAATCGCTGCAGGTCGCGACGGTAACGAACAGCATCGTGCGCATGGAGCACATGAAAGCCAACCTGGCGCGGCTCGCGATGCTAGACCTGAAAGGGTCAACCAAGGACCACCTCTTCAAGGCGGTTCCCGCGCTGTCGGCTATGACGACCGAAAGACCCCTTTCGATCGGGCACATGCTCACCGGCCCATGGAGCCGGGCGGAGCTCAAAGATTTCAATTTTAAGTACTTGTAGCTCGTAGTTCGTGGCGATAGCCTTGCATTGCGCCCCAACTATTTGGGCGTATAAACAAGGGGATTGATTATGCGGATGATGATCGCGATCTTTTTGCCGTTCCTCGCCTTCTTCACCATCGGGAAGCCGATCCAGGGACTGATCTGCCTCGTTCTCCAGCTCACGCTGATCGGCTGGCTTCCCGCCGCGGTTTGGGCCGCACTGGCCGTGAGCGGCCACTACGCCGACAAGCGCATGGACCGTCTTGAGCGGACGATCTCCACCGCGATCACGGCGAAGCAGCCATAACGAGCGGCACTGGGCCGGCCGACCGCCGGCCCAGGCTACCGCGCGCGATCGGTCAGTGCGAAATAGGTTATGCCGAGCGCCGCGGCCTCGAAAATCGCCATAGCGTAGTGCTCTCCCTCCCAAATCCTTCGCGGCTTCGGGAGCGTCGGGATGAGCTCCGGGATCATGCGCGCGACGGCGCCCGCGATTTGGTCTTTCGTACGGGCGGCAAAGGTAGCGAACACCCGCCGCACGTCGGGGTGCGTGAATCTTATCACTTTCACGCCCCTTCCTTCCGCTTCGGCCGCAATGAGGCGAAGGAGCGATCGCACCCGGAACGTGCGCCGCGAGTGACGATCGGCCCAATCATCGAGGACGAGCACCGCTGGCGCATACCCTTCCAGGAGCTTCACGGCACGTGCGAGGCAGAGAGCGTTCTTCTCGTGCCGGACCTCCTTCACGCCCCAATCGATCGGGATGCGAATGCTCTCCATGACCGCGAAGCCGAATCCACGCGAGACCGGGGCGATGGCGAGCACGAGCGGACGATCCTCGAGGAGGCTCATACATTCGAGGACGGGTCCCCGGCCCGCGCCATCAACGCGCGTAGGCGCTCGAGTGCGGTCTTAGATGTGAATAGGTGTGAGACATATAGCTTTGCACCTATCGACCTCTCGCAGGTGCTCGCTCATTGTCTCAGGACGGACATCAAGAGAAAGACAAGGAATTATGCCGATTCAGCAAATTTTCCGCGCGTATATAACGTTCGCTGACAAAGTGGACTTTGGGGACTTCGGGGCGCTGCGCGACGGATACGCCGCGTACCGCGCCCCGCAAACGCTAGGATCTCCGCTACTTCGACCCGCGGCTCGCGCGCTCCGCGCGCGTCTCCCCGTCCTCCCCGATGTCCACCCACGAGATATCGACGTCGTCGGGCAGGAGGCCTGTCGTTTCCAGGAAGGTGTCGGCGTCTTCTTCGGAGATGCCGTACCGAGCCCAGACCGAGCCCAGAGCTCCGCGAGCTTCGGACGCTCAGTCATCGGCACGACGAAGACGCCGTGGCTCTTGGCCGTCGCGAGGTTCAGCTTGCGCCGGAGGATCGCACCGATCCAGCGGCTCGACGCTGGCGAGCCGTAGTCGGCGGCGAAGCCGCGGTTGAAGAGCGCGACGATGTCCTTGATCGGCAGCGCGGCCCGCTCGCGGCAGAGCGCGAGCGCCCGCACGGCCGTGAGCACCTGCGCCTCGAGCGAGAACCCGCGCTCGCTCTCGATCGTGCGGTCGAACCCATGCGCGATCGTGAGGAGATCAGCTTTCGTTCTGTCGTCGCCGATGACGGAGAGAAGGGGCGTGTAGATCTGCTTGAGGCGCGGCTCGAGTGCCGCGTCGATCGTGGCCGCCTCAGGCGCGATGCGGTCGTCGAAGTGCCCGCGCATTGCGACCACCTTCGGCCCGAACACCTGGAAGGCTCGCGGGTTGAAGTCGCGGCCGTTCTTCGATTCGGTCCGTAGGACCGGGAAGCCGCGGGCGTTGCCGTTGTTGAGGATCTTCGTGATCTGCGCCCGCTCGTCGCTGAAGCGGAAGTCGGCCTCGTCGATCAGGAGCGTGCCGCCGAAGACGTCGAGCATGTGAAAGATCGGCGACACCGTGGAGGCGCCGCTCGCGAATATCGGTTTGTAGCAAATTGATCCCAAGGTGATCAGGAAGCGCGTCTTGCCGGTGCCAAAGTCGCCCTTGAGCCGCAGGTACGGCAGCTCGTTGAAACAGTCGTACACCCAGCTGAAGAGGGCGTAGTGTGCGGCGAGGCGCTCGAACGCCGGCGAGAGATCCACGTAGCGGTGGAGGTAGGCCGTGATCTCAGCGACGAGCTCCTCGGCCGTGCCGTACTCCTCCGCCTTTGACGGGAAGAGCACGACGCGGTGTCGGAGCAGGTTGTTGCTGGCCGGATATGGCACGAGGCGTCGACCGCTTCCCAGATCGACGTGACTCGCCATCTGTACCTCGGTGCCGTTCCAAACGGCGAACGCCGTCCTCGGTGTGAACGCATCGTGGAGGAGTTCAACCAAGCGCCCGTCCGGAAGCACGGCAGAAATCGCGCGTTCGGCGCGGTCGGGTTGCTCGTCGGTGCCGCGCTATGGCCCAGAGCGTCCATAGGTACAGCGTACGCGTGACGGCACAGTATCGGAGACGGGGAACGCTGCCGTAGCGGCACGACGTTGAGGCGGCTCCCTCGCTCCGCTCGGGCCGGGCTCTCGTGCATCGAGCCGGCTGCGCCGTCTCGCCCTTCGGCGTCGATCCCTGCCGCGGGCGGCTGCGCCGCATGCGGAGCCGGCGCACGCGTGCGCCGGCGGCTTTCTGCCCCGTCGCGGGGTGGTCGGCACTCCCGTCTAGCCCCGAACCGGCGTGCCGCAACCGCAGGCAACCCGCGCTGAAGTCTCCCTAACCGCGCCCGCGGTCCTCCGCTCCGCTCCGGCCTTCGGTGCGGCCCGCCTCTTCGTTCGGGGCTTGCCGGTCGGTCTCGCCGCCCACCCCGCTTCCGGGGGCAGGGCGCGATGGGGTGTGGGAAGGGTTCATGACGAGCATCAAAACAGACGCGCTTCGCGGTCTCGGTGAGTGCCGGCCGGCGTCTTTGTCCGGCGAGGCCGAGCCCACGGAGGCGGGGTTGCAGATGCTCGTTCCCCGGCGTGCGGCCCGTCATGATCCGCGAGCGCATCGCGGTTCGCGCGGCACAGCCGCTCAGGCCCTCCCGTCCCCAGAAGCCTCTCGACATCGGGCTCTTCGATGAGGCGGCTCGCCAGCAGTTGAGCCTGTTCTGATCCATAGGAGACGGATCGTGGAGCTGCAGCACATCCCCTTGAGCAACCTGAAAGTCGCGTCCCTCAACGTACGGCACGGCGGGCGCAAGCCCGACGTGGCCGACCTCGTTCCCTCCATCCGCACGCGCGGCATCCTTCAGCCCCTTCTCGTCCGCCACAACGGCGAGGGCTTCGAGGTCGTTGCCGGGCGGCGCCGCTTCTTCGCCGTGCAGCATATCGTGGAGGAGGACGGCGCGCCCGCCGAGGAGGCGCTGGTTCCCTGCGCCGTGATGCACGACGGCGACAACGCGGCGGCGATCGAGGCTTCCCTCATCGAGAACGTCACGCACCTGCCCATGGACGAAATGGACCAATACGAGGCGTTCGCGCGCCTCGCGCGCCAGGGCCGCAGCGTCGCCGAGATCGCGGACACCTTCGGAGTCCCGGAACTCACGGTGAAGCGCCGCCTCGCGCTCGGGACGTTGAGCCCGAAGGTCAGGGACGCATACCGGGCGGAACTGATCGACGGCGAGACGTTGAAGCTGTTGACGCTCGCGTCCAAGGCCCAGCAGAAGGAGTGGCTCGCCCTGTTCGATGAGGAGCAGACTGGCGATGGTGGCCGGCACGCCCCGCGCGGCTGGCAGTTGAAGTCGTGGCTCTTCGGCGGCGAGCGGATCGCGACCAAGGCCGCACTCTTCGCGCTCGACCGCTATCCCGGCGCGGTCGTGACCGACCTGTTCGGGGAGGAGAGCTACTTCGCCGACCGGGACGCCTTCTGGACCTTGCAGAACGAAGCCATCGCCGAGCTTCGGGACAGCCTGCTCACGAAGGGCTGGACTGACGTGGTGGTGCTCGCACGCGGCGAGCGCTTCCAGCTGTGGGACCACGTGCAGGTGTCGCGCAAGAAGGGCGGCAAGGTGTTCATCCAGGTGCGCGAGAGCGGCGAGGTCGAGGTACACGAAGGCTACCTCGGCCGGCGTGAGGCTTCCGCTCGCCTCAGGGCGGAGCGCAAAGGAGCGGAGGCCGAGCCCGACGGTGCGATGGAGAGGGGCGCGCGGCCCGAGTTGAGCAAGGCGGCGGTCAATTATGTTGCCCTTCACCGGCACGCGATCATCCGCGCCGCGCTCCTCAAGCAGCCCGGGATCGCGCTCCGGCTCGCGGGCGCCCACATCATCGCGGGCTCCTCGCTCTGGACGATCAACGCCGAGAGCCAGACGGCCGAGCGGCCAGAGATCGCGGAGAGCGTGCGAACGAGCGCCGCGCAGGCTGCGTTCGAGGCCGAACGCGCCGCGATCCTCGACATGCTGCAACTCAACCTCGACTACCGCGGCACGGTCGTGCGCGGGAATGGGGACGCCCAGGTCGCGGCGGCGATCTTCGCCCGCTTGCTCGCCCTCTCGGACAAGGAGGTCCGGCGCGTGCTCGCGTTCGTCATTGGCGAGACGCTCGCGGCGGGATCGGTCCTGTGCGAGGCAGCAGGCGCAGTGATGAAGCCCAACGTCGCCATATGGTGGCAGCCGGACGACCTCTTCCTCGACCTAGTCAAGGACCGCCGCGTCGTGAACGCAATGCTGGCCGAGGTCGCGGGCGAGACGGTCGCAAACGGCAACGTCGCCGAGACCGCGAAGGTACAGAAGAAGATCATCCGCGACTGCCTCATGGGCACGGGCCGGGAGAAGGTCGAGGGCTGGCTCCCGGGCTACATGGAGTTCCCAATCCGGCAGTACCGCGACGACGCGAGCTTCGAGCTGGCCGAGCGCTGGCAGGGGGTCGCGACCCTGTTCGTCGCGAGCGAGTGACGCGCACGGCGGGCGCGGGTAACCGCGCCCGCCTCTCTGGCAGGTTTCCCCGTCTTCGGCTTCCTCGCCGCCCCGGTATCCTCATCACAGCACCAGAAATGGCCGAGCCGACACGAGCTCGGGTGCCGGGGGATTTTTCGCTCACTCCCCCGGCACCCGCGCTTGTGCGGGTGCGCCGCCGGCGCTTCCGGCATGCGATGAGGAGCACGGCCATGCCGAACGAGCAGCCAGGCTACCGCGTGTACACCGTGATCGAACGCGAGAACGAGGAGCCGTTCTGGCTCAACCTCGGCCTCGCCTTCCCGCACAAGGACGGGCACGGCTTCAACGTCCTGCTCAATGCCTTGCCGCTCGACGGCAAGCTCGTGATTCGCCAGCAGGATGAGACGCAGGGCGGCGGCCGGACAGCTCGCAGCGGCGGCAAAGCGGGTCCCGGCGGACTTAGCTCCGTCCAAACTCGTCGGGCCGGCTCAACGCCGGCCTTCTCCTTTGGTGCGCGTCGGGGGCGTCCCTGCATATCCACAGCGACCGATTCGACAGATCATCTTAGCTGAGTACGATTCCGAGTCTCGGTATCCGAGCCGAGCCGCCGTTTGTATGAAGTATTTCATTTATTGTAGGAAATCGACGGAAGCCGAAGACCGCCAGGCCCTCTCGATTGAATCGCAACTCTCGTCGCTACGCAAAGCTTTCGGCGCGAATCCGGACGTCGAGATCGCTCACGTTTACGAAGAAGCGTTTAGCGCGAAGGCACCAGGTCGGCCGCTGTTCGAAGAAATGCTCTCGCGCATCGAGCGAGCCGAAGCCGCCGGCATCGTCGCCTGGGCACCCGACCGGCTCGCACGCAACTCCATCGACGGGGGCCGCCTCATTTATCTCCTCGACCGCGGCGTCCTGCGCGACCTCAAGTTCGCGACCTCGACCTTCGAGAACACGTCACAGGGCAAGTTCATGCTGCAGATCATGTTCGGGCAGTCGAAGTACTACTCCGACGCCCTCTCCGAAAACGTGAGGCGCGGGAACCGGACGAAGATCGAGAAAGGATGGCGCCCAAACAGCGCCCCGCTCGGGTATCGAAACGATCCGACCACCAAGACCATTGTTCCCGATCCGACACATTTTCCGCTGATCCGGCGCATCTTCGATCTGATCTTGACCGGCGCGGCGAACCCGCGCCAGATCGCATCCATCGCCCGCGATCAGTGGGGGTTTCGCACGCCGATTCGGAAGCGAAGCGGTGGCCGGCCGCTGGCCCGCAGCACGATCTACCGCATCCTCGAAAACCCGTTTTACG
The DNA here is from genome assembly GCA_036389455.1 of Beijerinckiaceae bacterium. Lineage (GTDB taxonomy): Bacteria > Pseudomonadota > Alphaproteobacteria > Rhizobiales > Beijerinckiaceae > JAJKJG01. The sequence goes on from DASVPW010000140.1 coordinate 11,865, forward strand.
CAGGGCTCATCCGATGGGGCGGGGAATTGTTCCCGGGGAAGCATATCCCGGTGATCAGCATTGCTGAATTCGAGCAAGTACGTGCGATTTTGAGGCGTGCGGCCCAGCCACGGTCGAAACGCTACACGTTCCCCTACACCGGACTGATCCGCTGCGGGGCCTGCGGACTCTCCGTCACGGCCGAGCACAAGATCAACAGATTGGGCCGGCGCTATGTCTATTACCACTGCTCCCGGCAGCGACCCGGCGGTTGCCCGGAACCCTACCTCGAAGTGCGCGCCCTCGAGCAGCAACTGGTTGACTTTCTCCGGACCATCTCGCTGCCTCCCGCAATTCACGGGTGGGCGATGAAGCAGCTCGCGGGGCACGAGCACGATCGTCGGGTCTACGAGGAAGCTCGCGAGCGCTCGCTGATGGCGACACGCAATGATATGGAGGCACAGCTTCGCGAGCTCACCGCGCTCCGGCTCCGCCGCCTCCTCTCTGACGAGGAGTTCAGCGCCGAGCGCGAGAAGCGGCGCCACGAGCTCATGCGGCTCGATCAAGCAATTGAACAGGCGGCAAAGCCCACCCAAGAGCGCCGCGGGTTCCTGAAGGATGTTATGGCCTTTGGGCAGGAGGCGGCAGAGTGGTTTGCGTCTGGCGACAACCGGCTCAAGCGCCTGATCGTGACCGCCACATGTTCGAACATTACTCTGACGAGGAAAATGCTGAGGATTGAAGCCGCGAAACCATTCGTCAGCCTGCGGGATTTCGCATCCTCCCTGCCGCCCAATCCTTCAATGTTCGAACACGCCGGAAACGGCCTTACTGCGGGCCGAAACGGCTATTTGGACATGTGCTGTCCAGGATAGCGGGGAGTCGTAGAGGACGTTCGAACATTCCAGGGCGACACAATCCCGCCCGGCGGTTCCCAGCTTGTGCGCGAGCTGCAGCGACTCTACGCCGAACAGGATACGGAGTTCCTGAAGACCCTCGAGCGGGTGTCGGAACTTAAGGCGTTGATAGCCGATCCTGATCAACAGCGCGCTGCGGCATAGTCAGCCGCTGCAAAGCTGCTTATGAACCTTCGTGACGATCTCCACCGGCGTGTGACGCTTCGCGCCCATGCTTCCCTCCATGTTTCCAGCTCCAACATGGAGGAAGCTGGCCCACTTCAAGGGACGAGGTCAGGCAAAGGCGAAGGCCTGGTTTATTCGCAACCTTTGATCGCCTCCTCCCCGCCGATCTGGTCAAGCAATTTGCGGGCCTGCTGATCGATGCTTTCCTGCGTCCGCGGCCAGACCGGCTCCGCGGCCTTTCGGGAGCCAGGGAAGACAACGAACCTCACTTTGCCCTTCGCGACGCCGGAGCCAGTCCGCGGGTTTACATCTTGCCCGCCCAGCGCCTCGTAGAGCGCGATTGAGCCTTCGCCGAGCTTAGCGTCTTCACCGCCCCCCTGGTCTGCCACGATGAAGGCCGTCGACTTGCCGTTATCCAGATGCCAAGCAAATCCTACGTCACCTTTGAAGCCCGTGCCTGACTTACTGCCGAAGGAGCTTCCCGGGAATACGACATACGGGACCTTCGTGGCGTCCACGTAGCGGGCAGGGTCGGTCGTGCGTTTGCTTGCGTCCGTCAGCCAAGTGGCTGCGACGAAAAAGCCTTTGAAGGGACCGCTCTGCTGGACAAACGCGCGGCTTGGGTTGCCAGGATCGGGAATCAGGACCTGATTCCACCAGCTTGTATTCGGGTACCCGGCGTTTGCTGGACAATCGAGCCCGCGATGCGGATCTTTCGTGCAGTTCTTGCCGACGTCCTCGGGGTGATACGCGTTCGGCGCGCCGTCAGCATCGATACGCGAGTGAGATGTCGTGTAGACATAGGCCGTCTTTGACGCATTTCGGTAGATCTTGGTCCCCTTGAAGTCGAACCAAGTGCCAAAGCTGCAGCTCTCTGCCCGGGCCGGCGTGATCAGCCCAAGAAAGAGCAAAAAGCAAACCGACCTTTTTTCCAACGTGAGACGGGTTCCAGCTTTCGACATTGGCACCTCCTCCTTGCTTACGCTGGGCTGTCTACGGAGCCGGAGCCCGTCCGACCGGAACTGGAAGACGAAGTAAGGCGGGAACCTCTGGAGAGCCCGACACGGCGCTTACTTTCATGCGCTCCGCCGAGGACATCAGGACCTGGGCTCGGGAATGCCCGAGAGCGGCCCATACCCATCCGCGCCGCTCGCGCGGACCGGCCCGAACCAGAAAATCTGGGCCAATACCCCCTCGGCCTCCAGCGCCATAATCATCCCCAGCACCGTCGGGTGCCCCGCCATGGGCGTCACCCGCGCCTGTCGTGGCGCCCCGTCCGAGAGTCGCGATTGTCCGCATGCGCTGATAGTGCCTGACCGCTCGATACCCTGCAACGTGCACCGTTCGCGTTCCGGTCACACAGTCAAGGCCCGGAGATATGCCGTCTCGGAAAGCCAGGCGGGGAGTCGTAGAGGACGTTCGAACATTCCAGAATGACACAATTGATCCGCAAGGCGGATCCGAGTTCGTGCGTGAGCTGCAGCGACTCTGCGCGGAAGAGGATCCAGGGTTCTTGCACAGAGTCGAGCGGGTTTCGGAACTCAAGGCGCTGATGGCCGCCCGTGCCGAACAGTACCCTGCGACGAAGCAGGCGCTGTGAAGCTGTCTCGTAGAGCGCGAGCGACCGCGAACACGATTATGCCTCGCGAACGGATGTCCGGCCGAAGCGCGGACGTCGCTTCTCCGGCTCCTGGTCGCGCAGGAGCGACTGACGCTCTCCGCGTACGATCTTGAAGTCGATCTCCTGGTCCAGCTTGTGCTCGGCCATCGCCCGCTTCACGACCTGCACGATGCGCGAGTGCACCCATTCAGTGAGGCTGTTGAGGTCGATCAGATCATATTCGGTTGCACGAGCAATTCCGGGCGTGACGGTATTGATGACTGTCGGGCTCTGCAGGCCAGGGTCGTATCCACTTGCAAGTGCTCGTTCGATCCATTGCCCATAGTTCAGGTAGGCGTCCCACCCGATGTAGAGTTCCTCGCCGTAGCGGTAGACGTGACAAAAGACGAGCCCTCGGCCTTGCGAGAGGACGAGTTGCTCGCGCTCCTGTTTTCCATCCGGGGTGAGGTACGAGATGTTCTCGAGCCGGGAGTGGATGTTGAAAGGTACTCCTTCCGACAGGCGCTCGAACAGTCGCGCCCGAACAGTTTGCCAGTGCGGCCCGAGGTCGTTGACCATGATTTGCCAATTGTCGACCAAGCGCAGTGTACGAGGCTCGGCGAGCGGTCGGCCGGCGTTTACGACAAGCTTGCGGCGACGCCACGACACGACGGCGCCGATGCCGGCAAGGACGAACGCGAGAAAGCCGATGAGCGGGGCCGCCCCGAAGAGTGCCATGCTCGCGATAAAAGCTGCCGTCGTGAACAGCGCGACGGGATCGCGACGCAGGCGAAGCACCTTGTTTTTGGGGTAGTAGAGCTCCCATGGGAATTTACGAATCCGAGCGTGCCCACGCGGCGGACGCGGCCCTTGATCGAGGATATGGGTCGTCCAGGCCCCGACATCGGCTGCCGCGAGAGGCTGATAAGGCCCATACTTCTTCTTCCTTTCTCCACGTTCAACTCCGATCGTCACCTGGAATTCGAAACGGGAATACGGCATGGGCTCGATGGTGAACGTGCCAAATACCCTATACGTCGCGCCAGGAGCCCCGGCCGGAAGCCAAGCCTCGATCGACACCCATGCGGGATAGACGAAATCAATCGATTTATTCACCAACGCCTCGAGCCCGAGCTTTCGACAGGTCCCTTCCACAGCCTCGTATATGCTGTCGCGTAAGTCGGCGGCCCGACTCCAGACGCTTTGAGCGTCGCGAGGGAGAAGCGGAAGCGCGGCTGTCCTCTTTGCAGACGCGGTGTCGCCGGAGGGCGTCGGCGCGGCAGCGCTCGCGTCTATAGTGGCTACTGCCATCTGCTTCTCCTATCCGCAGCGTGACGACCATGCGAAGCGTCGCGCATCCGTTGAGTCGCTATATCCGCCCTTTGCACTCTCGTCTGAGCATTCGAAACATCAGGCGTGAACGTCGTTAGCTTCAGTCCCGCTTAGTCAACGTCCGTCCGTCACTGAGCGGCTGAGCAGGCTCCGGACCGAGCGTTCGAGCTTGGCGTCGAACTCGGTGTCCGCAATGCTGATCTGTTGCAGATGCTGCAGCGTGAACTTTAGACCATCCGCCAGCGCTACCGGTTCCAGCGTAACGGCCAGCAACGGCTTGTCAATCGCGTCAGCAAACTTGATCTCACGCCGACAGTATTTCGAGGCGATCGCTCCCCGACTGAGGAAGATAAGGACCAATCCGGCGTCCTCAATCTTCCGTTCGAGGACGGCATCCCATTCTTCACCGCCCCCAATGCCGCGGTCATACCATACCGGGAAGCCGCCGTTTGCCAGGCGCGCCACCACAGGCACGACGATCGGTCGGTCATCGTGACGGTAACTAATGAAGATATGACCCTGCCCCTCGAACAAGGCCGGCAGCGGCAGATCCGGACCGGGCGGCGATGGTTGTGGCTCAGGCGTTGCGGGCGGGTTCCTACGCGAAGCCGGGTCAACGGAGGGACGAAGCGACAGGAGCGCGGAGCGGCACTGCTCTTGCACGCTGCAAGAGCAGACCAAATCGTCACCAACCGGATCTTCGTAGAGGAGGCTGCTGTGCATCATTAGCGAAGCTGCGGCGTCGTATCCCTCGTCTATAAATTCGAAATCCGGTGCATCGAGCCGGGCTCGGGCGGAGTTTGACCTGAAGCAGCGCGAAAGAGCTTCCCTGAGCCAGGCCTCAGCGTCCGAGTCCTCGACTGCCAGGATTTCTTCGATACTGCAGGTTGCCAACGCGAAGCATCGCGCCTGTCTTTCCTGGTCGGCGAGCAAGTCGCTTGGCACCCCCTTGGCGGCCTGCAACGCCAGGAGGTTACGTCCGACCCGTCGCTGCGCCTCAAGGTCCGGCTGGAATGGTTTGAAATGCGCTTGGTAGCTGAAGCGTAGCCCGACGGATTGTGCCTCGCTCACCAACCCGTCGAGGTGATCTGCAACGCGAAAGTCACATGCTAGCCAAGCTTGATCTGCAACCCGAAGCAGCGGCGGCAGCACACGGCAGCGACGACGGGGAGAACCCGCCGCAAGGTGCTCAAACTCCGCAGCGGTTGAAGGAAGCATGACGGTTTCATCTACAATGCCTTCGAGAAAGCTGAAGCCACCGAAGAAACGGCGGAGCATTCGCTCCCGATCCGGATGGACCACTGCGCTCAGAAGCCGCTCGACATCGCCGTCCGCCCGCACGGAGAGGCGAAACGCACTCGTAACCTCCCCGAGTACCGGGAGCGAGGCGACCCGGCGCCGATAGGATCGCCACCAAGCTTCGCTCGCCGGTATTGTGGGAAATGCGACAATGGCTTGCAAGTAGTGCGAAGCCTCGCCGTCAATGTGCTCGAGATGCATGGACTTTTCGCCAGGGATGACACGCTCGTCAAAAAGTAGCGGCCGGTACGCAGCCGACGTGATACTCCACTCGCGACAGTCGAGCTACCGTGCCATTTTGCCATCCGGCAACATGGCCCTGTGACCGGGGGATACTGCGATGTGGGAACAATCATCGAAGCTTCGTGCACTCGTCGCGGTCCTTGCACTCGGGGCTTTCTGGGAAGTCGTCTCACGGGCCTTCGCGAACCCATATGCTCTCCCGCCGCTTTCGTCGGTGTTGTCGAGAGCGATAGGTATGCTGGGGGAACCGGCAATCTGGTCCAATCTGGGGGTGAGCTTTGTAACGATCGCCGCCGGAGTGCTGCTCGCCCTGGTCACGTCCTTTGTCCTAGATGCGACAGCTCGACAGCGAGCCGGCTTACGCAAATTTTTACAAGCGGTCAGCTCCGTTCTCGCTGCAGTTCCGGTCGTAGGAATGTTCCCACTTCTCGTCGTGGCACTCGGCTTTGGCACGGCTTCGCATGTGGCAATGGTCAGCTTGATCGCAATCTTTCCGATGCTCGATGCAATGTCGCGTGGGGCTGCGCCAAGACCGTCTCATCGTAGCGTCTACACTGGTCCGGCACGGGCCACGGCACAGCTCGAAGCAATCCCGGAAGGGTCGAATCTCGTCCCGAGCCGGATCTTCGCCGCTCTCCGAGCCGGTACGCCCTTTGCGATCACCGGCGTGCTGGTCGCCGAGTTCCTCGCTTCCAACTCGGGTGCTGGATACCTGCTCGTGACAGCCACGAGCCAACTCGATATGGATACAGCGTGGGCGACGTTTGTCCTTCTTTCCGTTGCGGCCGTTCTAACGCTTGGCGTGTTCAAGGACGCCGAGCACCGCTTCGCGTCATAGAACGTCCGGTTCCGTGATCGAGTGGACGCCTCAGGTACTACAGTCAAGGCGGGGCGATATGACACCTCGGAACAGCGGGGAGTCGTAGAGGAGGTTCGAACATTTCATGATGACAGGATTCCATCGGGCGTCCCCGAACTCGTGAAGGAACTGCAACGCCTTTGCGCTGAACAGGATCCGGAGTTTTAAAGACGCTGGACCGTGTGGCGGAACTAAAATCATAGTGGCGAACTGGCAGCAGGAGCAGCACGCTCCGGCGTAAGCCACATCGTCTGCCTCGCCTTTCAGAGAGGCCGGCATCGCAAGTGCACACCCCGAAGTCGCCGCCTCTGGCAGCCATCCTGTATGGCCTGGCGTGTCTGCGCGTTGCTTGCCCGACTCTAAAATCCGTTCGCCCGCTCAACTGACCGCTTGCCGGAAGCGCTATGCGCCTTCGGTTGCCATCCAAACAGTGGATGTCGGCCATCATGGCGCAATGCACGTGCTTGTCGCGATCGAAGACATACGGTTTGCAATCTATGTCTTGGTTTCCGCTAGCTCGCGCAGCTCACGCCCTTGTTCCTTCGTCAGACGTCGAGGCAGTCGAGCCGCTGCTTAACCTGGCCTGCCTTACAGTCCCGGACAATGAGTGGCTCACGGAGGCGCCGCCTGGCCGAGGGGCGCGGAGAGCCCCCATACAGGGTCAGGAGACGTGTAGCCATGTCCGAAGCTTCGTGTCGGGTCAACACAGCCCCGAACACATCGAAATACACTTCCCTCAAGTCCTCGAGCGCTGCGGGAGCGGCTTGCATACACTCTATGTAGCCGATCTGCGTTCACATGCACGACGTGGATTCATGCCGACCTCTGGCCGAGGTTGCTGCAACCCGCCACGCAGCGATCCGATGCATTCCGGCCCGCGGCTCTGGTACCTGAAGTCGGAGATCAGGTTCCACTTTCACGACGTGGCACAGCGTCCGGCGGCAGCGCGTCACAGTTGAGAAGAGCATCCGCCGCAAGCGCAAGACGGATACGATGGCAGCTTCAGGGGCAACCATTCTCCTAGCCGCTCAACAGGCCCCAAGAAATCCACGGCATCTCTCCAGGGATTTGCATCAGTCCGGGTCGCGGCTACACGAGCGAGGTAGAGGCCGAATGCTTTCGAGCACAACACTTAAGGCGCAATTATGGAATCCATGTTGTTATGCGAAGGAGAGTTCATTCTTCCGGCTCGTCGCAAAGGTGCGACGAGCCCTGCCGACGTGCGACCGCTCTTAGCTCGGAGCAACCGTAATCGGAGACAAGGCCGAATCTGACCCCCCAAAGCCGCAGCAACTGCTTCCAGCCCTCGATGCTCAAAAGTCCGCGCCAGTCGCACGGATGCCAAGGGCGTCCCTTTAAATGATGTGCGACCGCAAAGCCGACCCCCTCAAGCGGGGCGCTTCCCGTACGCGCTTCCCGTGCGAACACCCGGACGGCATTATAGTTTATAGCGCACACATAACTCCTGATTTGAGGGCTTCCCAACGAGTTCGGTAGGGTTTCCGTCTCCCAGACCACTGGCAGGTCATGAACCGAAAGAGTAACTACTCGCCTTCCGTCAGCTGAAAGCGATGCTGAATATACCGCGCCGGCACCTCCCAGCACCGCGAGATGCTTACCTGTATTCCCGTCCCGCAGATTGCCAAAGTTTCCCGCCCCTGACGTCACCAAGCGCCGCCCGTCCCTTGAAAACACGCTGCCGCCAACCTCTTCTCCCAGCTGGTCATAGTCCGATAGCTTCACCCCGCGCTCAGCGTCCCACAGAGCTCCGACGGTCTCCGACGCGCCAACCGAAATCTGATTGCCGCTCGGGGAAAACACGGCGTGATCGCCGGGCCCGGGCTCGATGCTCGCTATCACTGCCGCACCCGTAGCGGTATTCCACAACGCCGACACGCGATTGGTATCCGTGGTCAGGAGGCGCTTCCCCGCTGGCGCAAATTTATATAGCTGCATCTGCCCGGGAGCGAATGCATGAAGGAGAACGCCATCCATGCTCAGTAGCTGGCCGCTTCCATCATTCGCTCGTATCACAATGCTCTCGCCTTCCGGAGAAAAGGCGTAATTCTCGCTATCGGATGATCCAAGATCTTTCTTTTTTGCGCCTGTGGCAGGATCCCAGAGCGTAAGCTTATTGTAGATTGAACGTGAAATCAGTCTATTGCCACCTCTATCCGAGGTAAGCCCCGCGAGGCGAGCGCCAGCGTCGAGGACAACGTTGGGAATTTCGATACCGGTACTCGCGTCAAAAACTCTCCCGCGCCCGCTCGCATCGAAACTTACCGCGCGTCCCGTAGCGGCAGAGAACGTGCAGACCTCACATACGCCGGCTCCTCCTAGCGTCGCGATATGCTCCCCCGTCAAGCTGTTCCATAACTGCGCCCCTTTTTGTCGGGAGCGTGTAAGAACGCGAGGCGGTTCAGAGAGAAGTGCCCACGCTTCGACCTCGTTTTCCTCCCCAAGCGTACCGATACGGCTTGCGGAGTGTAGATCCCAGAGCGTTGCGGTACCAGACTCGGATACTGTGACTAGCCTTGGCGGCGAGGAGGTAAGGCCAGCCCGCGCATAGGTTGCTGCACCTGATCCACCGAGAAGCGCCCCCGTGCGGGCATCCCACACTTTGAAGGCATTATCGGCCGACTGCGTGACCAACCGAGTCTCGTCGTCGGTGAACAGGAACGCCTTCACGCTTCCATAGTTGCCCAGGTCCGCGATCTTCGACTTGGTCGCCACATCCCATAACGCTCCGTTCTGGTCAGCAGATACGATGAGAAGGCGGGCACCGTCACGAGTGAGACGCGCCTTCTCCGCAATGAAGGAGGTCCTGAGGTCCATTGCGACTTTAAGGGTAAATCCCGTTGAACGAAGTGCTGCTTCGGCATCAAAGGAGGAGAAGAAACGCGTAACATCCGTCTTTCCGAATGTGCCCGCTATGGCAAACTGAGCTGCCTGTGCCGGGTGCCCTTCCTTAATGAGAGCGTCCGCCGCAAGGCGCATGTCCGCTCTAAGGGAGGCCGCCTCCATGATTCCCTGAATGACAAACACGAGTACAAACAGTCCAAATATGCCGCCGCCCGCTGCTGCGCGCCTCCTGACCTGGGCGGCCGAGCATGCCCTCAAGTACTCCCGCTGCACAGACGCAATCTCTTTCGCAAAGTCGGGCACCTCAAGCAGTGCTTGGGCTTCCGAGAGACGGGAGCCTCGGTGGGCGAGGTAGACTGGTGCGCGGTCCCGATTTGTCCACAGCTGTGCTGCACTCTCCAAGTCTCGCAGGTGTTGCATCCGACCTCGCTCGCGGTCGATCCATCGTTGCAAACGGAGCCATGATCGAAAAATGGCTTCGTGCGTGACCTCTACGGTGCCGATTGCGCGTTCGCTGGTGTGCTTGGCGACGACTAAGCGCCACTTTGTGAAGAGTTCTAAAAGCCGCATCTCTTCCGGTTGAAAATGTGTCAGGTTCGCGATCCTACGGATCGTGCCTCCACTCTGATTTATCTGCGCCAGCGTCGGAACGAATGTTTTTGCTGCCAACTGTTCGGTCGTGTTTGGAACCGTTGGCTTCAGAGGCTCATCATCTTCCGGTCGAATGCCTTGAAGCGCGCGTTCGGCAGCATCATCAATGAGAGCCGAAATCTTTCCAATACCTTCATAATCAGCTCGGCGGAGCCTTTTCTCAGCATGGTATTGCCGCCATAACCGCTGTAGAGCAAATGCCAGTAAGGGAAGGGCGTCTTCGCCAGGCGCGTCCTCGATCATGGCTTCGACGAGGCCCGGCTCGATATGCACCCCGTAGCGTTCTGCCGGTCCCTCAATAGCAGAACCAAACCGATATAGTGGCAGCGGCCGTATATCGGTGCACCGCGCATCCAAGTCGGCGAAACGATCGGACTTTTGGAGTTGAGGAAAGCTGTCGGTTCGAATGGTCAAAACGAGAAGCGTCTGACTTGCTCGTGGACCGCCGTCCTTGTTTGCGGGAGCGGGTAGTAAGCTGGCTCTTAGGTAATCCGAGAGAGCGTCAGCGCTTTCTCCTTCAGGGGAAACCAGTTCTTCGGCTTGATCGAGGGGAACAAGGATGGTGGCGGATGGCCTAGCAAACCGATCGCGCAGGCGAGAGAAGTAGACCTCGAGCTGTTCTCGGAGGTTGTGCAGCTTGTCAGGAGCAACAAAACGGCTTCCCTTTAGGTTGCGCCATACCTCCCGCAACTCGTCACGAATTGCACCTGGCGCTCGTTGCTCCCCGAGTTCGGCCAAGGTGTCCGCGATCGCCGTCGCGAAGTTCATCAGCGGATCCGCTCCAGGGCGGAATGTTCTTAGTATTAACCATCCCTGCTCACGACGAAGGCGGGGCAGTACGCCTGCTTTCATTAAGGAGGATTTTCCCGACCCAGATGCGCCCAAGATTGCGTACGGTTGCCGCACGCCCTGCGCCCGCATCTCTCTTAGATCCTCAAGGCAACGTGCAATCTCCGGAGACCGTCCGAAAAATATAGCTGCATCAGCGTCCTGATCTCCGAACGACTCGAGGCCCGGAAAGGGAGAGGGGCGCACGTCGCGGTCAACCTCGAAAGCTCGAGGGTCTAAACCGACCTTGACCAACGCTCCACCGGCACGCAAGCCAGCTTTGAGAGTCTCAGAGTTCTGGGTACCTAGAGCGACTTCTAAATCGTCACTCTGCGAAAGCGCCGCTATCGAAAGCTGGACGCCTTGGTCTTCGGCCAGCACTCTTGTAAGGCGCTTCTGCTCTAAATCGGTTCTGGGCGCGGGGTCCAAAGCTATAAGAGGTATAATCCGCTTTCCCTGGTAGAACGCGGCCATAAACTCACCGTAACACTCATCCGAACTGAGCCAATTGCGAGTTACTAGACACAATACAACTCTACATGATCCGGCTTCTTCCCGGAGTGCCTCGGACCACTTGTCGCCCCCACGTATTTTGGAGTAATCGATGAAAAAGTCGTCGAAACCATTCGTGGTCAGCCATGCCTCTACTGCGGCGGTAACCTGGCGATCCTTACTTGAATGACTTATGAAAACAGCCGCCATCACGCGCTCCAAACTGGCGCTCTCTAGGGCTCGCCTTGTACGCCTAGCGCCGAAAAGTGGTACCTTCAACGAATGTTATGCTGACGAGCCTTGGCACGACAAGCTGCCGGGGGTAGCCATTAGACAAACGCGCATTCAATTGGGTATGCGGGGTTGTAGCTCCTCCGAGTAGATGATGGGCTTTGACAGCAATGTGCGACCGAGAACCATGAAACACTTCTACGAAGCCGTGAAGGGCCTCGGAAACGTGGCCGTAAGTCGCCACGCACAAGCACGAATGGAGGCGGACGGAATCCCGCAGGAGGCATTCGACCGGACGTTACTGGAGCCAACTCGCCCGGACGTGCCGGACGGTGCTGACATCCTATGGCGCGAGCGCGACGGCCTACGCATCGTGATCCTAACAAACCCTACTCCGAACGTTGGAGCGAAGTTGGTGAAAACCGTCTATCGAGTACAGCGACAGGCGCGCGCCAGAGGAGGGAGCTGAGCCCGTCGGTCACGGCCATGGCTGAGGCGTTAGCTCAGCAATCAACACTGTGTAGCTGCCGGAATGCCTCGACACGACACCATTCGGCAGCGGTCGCATCCCTGAAGAGAGTTCGGCGCGCGTACTCGTCTCTCCAGGGCAGAGGACCTCTATTTGGCACCCTAGAGAGGTGCACCGCGACGGTAATCGCGAAGGCCATCGGTGAGTTTCAGACCTACACGGCGACGCCCAATCCACTCCCCGCTTCCAGCAGAACCCTCCTGGCTTGAGTTCACCACTTAGCGGGCCGCGCACCGCGCCAGGGTCGCACGCGCGGGCGCGGCCGCTGCGCTGGCGTCGCCGCCTCGGCTCTCTGTGCTTCGTTGGTTCGAACTTTGCCGCTCCGGCACAATTCCCTCTCTTCCGCAGGAGCTCTGTAGCTGCATGCTGCGGTGAGGTCCTCCGCCTCGCACTCCGGCGCCTGATCGGCGGGTGTCGGTAGCGAGGCGGAGGGAGCAATGGGTCTGGTACGTTCGGCAGAGAAGCGGAAGAAGCTCGAGACGCTTGGGGGAGAGGAGGGGTTTGGGACCGTCGACGAGCTGCTCGGGGCAGCTGCTATCGACAGCGTCTCTCCCGGGATCTGCCGCAACCTGGGTTGCAGCTACACGACCGAGGTAGAGCCTGACCAGGATCGCGGGTGGTGCGAGCGGTGCGGGCACAACACCGTCGTGAGCGCGCTCATGCTCGCCGGCCTTATCTAAGGAGGCCGGCGATGAGCAAAATTGCAGAGCTCAACGATGCCTTCCGGAGGAGCTTGCAGGGCGGAAAGGGTCGTTACGACGTCGGGTGTGGCCGCGCTCCCGGCGGCGGTTGTAGCCGCGGCGCTCGAGCGGGTGCGGACGTTCGAGGACTTCGGGCTGGATAACGACCCGCATGGCGAGCACGACTTCGGCAGCTTTCAGCTCGAAGGCGAGACGTTCTTTTTCAAGATCGACTACTACGATCGGGATCTGCGCTTCGGGTCAGAGGACCCGGGCGACCCCGACAAGACCACGCGCGTGCTGACCATCATGCTCGCGGAGGAGTATTGAAGTCGCGGCCCCACAAAGTGGGGCCTCTTTCTTTGCTGGGGTGCCCGCCCCGCTTCATGTGCGATCCACTCTTCCGATGGTATAATCGACACATGACTAAAGCGGAGGCGTTGGAGGTCCTTATCGAACGAATTGCTGAGTGGCCCGAGGAAGCACAGAACGAGCTCATGCGGTCGGTGCTCGACATCGAGCAAAAGCATGTAGGGGTGTATCGCCTCAGCGATGAAGAGCGCGCCGCCATAGCGGAGGGCAGCGCGCAGGCTGATCGCGGCGAGTTCGCGACCGATGCCGAGATGGAGGACTTGCGAAAACGCTATGGAATATGACGGTGCGATATACCGCCCGAGCCACGCGCGATCTTGATGCGATATATACCTACATTGCGCAGCACAACAGGCGTGCGGCGACCGCCGTGAGTTCGGCGATATTGAAGCGTGGCGAAAGTCTTGGTGATTTCCCCCAGCTCGGGCATCCGACTGAGAACCGAGGGTACTTCGTCCTCAGTGTCGGCCGCTACCCGTACCTGATTTTCTACCGTCTCTTAGATGACGAGGTGCAGATCGTGCATATCCGGCACGACATGCGGTCCCCGTTCCGATAGCGCGCTTCGGCTAACGAGGCGATAAGAGGCGCGATTTCAGCAGATGTCTCACCAGGCGCCGTAGTATCCGCGGGCTTCCCATGCCTTTCGCCGCTGATAGCGGTAGCAATGCCCTCCGGCCTCACCGGGAAGGACGCCTTCCGCTGCAACCTTCGCTGAGATGTCGCACTTGCCGTATGAAGCGGTGCTTCTGGCGTCGCGCGCTGGTGATCGCGTGTCGTTTGCGCTGGACCCGACGGCTGTTCGTGACTGAACGCGCTGCTGCGCATCTGCGATGCCAGCAGAAACAGTGAGGCCGGAGGCGAGCACGAGCAAAACCACGGCTGTTTTCATGCTTGCGGCCCTAGCCAGAGGTGTACACTATGGCCAATACAGTTTCAGATCTTGGATATTGCTCAACAATTTGTTTCAATGAGCGCCTATGATATGGCAGGCATCGTCAAAAGCGCCGGCTAAATCGTCCTCAAATCAGCAGTTTACAAAACGCCCGTTCTTGGCCATTGCGTTTCGGGTGCTTGGGTGCGCGCAGGAGCCAGCCCGGCACATGCCCCAGGAACAGCCGATCGGAATGACCCTGCACGAGCGCAGCGGCGCTCGGAAGTATCTGAACAAGCAGGAGCGCACACGCTTTCTTGCGGTCGCAGAGGAGATGCCCGAGAAGGTCCGACTCTTCTGCCTTCTCCTAGTGTGGGGTGAGTCGCGGATCTCGGAAGCTCTCGCTGTGACGCCGGCCGCGGTTGACGTTGAGAACGGGCTGGTATCGTTCGAGACGCTAAAGCGGCGCCGGCGCGGCATTATTCGCCAAGTGCCGCTCCCGTCGGCGGTGATTTCCGATCTCGATCGAGTCTTCAATATCCGGGCCGCCCAGCGTGATCCCGCGCTCGCCACCCGGCGGCTCTGGTCGTGGAGCCGGGTGATCGCATGGCGGCGCGTAAAGAAAGCGATGAAGCTCGCCGGAGTTATCGGCCCACAGGCTACTGCGAAGGGCTTGCGTCATAGTTTCGGCGTCACCGCTTTCCAGGCGAAGGTCCCTCCCCCACCTGGTACAACGCTGGCTCGGGCACGCCTCGCTGCGCACGACCGCCATTTATGCGGATGTGAGCGGTGAAGAGGAGCGCGCATTCGCGGCCCAGATGTGGTCCTCCTAACGCGCTTGCTGTACGCCCACGGCCGCGGTCTGGGGCACTCCGGCATGGGCGCATAGCTCACGAAACGGCGGCAATACGCCGTCGGAAAAATCGTCACCAAAGGTGCTTCGCGGCCGGTGGGCCACACTTCCCTGTCTACGCCCAGCTTGACCGCATGCGACGATTGTGCGGTGCGAAATCCCGACATTGTTCCCTTCGCGCAAGTCGACTTCCGCAATGATCAACGCCGGTTCGGGATCCGGGATGCTGACCGGTTCTCGCACGTGTACATCGTCGGCCAAACTGGGACCGGGAAATCTACCCTTTTGGAGAGGATGGCACAGGGTGACCTTGTCCGCGGCG
Organism: Beijerinckiaceae bacterium; assembly: GCA_036389455.1. GTDB lineage: Bacteria > Pseudomonadota > Alphaproteobacteria > Rhizobiales > Beijerinckiaceae > JAJKJG01. Next base: position 26,953 of record DASVPW010000140.1, read on the forward strand.
CGGGCTTTGCGCTCATTGATCCGCACGGCGATTTGGCCGAGCGGAAGGCGGGCGCAGGTTCTTCACGCCCATATCGGTGAGGTGGGTGCGTGCAGATCGTCCCATGAGGCACCTCCAGGCACTTCCCAGGCACTTGCATCACGTGGGTAGGGGTGTTTCGCAGGGTTCTGCTATGGTCAGGATAACCCGCTGTTCTGCAAGCTATTTTTAGCCTGGAAGTGCCTGGGCGACCAGCTATTTTCAGCCTATTCAGGAGACTACGAATCTGGGGGTCAGAGGTTCGAATCCTTTCGGGCGCGCCATATCTCCCGCACGGCGCGGAAAGTCCGGCCACGGTCAAAGGACCATTACATCCTGTCCCGGGCCGCCTCCGCCTCGACCCGAGCTTTAGGGCCGTGGCCGTCCGGGACGGCACGGTGTCACGCGTCGATCAGGCTCACGTGGGCCGAGACGACCCGCCAGCCCTCAGCGAAGCGCACCCAGGTTTGGCTCTGGCGGCCGATGCGCCCGGGCGCGCTGTCGCGGGTGAAGAGCGTGTTGGCGGTGGCGAGGTCGCGGCCGTAGGTCGTGATCACGGTGCGCTCCAGGCGCCGCATCAGCCCGACGGGCGAGCGGGCGCGGCGGAAGGCGCGGATCGCGTCCATGCCGTAGAGGTTCTCGGCGATGCCGTAGCGGATCGTGCGCGGGTCGTCCCGGAACAGCGCCTCCAGGGTCGCGACGTCGTTGGTGACGAGGGCCTGCTCGTAGGCCGCGAACGCCGCCTCGACCTCGGCCACCACCTCGGGGATGTCGATCTCCAACTCTGTCCTCCTCAGAGTGGCACCACGAGCGCGAGGCGCCGAATCAAGCGGCTGCGCTCGCCGCGACCGCCTCGACCTCGACCTTGAACTCGGGCCGGGAGAAGCCGGAGACGATCGTCAGCGTCGAGGCCGGCGGCGGCGAGGCGACGAAGCGGTCGCGGGCTTCCATGTAGGGCTTTGGAGGGCGCTCGGGAACTGCAGCTCTTTCAGCCGCTGCCAGCGCGTGGCGCCATAGGTCGAACAGGCTGCGCAGGTTGTGGTCGACGCTCTTCAGGCCGAGCGTCATGTTCGACAGGATCGGGAAGAACGCCACGATGGTTGCGAGGATGAGCAGCGCCCGCTCGATGTGGTCGAGCCCGACCCAGATCAGGATCAGCGGCGCGATCGAGACGATCGGCGTGACCTGCAGGATCACGGCGTAGGGGAAGAGGCTCATCTCGACGATCTCGGACTGGGCGAACAGCGTCGCGAGGGCGACGCCCGCGACGAGCGCGATCAGGAAGGCCAGGACCGTGATCTCGAGGGTGATCCAGAGCGAGGCGAAGAGGGTCGGGTAGTCCTGCCGGAAGGACTCGGCGATCATCGACGGCGCCGGCAGCACGAACTTCGGGACCTGCCAGTACCAGACCAGGAACTCCCACAGGGCCAGCATGGCGATGCCGACCGCGACCGGGACGGCGACGCGGGTCGCGAGCGAGGGCCCGCCGTCCGCGGCCTCGATGGCGTCGGGAGGAGCGGAGCGCGGGCTCATGAGACCGGCTCTCCCATGCGCGGTGGAGCTCGGCCGAAGCGCGGCGGCAGTGCTCGTTGTAGGCCGTGGAGGTGCGGAAGGCCTCGCCGCGCGGATAGGGCGCGCCGATCGCAAGGTCGGCCGAGATGCGGCCCGGGCGCGCGCTCATGACGACGAGGCGGCTCGACAGGTACACCGACTCGAACACGCTGTGAGTCACGAAGACCACGGTCCAGCGTTGCGCCTCCCACAGGCGCAGGAGGTCGTCGTTGAGCTTGAAGCGGGTGATCTCGTCGAGGACCGCGAACGGCTCGTCCATGAGGAGCACGCGCGGACGGGTGACGAGCGCCCGGGCGATCGACACGCGCATCTTCATCCCGCCCGAGAGCTCGCGCGGATACGAGCCGGCGAGGTCTCGAGCCCGACCACCGCCGCGATGTTGCCGGGCTCGCGCAGGCCGCCGTAGTTGATCGAGCCGATGCCGCCCGAGCCGCCCGCCACGAACCCGCCGATGGTGGCCATCCGCTTAGTCGAGGGGTGCATGCGCAGCTCCCAGCCCTGCGGCCGGGTCTCGGCATCGACGGCGACCATCTTGCGGCCGGCGCCGACGCGCACGAGGCCGGGCCTCATCCACTCGATCGCGTCGAGCGCGGTCATGTCGAGGACGACGCCGCCCTCGAGCGGCACCGCCTGCCCGTAGTTGCCAGTGCCGGCGCCGCGCACCACGAGAGGGATGCGGGCCTTCGCGCAGGCGGCGGCGGCGCGGATCACGTCCGCCTCGTCCCGCGGCATCACCACCGCGTCGGCGAACTTCGCCTTGAGCTGCTCGTTCAGGACCGGGCTGTACCAGAAGAAGTCGCGCGACTTGCGCTTGACCGTCACGGTCGCGGCTCACCGGGGCGTCGCCGAGCTCGGCGAAGAAGCGGCTCGCGGTTATGCTGCCGACGAGTGGCCGGGAATCACGACCTCCAAACCCATTCAGCTCTTTTCATGATAGAATTTAAGGGATAATGTAATCCCGAGTATTGATTAAAAGCTGCCGAAGGCTTGGCCCCAATAACAGGCCGGCAGACAGTTTCGGGCGTTCCATTGCATCCTCATTTCAAGACTCTCGAGGTTCATCATGGCCCAGCGCTCCAAACCGATATCGCGTTCCCGGCCTGTGTCCCCGCCCCCTCGGAAGCCGCCACCGCGCAGGGCACAGGGTCCCCAGAAACCTCGTCCCGCGCGACGCAAGCTCGATCCGCGGCTTGCGTTCCTGCTCTCGCTCACCGAGCAACAGCGCCAGTCGCTCAAGAAGGACGAGGATTCGCGCATCGAAAGGGTGACGAAGCAGATCGACGAGGCGCTGGCGGCGCTCGACCAAGCCAAGGACGCGGACCGCAAGAAGGCCGTGGACCGCCTGCGCAATTTGGACAGCCAGTTGTTCGCGCCGATCTCCCACGGCCTGTTCATTCCGGCGCAGCCCGTTCGGGGGAAGCCGTGGCCGATCCGCATGAACGAGCCGTTCGTCTCCGCGTTCATCCTGTCGGATGCCAGCGCCGACGACCTCAGGCGTCTCGGCGCGGTGGTGCGCAGCCAAGCGGGCGACATCTTCACGGCGTTCGTTCCGCTCTCGGCCATCGAGAAGCTCGAGGCATCGCCCGCGATCCGATTCATGGAGCTGACGCGGCCGCTGTTCCGCACGCTCAGCCAGGCGGTGCCGTACGCTGAGATCGATACACTGCACGCCGGCGGCCATGACGGCGCCGGCGTAATCGTCGGCATTGTCGATTCGATGCTCGACGTCTACCACCCCGATTTCCGCACCGCCGCCAACGCGACGCGCGTGCTTTCTCTATGGGATCAGACCCTCACGCCCGTGGGAGGGGAGACCAGCCCAAGCGCGGGGTATGGGGTCGAGTACAATCAGGCCGCCATCGCCGCGGAACTTGCCGGTTTCAGCGGTCCGGGGACCGCCTATCAGACCGTGCGGCACGGCGGCTTCGTCGGCCAGCACGGCACCCATGTCGCCGGCATCGCGGCCGGCAACGGGCTTGGTCAGGCCGGGACTTTCACGGGCGCAGCGCCGGCGGCCGACATCATCTTCGTCGCGCAACGCGGATCGAACCCGACCGCGCCGTTCGGCGACAGCGCCGGAATGGCCGACGCCTTTTCCTACATCTTCGCGCAGGCGACCGCGCGCGGACAGCCCTGCGTCATCAACATGAGCGCGAGTGACAACCAGGGTCCGCATGATGGGCAACTGCTCGGCGAGCAGTTCCTGGACAACCTGCTGCTGACACCCGGCCGGGCCATCACCCTCTCGGCAGGCAACTCGAACGGCACCGCGGCGCATGCGGCCGGCACCGTGCCCAGCAGCGGCACGGCGAACCTCGTCCTGAACTATGGGGCGGGCGCGCAGGTCAGCGACGACATCGAGATCTGGTATGACGGGCACGACCGCTTCAACGTGACCGTGACGATGCCGGGAACGGGCCTTTCGATGCTCGTAACGCCCGGCACCGCGACCAGCGGTAGCGGCAGCGGTGCCTTCGCAAACGTGAACCTGGCGGTAACGTCAATCATCAACGACCCGCGCAACGGCGACAATCTCATCAGCATCATCATTACGCTGTCGGGCGGACAAATCCCGCCCGGCAACACCACGATCGACCTGACCGGGACGACCGTGATCAACGGGAACTTCCAGGCCTGGGTCGACCGCAACAACCGCTTCATTTCGGCGTTCCAGGCGCCATTCCTGCAGGAGAACACGCTCACGCTCGGCGTTCCGGCGACGGCACGCCGGCCGATCACGGTTGGCAACCACGACAAGGCGGGACCGCCGCCGGCGATCTCGGGCAGCAGCGGACGCGGCCCGGCGCGCGACGGCAGAATCAAGCCGGAAATCGCGACGGTCGGGACGAGCGTCACCGCGCCGCGCTCCCGCAATATGAATTCGGCGACGCCAGGCGCGCTCTATATCGGGATGTCCGGGACCAGCATGTCGGCGCCGCTGGTCGCCGGCACCTGCGCGCTCCTGTTTCAGTGCCGCGGGGCCGGCGCCAATTGGGCTAACCTCAAGCAGATTCTGGAGAACACCGCCGGCACCGCCGGGGTGGGCGCGATCCCTGGCAACGCCTTCGGCTTCGGCTACATGCAGGTCGGCACCGCCTGCGCGGCGCCGGCGCCGGACGTGGACGTCTGGCTGAGGGACGACGCGAGCGACACCGGGGCGGAGCCATTCACGGGTCCGGTCGCGTGGCTGAGCCCGGACATCGAGGTGCTGGACAGGAACGGCAACCTGGTTCCAAACCCGACCTATGATCCGCTTCATCGGTTCAACAACATCGTGCAGGTCGGGGTCCGCAACCGCGGGACCCAGACCGCGAACAACACTGAGGTCTACCTCTATTGGGCCGACCCGGCGACCAACATCCCGTACCCGGCGGCCTGGAAAACGAACGGGATCTATACCGGCGGTGCGCCTAACTTCCCCAACCAGAGCAACATGATTGTGATCCCGCAACTCGCAGCGGGTGCAAGCACCCAGGTGCAGTTCGGCTGGGCACCGCCAGCGCCCGGATCGAACATTGCCGGCGACGATCATTTCTGCCTGCTGGTGCGGCTCGAAAACGAGAGCGATCCCTCGCAGATCGGCGTCGGCGGCTGGAGCGTGATCGCTGCCCGCAACAACATCGGGCTGCACAACACGCACGTCCAACCCGACGACCCGAACGACAACGAGATGAGCTTTTACGTGGTCGGCTCGGCGGAGCAGGACAGTCTGATGGTCCACCATGATCTGCCGGGCGGGCAGGTAAACCTCATGCTACCTCTCCAGGCGCTGCCGTGGCGCGACATCAAGGTGATCGAGACCAACAAAGGGCGGCGCGCGGGCTTCGGCTGCTGTTCCGCCGCGGACGATCCGCTGGCGCAGGTGCGGACGCGCTTGGAAGGCGATAAAGTTCGCGCCATGACCGACATCGTGGGCGCCGAAGCGCTCGAACTGCGGGACGGCATCGCCACGATCACGCTGGCCAAGGGTGCGCGCCTGCACGTGCCCGACGTGCGCCTCGCGGAGGGTGCCCGCATGGTTGCGCGCGTCCACGTGCGCAAGCCCAAGATCGACAAGAAGCGTCGCTTCATCCATATCGCGCAACATTCGGGCGGGCAGCTCATCGGCGGGGTCAGCCTGGAACTGCGGCCGGGGCTGAAAAAAGGAGCCGGCGGCCGATGAGCGCAGGCGCCGGCTCGTGGCAACGCAAGATCGACCATGGCCTCCGGGCGCTCATCGCCCGCGTTCCGGAGGCGGACCGAACGCGGCACAAGGTGAGCATCCTGCTGCGATTCACAGGAAGCGTTGATCGGATGCGGCAACTTGGGCTCGAGGTCCGTTCCGTAGCCGGTGACATCGCCACCGCCACGCTCGCCCTCGCCGACACGGCGAGAATCGCGGGCGCGCCCGAGATCACGTTCATCGAGCTGGCGCAGCCTCTGGGAGAGGACATGGCCGACGGCAGCCCATTCCGCGGCGACGTCGATCCGTGAGGCCGCACGTCGGGGCGCGTGCGCCTTGAGGTGGGCTTGCGAAGCGCCGGATCCCTCCGAACGACGCCTCGACGGCGCGGCTCTCCAAGGCGAGCCGAATCTGGGTCGGTCCGGCCGTCTCTCAGTCTCGCATGGCCGCCGATGGTGCGCCGTCCAGGGAAGAGCCCTGCTTCATTCCGTTCTTCTTCCGGCTCAGAGCGGCTTGAAGGCGCGGTCGAGCTCGACCTCGATCAGCATCGGTCCGCCGCTCGCGAGCGCCTGGCCGAGGAGATCGATGCTCTCAGCCACCGTGCGGGCGCGCTCCGCCGGGACGCCCATCGAGCGGGAAAGCGCCACGAAGTCGATCGGCGGGTCGGTCAGCTCCATGCCGACATAAGTGTCGCTCTGGGCGGCATGGCCGCGCAGCGCATGCAGGCGCTGCTTGAGGATGCGGTAGGAGCGGTTGTTGAGGATCACGAAGGCGACGGCGGCGGCGTCGTGCGCCGCCGTCCACAGGGCTTGGCAGGTGTACATCGCGCTGCCGTCGCCGGTCAGCGCCACCACCGGGCGATCCGGCAGGGCGAGCTTGACGCCGATCGCCGCCGGCAGGCTCCAGCCGATGCCGCCGCCGCGCAGACCGAAGAAGCTCTGCGGATCGTCGGAGCGCAGAAGCCGACGCAGGCCGCCGCCGGACGAGAGCGCCTCCTCGACCACGACCGCGTCCTTCGGCAGCATGGCGCCGATCGCGGCGAGGAGCGAGAGCGGCTGCACCGGCGTGCGCTCGCGGTCGGCCTCGGCCCTCGCGAGGAGCGCCTCGCGCTCGGCGCGGTTGCGCTCGGCGGCGGCGTCGAGCCGCTCGCGGGCGCGGGCCCTCGCGCCGCTCGTCATGCGCTCGCGCACGAGCGCCGTCAGCTCCGGCAGGGTCGCCTTCGGGTTGCCGAGGATCGCGACCGCGGCGGGGAAGTTCTTGCCGAGCTCCCACGGGTCGACGTCGAGGTGGACGATCTTCAGCCCGTCCGGCACCGGCTCGACGGGGGAGGGCAGCGACAGCGAGAAGAGGTCGCCGCCGGCCGAAAAGAGGACGTCGTGCTCGGCGAGGATGGCGCGGATCACCGGCGCAAGCCGGGTCATGGCGCCGTGGAAGAGCGGGTGCGAGGCCGGGAACGAGGCGGTGCTGGCGATGCTCTCCGGATACACCGGCGCGCCCAGGAGCTCGGCGAGCCCGATCAGCTCGGCGTGGGCGCGGCTGTGCGCCACGGCGTCGCCGGCGATGACGAGGGGCCGCTCGGCCGCGGCGAGGAGCGCCGCCGCCGCCTCGAGGGCCGCCCGGTCGCCGCGGATCGCGGGCGCGACCCGGGTCGGCTGGCCGAGGTCGATCTCCTCCTCGGCGCTGAGCACGTCCGCCGGGAGCGACAGGAAAACCGGGCCCATCGGCGGCGCGAGCGCGGTCTTCGCGGCGCGGTGGACCATGCGCGGGAGGTCGGCGAGGCGGTGCACCTCGGCCGACCACTTGACGAGCGGGCGCGCGAGCGTCGGGAGATCCGCCCAGAGGATCGGCTCGGTGACGTTGAAGCCCTGGTCGTGCTGGCCGGCGGTGACGAGGACGGGCGCTGCCGCCTTCTGGGCGTCGTAGAGCATGCCCATGGCGTTGCCGAGGCCGGGCGCGACGTGCAGGTTCACGACGGAAAGCCGCTGCGAGGCCTGGGCGTAGCCGTCGACCATGGCCATCGCGGCCGCCTCCTGCAGGGCGAGCACGTAGCGGATGTCGTGCCCGGCCGCGAAGGCGTCCATCAGCGGCAGCTCGGTCGTGCCGGGATTGCCGAACAGGATGTCGACGCCCTCCTGCCGCAGGAGCTCGAGGAAGGCGCGCTTGCCGGAGATGCGGGGCATGGGGTCCGGGTCTCAATACGACTTCGGCAGGCCGAGGACGCGCTCGGCGATGAAGTTGAGGATCATGTGCGGGCTGATCGGCGCGATGCGCGGGATCAGGCTCTCCCGGAAATAGCGCTCGACCACGTACTCCTTGGAATAGCCCATGCCGCCGTGGGTCAGCACGGCCTGCTCGCAGGTCTCGAAGGCGGCCTCGGCGGCGAGGTACTTCGCGGCGTTCGCCTCCGCGCCGCATTCCTCGCCGCGGTCGTAGAGGTGCGCCGCCTTGAACGTCATCAGGTTCGCGGCCTCGAGCTCGGCCCAGCACTTGGCAAGCGGATGCTGGATGCCCTGGTTTTGGCCGATCGGCCGGCCGAACACCACCCGCTCCCGGGCGTAGCGGGACGCACGGTCGAGCGCCGCGCGGCCGATGCCGACCGCCTCCGCGGCGATCAGGATGCGCTCCGGGTTCATGCCGTGGAGGATCGCACGGAAGCCGTCCCCCTCGGCCCCGATGCGGTCGGCTTCCGGGACCTCCAGGGCGTCCATGAACACCATGTTCGAATCGACCGCATGGCGGCCCATCTTCTCGATCTCGCGCACTTCGACGCGGGCGCGGTCGAAGTCGGTGTAGAAGAGGGTGAGCCCGTCGGTCCGGCGGCGCACCTCGTCGAGCGGCGTCGTGCGGGCGAGCAAGAGAATCTTGTTCGCGACCTGCGCGGTCGAGATCCAGATCTTGGTGCCGGTCACGAGGTAACGGCCGCCGCGCTTCTCGGCCCTCGTCTTGAGCCGCGTCGTGTCGAGGCCGGCATCGGGCTCGGTCACGGCGAAGCAGGCCTTGTGCTCGCCACGGATGAGGGGCGGCAGCATGCGGCGCTTCTGCTCCTCGGTCCCGAACACCACGACCGGGTTCAGCCCGAAGATGTTCATGTGGATCGCCGAGGCGCCGCTCATGGCGGCTCCCGATTGCGCGACTGCCTGCATCATGATGGCAGCCTCGACGATGCCGAGGCCCGAGCCTCCGTACGCCTCGGGCATGGCGATGCCGAGCCAGCCGCCTTCGGCGACGGCGCGGTGGAACTCCTCCGGGAACCCGCCGTCCCGGTCCTTCCGCAGCCAGTAGGCGTCGTCGAACCGGGCGCAGAGGTCGGCGACGGCGTCGCGAAGCTGGAGCTGATCGGGAGAGAGCGAGAAATCCATGGCTGCCCCTCGTCCCCGGCCTGGGGACACGGGGCTGGCACGGCACCATCGCACCTCCGGCGCTCGGCGTCACGACCGCTTGGGCGGCAGCTAGAGCTTCCCCGCGACCGCCCTGGCGGCCTCGGCCTCTCGCGTGCGGCACGGCATGAACGCGCTCGCCGGCCGGTTGAGCGCCAGATCGAACGCCGCCGCGGTATCGAGGTTTCTGTTCTGGTTGGTTTGGCCGCGGGCGATGCGGCGCCGCAGGTCGTCGATGAGCGCCCGGTCGCCGGCGTTGTCGTAAGAGGTCTGTGCGAAGGCGAGACCCGGCGCGCCGTGCTCCCGATCGAGTGACCGCGTGTAGCGCATACGATCGATCATGTACGACCATATGGCGTGGTCGTAGTCCCTCTGCGCCTTCTTCTCGCAGCCCTCGAGCGGGCAACGCGCGGACGCGGCGAGCACGGCCTCGTGCCGCTGTTTGCGCGTGTCGGTGCGGACCGGCGGCACGAAGGGTTTCGAGCCCGGCGTGTAGGGCTTCTCATTGTCGAGCGAGAAGCAGACCGCGGTGCCCGGCACGACGTGAACGGGCGGCGTACGGGTGAACAGCCGCGTGAACGTCGGCCGGTCGAACAGATAGAGCCCGCCGACCCACATCGCGATGTTCATCGCCACGGCCGGTCCGAGGACATAGGGATGCGACACCCAATCCGGCGGCTTCAGGGCGGCAAGCGGCGCGAACATCTGGCGCAGCTCGTCGACGCTCGGAAGCGACAGCGACAGCGCCGGCAGCCGGGGCGCGGAAACGCCGGCGTCGAGCCCGCCTGCCGGGACGAGGTGCCCGAAGCTGGCCCTGAAGCTGTGCGCGGGCGCGGCCTCGAAGGCTTGCGCGGCGCGGGCCTGCGACGTCCAGACCGGCATCGGCGAGGCGGACGGCTCCGCGGCCGAGACGGCGCCCGGAAGCGTACGGCGGAGCGCCGCGATGCGGTCGTCGAGCGGCGGGTGCGTCGACAGGAAGCCGAGCTCGGTCGCCGCGATCATCATCTGCTGGACGGCGGGGTCGAGCCCCTCGATCGTCTCGCGTCCGCGGATCTTTCGCAGCGCGCCGATCAGCGCGTCCGGATCCTTCGTGAGCTCGACGGAGCCCGCGTCGGCGAGATACTCGCGGGCGCGCGACACGGCGAGCCGCAGGAGCACGCTCATGACGGCAAGCGCCACGCAGGCCCAGGCGACGACCGCCAGAACCTCCCAGAAGTAGAACGGGAGCATCCCGGCCATCAGGATGAGCTGCGGGCGGAGCTTGAAGTTGTGGGCGAGGATCAGCCAGGCGGTGCGGAACACGATCGCCGAGAAAAGCACCGCCATCGCTAGGAGCCGGATGTCGCGGTTCTTGACGTGGGTAAGCTCGTGCGCGAGCACGGCCTCGAGCTCGCGGTCGTTCAGCTCCCGCAGGAGTCCGCGGGTCACGGCCACCACGGCCGTCTGCGGCGCAAGGCCGGCCGCATAGGCGTTGAGCGCCGGCGTCTCCATCACGTGCACGGCCGGCATCGGCAGCCCGGCGGCGATCGCGAGGTTCTCGACGAGGTTGTAGAGGCGCGGCTCCTCGGTGCGCGTGACCGCCCGCGCGGAGGTCGCGCGCGCCAGCACCGGCTTGTAGAAGAGCCAGGCCATGACGAGCCAGCACAGGCACCCCGTCAGCGGCACGAACCAGTAGCCGCTGAAGAACTCGGCCACCGCCCGCCCGAGAAGGTCGAAGGTGCCCAGGGTGAGACCCGCTTCACGCGCGAGATAGGCCTCGTTGCGGACGAGCGTCGGAACCTGCAGGACGAAGGCGATGAGCTGGAACAGCACCACGAAGGCGCCGAGCAGCACGAGCGACTTCGCGTTGTTGCGCTGGATGTGGCCGTAGAGGCCGTTGACCCTCAGCATCGGCGATCCGGCTCAGCGCGGCAGGTCGGGCAGCTTGAACGAGATCTTCCGGCCGCCTCCGAACAGCCGCCGGAGCCAGCGCGCGAAGCCGTAGACGCCGAGCACGAGGACGGCGGTCGGCACCGCGAGGCCGGGTCCGCCGACCGGGCCCACGGCGATGAGCGTCGCGAGCGACGAGGCGAGCGCGACGACCAATCCCGCGAGCACGTGATAGCCGCGCCAGCCGAGCTCCCAGCCGAGCCATATCCCGAGAAAGGTGTACATGCGTCGATCCTGCCGGGGCCGCCGGTCAGTGCTTGAAGACCGGTGCGTCGTCGGCGAGGACGCGCTCGATGCCGATGTCGTAGAAGGCGCGCTTGTGGAGCCGCGCGGCGCCGGCGATGAGGTTCGCCGGGAATTGCCGCAGCGTGCTGTTGTACTCGTTCACGGCCGCGTTCAGGAACCGCCGCGCCGCCGCGATCTTGTTCTCGGTGTCGGCGAGCTCGCGCCGCAGGTCCCGGAAGTGCTCGGAGGCCTGCAACTCGGGATAGCTCTCGGCGATCGTGAACAGTTGGGCGATGCCCCTGCCGAGCGCCGCTTCGGCCTGCATCTGCGCCTCCGGAGAGGTGGCCCTGAGCGCCGCGGCGCGAGCCGTGGCCACCGCCTCGATCGTGCCCCGCTCGTGCGCCGTGAACGCCTTCACGGTCTCGAACAGGTTCGGCAAGAGCGAATGGCGGTGCTTGAGCTGGACGTCGATGTCGGCAAGCGCGCTCTCGCAGCGGCTGTCGAGCGCCACGAGCCGGTTGTGCGAATACCATGCGCCTCCCGCGACCCCCGACGCCGCCAATCCGGCGATCCACAACAGCTCCATCGACGCTCCTCCCGTGCTGCCATTCATCATCTGACGGAAGCTATGCGAAGGAAGCGTTACGAACCGCCCCGCTCTGACGCTATCCTGAACGAGTGATTTAAGACGGTCGGCGCGGTGGCGGTTCCGGCGCACCGGGGCCGGGGCCGAGGAGCTGGCCGCCCGCTGACGGACCGGGCGGGGATGTCTGGCGCTCCCCCGCCCTCCGCCCTATAACGCCGCCATTCCCTGAACCGCGGCGTCGAGGGCCGTCCGGGCCCTCCGCTCATCGCAAGGCAAGACCGTCCATGGCCGGACATTCCCAGTTCAAGAACATCATGCACCGCAAGGGGCGGGTCGACGCGCAGCGCTCGAAGCTCTTCGGCAAGCTCGCCCGCGAGATCACGGTCGCGGCGAAGCTCGGCCTTCCCGATCCCGACATGAACCCGCGCCTGCGCGCAGCCGTCCTCGCGGCCCGCGCCGAGAACATGCCCAAGGACAACATCCAGCGGGCAATCAACAAGGCGCAGGGCGGCGACGCCGAGACGTACGAAGAAATCCGCTACGAGGGCTACGGCCCGGGCGGCGCGGCGCTCATCGTCGAGGCGATGACCGACAACCGCAACCGCACCGCCTCCGACATCCGCTCGGTGTTCACGAAGAGCGGCGGCAACCTCGCCGAGACCGGCGCCGTCGCCTTCATGTTCAACCGGGTCGGCGTCGTGGAGTTCGACGCCGGGGCGGCGGATGCCGACGCGATGCTCGAGGCCGCGATCGAGGCCGGTGCCGACGACGTGGTCTCGGACGAGGACGGGCACGCGGTCTATTGCGACCAGGGCTCCTTGGCCGAGGTCTCGAAGACCCTCGAGGCCCGCTTCGGCGAGCCGCGGAAATCGGCCCTCGTCTGGCGGGCGCAAAACACCGTCGACGTCGACGACGAGGCGGCCGAGAAGCTTATCCGCTTGGTCGAGAGCCTGGAGGACCACGACGACGTTCAGAACGTCTTCGTCAACTTCGAGGTGTCGGACGCCGCCATGGCGAAGGCGGGGGCGTGAGACGATGATCGTCCGCATCTGGCACGGCTGGACGACGCCCGAGAACGCGGACGCCTATGAGAATCTGCTGAAGACCGAGATCTTCCCGGGCATCGCGGCGAAGAACGTCAAGGGCTATCGCGGCATCGAGCTTTTGAGGCGCCCGCTCGGGGCCGAGGTCGAGTTCGTGACCGTGATGCGGTTCGACTCGCTTGCCGCCGTGAAGGCTTTTGCGGGCGAGGACCACGAGACCGCCTACGTGCCGGAAAAGGCCCGCGCCGTGCTGGCGCGCTTCGATGACCGCTCGCAGCACTACGAGGTCCGGGACAGCCGGCAGGCTTGAGCCTCACCGCGGGGCTGACGCGATTGCAGGGGACGGCGGCCGGGCGAGCCTGCGGAGCGCCGGCCGATCCGCTACACCGGGCCATGGCATCGCCGATTCGCATCCTCGGCATCGACCCGGGGCTCCGCCGCACGGGCTGGGGGCTCGTCGCGGTCGAGGGCACGCGGCTAGGGTTCGTGGCGTGCGGGACGGTCGCATCGAACGACCGGGACGGCCTGGCCGAGCGCCTGAAGCAGCTCCACGACGGCCTCGCCCGGATCGTCGGCGACCTCGCCCCCGACGAGGTCGCGGTGGAGGAGACCTTCGTCAACAAGGACGCGCAGGCGACGCTCAAGCTCGGCCACGCCCGCGGGATCGCCCTCCTGGTGCCGGCGCTCGCAGGGCTCCCGGTCGCCGAGTACGCCGCGAACCTCGTCAAGAAGACCGTCGTCGGGGCGGGGCACGCCGAGAAGCGGCAGATCCACGCCATGATCCGGGTGCTCCTGCCCAAGGCCGACCCGGCGAGCGACGACGCCGCCGACGCGCTCGCCATCGCCATCACCCACGCCCACCACCGCAAGGCGCGCGCGCTCACGGGCGAATGGCGAATGGCGAATGGCGCATAGAAGGTGGCAAAGGCAATGCGCTCGCTTTATTCCACATCGCCATTCGCCATTCGCCATTCGCTACTCTCATGATCGGCAAGCTGCGCGGCGTGATCGACTCCTACGGCGAGGACTTCGTCGTCGTCGACGTGTCCGGCGTCGGCTACGTCGTGCACTGCTCGTCGCGCACGCTCCAGCACCTGCCCACCGTGGGCGAGGCCGCGACGCTTGCGATCGAGACCCACGTCCGCGAGGACATGATCCGCCTCTACGGCTTCCGCTCGGACCAGGAGCGGGAGTGGTTCCGCCTGCTCCAGACCGTGCAGGGGGTCGGCGCGAAGGTCGCGCTCGGCATCCTCTCGGCGCTGGAGCCGGGGGCGCTCGCGACCGCCATCGCCATGGGCGACAAGGCGGCGATCGCGCGCGCTCCCGGCGTCGGCCCGAAGCTCGCGGCCCGCATCGCGGCCGAGCTCAAGGACAAGGCGCCGGCGCTGGGCGCCGTCGATCCGGCGCTGATCCGGCTTTCCGACGCCGTCGACGAGAAGCGCGCGCCGCAGCCCGTCTCCGACGCCGTCTCGGCCCTCGTCAACCTCGGCTACGCGCAAGGACAGGCTTCCGCCGCCATCGCGGCGGCGCTCCGTCAGGCCGGCGAGGGAGCGGAGGCGAAGACGCTGATTCGGTTGGGGTTGAGAGAGCTGGCGCGATGAAGCCTTTATGATGATTTCCGGCGTCGACCGGCTCAGGCCGTAAGCACCCGATGATAAATGTCGCCAAGAGGAATGACGATGTCGACGGCCGGCAATTCAAGCGTCGAATTCAGCCCTTCGACGCGCCGCGGCGTGCTCCAAGTTCGCTCATCGGCCCGATCCAGCACATCGACCACGGGGCGGTCGCGTTCGATCATGACATAATGCCGCAAGGTCGGCAGTCGCCGATAAAGATCGCTCTTCTCGACCCGATCCCGTTCCGCACTGCCCGGCGAGACGACCTCGGCCAGGACGACCGGATCGTTCAGCGAGGTCGCATCAGGCTCCAGAGGCGCGCCGCACCGGACCATGACATCGGGGAACACGGCAAGGCGGACGAATTGCTCCTTGAGCCAAAACGTCTCAGTGAATACGTCGCACCGGGCGCCCTTTCTCAACAGGCGGTTCTCGATCTCCCGCGCGAGATTGCGGACGATGAAATGGTGCTCCCAGCGGGCACCGACCATCATCTTCACGACGCGGCCGCCGATCAGCTCCCACTTCTCGTTCTCCGGCTTGTCGGCGAGGTATTCCTCGAAGTCGTCGAGGTCCATGTAGAGGAAGCCGGGTCTACGGGGCGCGAAATCCATCGGGTCGGCGCTCGGTCGGATGACTTTCAAGGTAGCATATCCTACCACGCCGGCCATAAATCATGAACGCCACCCCGAACCGCCTCCTCACCCCCGAGCGCCGCGAGGACGACGCCGATGCGCCGCTCAGGCCCCAGACGTTGTCCGAGTTCATCGGGCAGCGGCAGGCGCGGGCGAACCTGCAGGTGTTCATCGAGTCGTCGAAGGCGCGCCGGGATGCGCTCGACCACGTGCTCTTCGTCGGTCCCCCCGGCCTCGGCAAGACGACGCTCGCCCAGATCGTGGCGCGGGAGCTCGGGGTCAACTTCCGCTCGACCTCGGGGCCGGTGATCGCCAAGGCCGGCGACCTCGCCGCGCAGCTCACGAACCTCGAGGAGCGCGACGTCCTCTTCATCGACGAGATCCACCGCCTCAACCCGGCGGTCGAGGAGATCCTCTACCCGGCCATGGAGGACTACCAGCTCGACCTCATCATCGGCGAGGGGCCGGCGGCGCGCTCGGTCAAGATCGAGCTGCCGAAGTTCACCCTCATCGGCGCGACGACCCGGGCAGGCCTCCTCACGACGCCGTTGCGCGACCGCTTCGGCATCCCGATCCGCCTCGAGTTCTACGCGATCGACGAACTGGAGCTCATCGTGAAGCGCGGCGCGCGGGTGCTGGGCGTCGGCATGTCCGAGGACGGGGCGAACGAGATCGCCAAGCGCTCGCGCGGCACCCCGCGCATCGCCGGGCGGCTCTTACGGCGCGTGCGCGACTTCGCCTTGGTCGAGGAGGCGGGGGCGGTCACCCGCGATGTCGCCGACAAGGCGCTGAAGTTCCTCGACGTCGACCCGATCGGCCTCGACCTCATGGACCGCAAGTACCTCTCGACCATCGCGACGAGCTTTAACGGCGGGCCGGTCGGGATCGAGACCATCGCGGCGGCGCTCTCCGAGCCCCGCGACGCCATCGAGGAGATCATCGAGCCGTTCCTGATCCAGCGCGGCTTCGTCCAGCGCACGCCGCGGGGCCGCGTCCTCACCCCCCACGCCTTCCGGCACCTCGGCTTGCCCGAGCCGACGCGCGACCCGGTGCAGTTCGGGCTCTTCGGGGGCGGCGCCGGCGCCGAGGACGAGTAGTCAGCCTCGACCGGGCCGGCCGAGCGCCGCCGCCACCTGCGGCGCGAGCCGGCTCGCGATCAGGCGGTGCCCTTCGGGCGTGAGGTGCCGGCGGTCCGCCTGCCAGCCGGCCGGCGGGACGAGCCTGAACTCCACGTTCGCGGCAAGGACCTTGATCCCGCGCGAGCGCAGCGCGCTCCCGATCGCCGCGATGGTGGCGGCGCGCTCGGCCGGCGTCACGCATCTCTGGGGCCGCCACGGCTCCGAGCAGGCCTTGAGGTCGTTGTTGCCGGGATCGAGGACCACGACCCGAGTCCCGGCCGGCACCGACGACCCGAGCCGCGCCAGCATTCCGGCGGAGGTGTCACCGCTGATCCCGCCGTTCACGACCTGCACGTCGTGACCCAGGCCGCGCAGCATCGCCTCGAGCTGCGCCGGATAGGCCTCGCCGCGGGAAACGCCGAAGCCCGCCGTATTGCTGGCGCCGATCGCCACGACCTGTGCGGCGGCGGGCCCTGCCGCGATCAGGAGGAGCGCCAAGATCAGAGGGAGCGCCGCGCGCTCGACAACCCTGCCGCCGTTCGATATCCCGCCCGCCACCTCGAGCCTCCCGGCCAGCCGCCGAACGCGCTCATCAAGTTAGAACGGTTTCGTCCATGCCGTACAGCCGAGACGAGGCGCTTGCCATGGGAGCCGGGAGCCCGGCCGATGTGGCGGCGCCGGCATCGGGCGTGCTCCGCGACGGCCGCCACCTCCTGCCGGTGCGGGTCTACTACGAGGACACCGACTTCTCCGGCGTCGTCTACCACGCAAGCTACCTGCGCTTCCTCGAGCGCGGGCGCACCGAGTTCCTCAGGGCCGCCGGCGTCGACCAGTCGAGCCTGCATGCCGAGGGCGACCTGTTCTTCGCCGTGCGGCGCCTGACGATCGAGTATCTCAGGCCCGCCCGCATGGACGACGTGCTCGTGGTCGAGACCCGCACGGCGGACGTGCGCGGCGCCTCGCTCGTCATCGCCCAGCGCATCCTGCGCGGCGGCGAGGCCCTCGCCACGGCCGACGTGCGCGTCGCCGCCATCGCCGGCGGGCGCCCGGTGCGCATCCCGGAAGGTCTCAGGTCGATCCTGTCGCGACCGGACGGCGGCCGGACGGCGGCGGCTTAAGGACCGGTTTCGGGACGATCGGCTCGAGGAGGCCCGGCTCGTCGAAGCGCGGCGAGTTCACCCGCGGGGAGACGGGCCAGATCGCCATGGGCTCGGCCGGGAAGGGGCCGAGGAGGTCCGACGGATCGGGCTCGCCCCCGAGCCAGCGGTCGTAGTCGGCGGGCGCGAGGATCGCCGGCATGCGGTTGTGGATCTGCCCGACGAGCGCGTTCGCGGCCGTGGTGATGACGCAGAAGGTGCGGATCCACTCATCCGTCGCCGGGTCCTTCCAGTTCTCCCACAGCCCGGCAAGGCCGAAGGGCGAGCGATCCTTCATGGCGATGGCGTAGGGCTGCTTGATGCCGCGCTCGGCACGCCATTCGAAGAAGCCGTCGATCGGCAGGATGCAGCGGCGCTTCGCGTAGGCCTGGCGGAACATCGGCAGCTTCGCGACGGTCTCGGCCTTGGCGTTGATCGGCGGCGGCTTGGGCTTGTCCTTGCACCAGCTCGGGACGAGCCCCCAGCGCAAAAGGTCGAGGGTGCGCTCGCCCGTCTCGGGGTTGCGGCGGATGACCCACAGGAACTGGCTCGGCGCGCCGTTGTAGCGCGGCGGCACGTTGCCGAACCGGTTGTCGCGGGGGTCGAGCCCCTCGACGATGTGCAGGCCGAGCTTGTCGGGAGGGCTCGCCTGGACGACGCGTCCGCACATGGTGTTCCGCTCGCGTGGATTCGGTCGGCGGGCCGCGCCTTGACCGGGGGCCGGGCGCCGCCGCAGCATCGTCCATATGGCCCCCGCCTTTCCATCCGCCAAGCTCATCTTGAACCCCGGCCTCGACCGCGCGCGGCCTTACGGACCGGCGGAGCGGGACATCCTCTCGGTCGAGAAGGCGCGCGCCGCCTCGGAGACGATCCGCGGCTGGCCCGGCTACGCGCCGACGCCGCTCGTCCGGCTCGGGCCCGTGGCGCGGGAGGCCGGGGTCGCGGAGGTGCTCTACAAGGACGAGGGGCGGCGGTTCTCGCTCAAGAGCTTCAAGGCTCTCGGCGGCGCCTATGCGGTCGAGCGCCTCGCCACGGCGCGCGGCGCCGCGGGGCTCACCGTCGCCTGCGCGACGGACGGCAACCACGGGCGCGCGGTCGCCTGGGGCGCCCAGAGGGTCGGCGCCCGGGCCGTGGTCTTCGTCCACGAAGGCGTGAGCCGGGGCCGCGCCGAAGCCATCGCGGCGCTCGGGGCCGAGGTGGTGCGCGCCGGAGCAACCTACGACGAGTCGGTGCGGCTCTGTGCCGAGGCGGCGCGGCAGAACGGATGGGAGATCGTCTCCGACACCTCCTGGCCCGGCTACGAGGACGTGCCGAGGACGGTCATGCAGGGCTATGCCGTCGTGGCGATGGAGGCGCGGGACCAGGGCGCGCGCCCGACCCACGTCTTCGTCCAGGCCGGCGTCGGCGGCTTCGCCGCCGCGGTGCTGTCCTGGCTCTGGGAGACTCTCGGGGCCGAACGTCCCGTCCTCGTGGCGGTCGAGCCGGAGAATGCCGCCTGTCTCTACGCGAGCGCCGAGGCCGGCGCCCCGAAAGGCGTCGGCGGCGGCCTCGATACCATCATGGCGGGCCTCGCCTGCGGCGAGCCCTCGCGCCTCGCCTGGGCGATCCTCGGGCCCGGCGCCGACGCCTTCATGGCGATCCCGGACGAGGCGGCCGAAGAGGCCATGCGCGACCTCGCCGGCCTCGGCGTCGCCGGCGGCGAGTCGGGCGTCGCGGGGCTCGCCGGCTTCCGGCTCGCGGCGCGTGACCCGCCGATGCGGGCGGCGCTCCGGCTCGACGCCCGCTCCCGCGTTCTGCTGTTCGGCACCGAAGGGGCGACCGATCCGGAAGTCTTTTCCGGGATCGTCGGGCGCACGGCGGAGGAGGTCGAGCGTTCCCCTGAGGCGATCCCGGACATGTCCCGGAATCAGACAGGAAGCGGGGCCGAACCGGACCGGGAGCCTCGCCCGGCTCCGCGATAGGCGCCGCGGCCGGCCTTGCGGGAGCGGGCTGCCTCCGACCGTTCCAACTCCGGACAGCCGGCGCGGGCCCGCTCCTTGCTCGGGGCACCGGATGCCAGCCAACCGGCCGTCCGACGTCGTGCTCGCTCTTCAATCCGCCGAACCCGATCCGCCGATCCCGGGCGCGAGCCGGCCCTTCGCGGCCTCCGATTTCCTCGACGCGGCCGGCGGGCTTGCGGTCCGGCGCGCGTCACCGGCGGAGCTCTCTCGCGACGCCGCCGGCACCCTCTTCGTCCACCCGGCATGGCTCGGGACCTACGGGCTCGAGGACCTCGTCGTGGTCGAAGGCCCGGCCCGGCGCGAGGGCGCGGCCCGCCTCGTCTTCGCGCGGCGCGACGACCACCTCGTCCACCTCGGGCGGCTCACGTGGCTCGATGCGGACTGCGTCGCCGTCCTGACCGACCGGCTGCTTGGGCTCGACGGCGTCGCCTTCGTGGTCTTCGAGGACGTGCGGGTCGAAGGCGCGCTCGCAAGGCGGCCCGGCCAGAGCGTTTTCCATTATCAGAACAACTGGCAGCTCGTCCTCAACGGCCCCGGCGAGACCGACCGGATCGCGCGCCAGACCGCCCAGGCGACCGCCCGCAAGCTGCGCGGCCTGACGCGGGACCGGGAGGGCGTCCGCATCGGCTTCGATCGCGACCCCTCCGGCCGCTTCCTGCGCACCGTCGTCGCCTACAACCGCCTGAAGATCGAGGCGCAAGGGCGCCGGCACGGCATCGACGAGGCGGAATTCGCGCGGCTTTCCGCGCTCTCGGCCGAGCTCGGCTGGGGCTCGGTGCTGGAGGACAAGGACGGGATCGTGGCCGGCGACCTCGTTTTCGTGACCGGCCGGCGCGCCTACTTCATGACCGGCGGCTACGACGCCGCGGCCCAGCGCTACAGCCCGGGCATGATCACGCTGATCCATGCGATCGAGGAGTGCCGCCGGCAAGGCATCCTCGATTTCAACCTCATGTGGGGCGACGGAGCCTACAAGCAGCGCCTCGGCGCCCATTGCCGGCCGCTCGTCACGATCGTGGCCCGCGGCTCGGCCGCGGCGCTGCTGCGGCCGTCGTATCTCGGCGCGCTCGGCCGCTTCGGCCGGCTGCACCTGAAGCGCGCCCTGAAGCCCCTCGCCCGGCGGCTCCTGCGCCGCGGCCCCGAAGCCTGACGGCCTTCAGCCGCGCCAGGCGCGGACGAGGACGAAGGCGGTCGAGACGGCGTGGCCGAGGACGAAGGCGAGCGCCGCCCCGATCACCCCGAAGCCGTGGATCAGCGGGATCAGCGCCGCCATCGTGACCACGGCGCTGCCCAGGAAGGCGACGAACACCCCTCGGGTCTCGCCGAGCGTGCGCAGGTAGACCATGCCGAGCTCGCGCGCGAGCACCAGCGCCGGCACGACGGCGACGATCGTCACGAGCTGGTCGAAGGCCGTGAAGGCGGGGCCGAGGAGGAGGCTCAAGAGCTCGTCCTCGAACGCCGCCGCGCCGAGGCAATAGCCGGCGATCGGGACGAGGCCGAGGAGGAGCACGCGCTTGAGATAGCGCGCGAGCGCGGGACGGCCGCCGGCGCTGTACCGCTCGGCGGCGCGGCGCGGCACGACGTTCTCGAGGCTCATCATCAGGACGAGGATCGGCCCGAACAGGATTTGGGCCGAGCGCAGGCCCGCCGCCGCCCACTCGCCGAGCATCGTCCCGGCCGCGACCGTCACGGCGTGCTCGTGCGCCGTCGAGACCAGGACCATGAGGGCCATCCAGCGGCCGATGTCCCAGTGGCGCGCGAAGACGGCGGCCTTCAGCCGCCGCCGCGGCCGGTTGCGCAGCATCGGCACGAGGAGCGGCAGCGCGACCGCGATCGGGGCGAGGCCGAGGCAGAGGAGGAGGCCCGCCGTGCCGATCCCGACGGTCGCCCAGGCGGCGATGGCGGCCGCCGCGAACGTCCCGTAGCGGAGCGCCTCGAACAGGAAGGCGAGGCGGGGGCGGCGGGTCGCGAAGAGGATGCGCTTGAGGCCGTCGTGGAGGACGATGCCGACTCCGACCGCGAACCCCGCCGCCGCGAGGTCGAGCCGCGCCCGCCCGGACTGCCAGCCGTAGAGGGCGAGCACGTAAAGCGCGACGGCGAGGCCGGAGAGCAGCGACGCGAGGACGAGCCAGCGGGTCACGGCGCCGTAGTAGCCGTCCGAACGCCGGCGCAGGCCCGCCGCCGTCATCATCGGGCTGGAGACGACCTGGTACTGCAGCGCGCCGACGATGAAGACGCCGGTGAGGATCAGGACGAAGCGGCCGAACTCCTCGATCCCGAGCGCCCGGGCGGCCCCGATCGAGACCAGGAAGCTCATCCCGCTGGCGAGCGCCTGGGCTCCGGCCGACCAGGCGCCCTCGTGGTCGAGGGCGCGCCGGGCCCGCCGGACGAGCCCGGCTCCGGCGCCCGCGGGCAGCGCCGTCACCGCGGCGTCGATGCCGGGCCCGCTCATCCGCGCTGCCCCAGGAGGGCGGGGCGCGGCGCCGCCGCCCTCGAGAAGGCCTCGAGGAAGCCCGCCGCCATGGCCTCGACCGAGAACGAGCGGGCCGCCGCCGCGGCGCGGGCGTGGGCCGCGTCCCAGGCCGGCCGGTCGGTCAGATGACGCAGGGCCGCCCCGGTCCAGGCCTCGACCTCAAGGTCGAGGACGGCGCCGGCTCCGAACGGCTGGACGAGCTCGTGCGCAACGCGGGCATGCGGCGACGCTAGCACGGGCGTCCCGCACTGGAGCGCCTCGTTGCCGACGAGACCCCAGGGGTCGCCCCGGGACGGGAACAGGAACAGTTTTGCGGACGCATAGGCCTCGCCCAGCGCTTCCTGGGGGAGATAGCCGTCGAAGCGCGCTTCGACGCCCGCCGCAGACAGGCGCGCCTCGGCGGCGGCGCGGAGCGGCCCCTCGCCCGTGACGCGGATTTGCGGGCGAAAGCCCCGGCCCAAGCAGGCCTCGACCACGTCGAGGAAGAACAGGAGCCCCTTGCGGTCGTCATCGAGGTGGCCGCAGAACATCAGATCGAAGGGCCTGGCCTCGAAGGGCGGCGGGTCGCCCGAGAAATCCCAGCCGGGGGCGAGGGGGGCGAGCACGCCGCGCTCGGGCGACAGCCCGTAACGCTCCAGCACTTCCAGGCTGCCGCGGCTTGCGCCCAGGCCGATCCGGCAGCGCGGGACGATCAGGCGGCGGGCCAGGCGATGCGGCAGCGACCACTGCCCCGGGTCGGTCTCGGGCTGCGCGTCGGTCTGGATCACGACGGGTGTGCCCGTCGCGAAACCGACCGTCGCCGCGATCATCATGGTCGGCGAGAAGTCGCAGACCGTGATCACGTCGAAGCCCGCGCCCACGAGCGCCGGCACGATGCCGGGATTGAGATAGACGTGGCTGACGTAGCTGCGGTGCAACCTCACGCCCCCGAGCACGCGGCGCCGATAGGATGCGGCCGGCGGGAGGGTCCAGTGCCGGCCGGGCTCGATGCCGGTGCAGGCGAAGACGTGCAGCCCGCCGTCAAGCCGCCTCCCCAAGGCCTCGAACAGGCGGTGGGTGTAGGGGGTCACGATGCCGGTCACGACGGCGGCTTTCACTTGGCCTCCCCCCAGCGGTTCCCCGGGGCCCCGATGCCCATCCCGGCGAGGACCGCGGCCCGGTCCATGCGGTCGAGCGGCATCGTGTCGTAAGGAGAATTCCTCAACATCCTGAGAACGGGCACGAGGTCCGCGGCCCGGCGCGCCCGGCGGGCCAGCGCCTCCGCCGGCTCGCCGGGGCCGTCGGGGGTGCGGTTATCTTCGATAATCTGGTCCCGCCGCTCGGCCCCCTGGTCGATGTGGAGGAGGCCGCTCGCGATGAGGAGGTTGCGGCGCACGGCGTTGCGCTTCGCGGCGCTGGGGTCGTCCTGCATCAGGGAGGCGAGGCGCGGGTAGCGGGCGCGCCAGACGGGCGACCGGATCGGCACCTCGCGGAGCGCGATCTGGACCTCGTTCTCGGGACTGTCGATGCGCGGGCCGGGCCACGTCTTGCCGCGCCCGTCGATGTGGACCGCCGGCGACGACAGGGCGAAGACGTTGCCCTCGATCGTGTTGTCGCGCCCGCCGCCGACGAACACCGGCTGCTCGACGCGCAGGAACAGATTGCCCTCGACGGTCGTCCCGCTCGCCATGTCGTCGAGGTAGAGGCCCTTGACCTCGAAGCCGGGCGCCGGGCGCACGTCGTGGATGAAGTTGTGGCGCACGACCGTCCCTTGCGCCGCGATGTCGCGGCCGGTGTAGATCGCGCCGGCGTCCGAGGTCTCGGCCGCGACGGTCGCGATCTCGTTCAGGAGGATCTCGTGGTCGTTGCCCTGGAAGCGGATCGCCGTGTGCGGCGCCTCCGCCATGAGGTTGCGGGCGACGCGGGCGCCCACGCCCTCGATCTCGACCGCGAACTTGTAGGTGCGCCCGAGCCGCGAGAAGCGCACGATCGCGCTGTCCTCGACGAAGAGTCCCGAGGGCGCGAGCGTCCGGCGGTCGCCGCCGCGGAGCGCGACGCCGCCCTCGCCGGTGTCGGCGATCACGGACTGGCGGACGCCGGAGCGGGCCGCGTCCTCGAAGAGGATGCCGCGCCCGCCGATCCAGCGGATTGTGCAGCGCTCGACGATGACGTCGGTCCCGCCGGCGACGCGGATGGCGTCGCCGCGGGATCGCTCGAAGGTCAGGTCCTCGATGCGGACGTGCGCTGCGCCATCGATGTCGAGGAAGCCCTCGGCGACGGAGGCTTCGATCTCGCCCTCCCGGCGCGGGATGACGTGGACGAGACCGGCCCTGGCGTCGCGCCACCACTCGCCCGGGGCGTCGAGCTCGGCCGCCGCGTGCGAGACGTAGTAGCGGGCGCCGTCGCGCATCCGGTAGAGCGGGTCGCTTGCCGGCGCCAGGCGTCCGGAAGGGGCGACGGAGGCCTGAAGCGTCTCGAACGACCAGTCCTCGCCGAAGTAGCCGGCGACCCACAGGTCCGTCTCGCCGCGCCAGCGCGCCGCGCGGGCCGTCCCGGTCTCGATCTCGGGCCTCTTCGCGGCGCCGGCACGGACCTTCGTCGCGGCCCAGCCTTGGTTCGGCCAGCGCGCCGGCACGAGGGCGCCCTCTGCGTCGAACAGCTCGAGGCCGACGGGCGGCGCGGGCTTCGAATGGATGCGCCGCACCTCGACGCTCGGCGCCGCCGCGGCCGAGGGCGGCAGGCGGTAGGCGACGATGCCCCGCACGGCCGGGTCCACCCCCGGCGGCGGAGCGGCTTCGACGCGCTCGATCGGCACGCTGCCGGAGAGCCGCGTGCCCTCCTTCGCCCCGCGGATGACGAGGGGCGCGCCGGGCCGCCCGCCCGCTTCCCGACCGATCCGCACCGCCCGGTCGAGCCGATGCACGCCGGCCGCGACCTCGATGACGACGCTGCGCCCCCCGGCACGGGCTCGGACCGCCGGCACGAGGGCCACGGCTTCCGCCAGGGTCGGCACGACCGCGCCGGCCACGCTCGTGCGGGCCGGATCGACGCGGATGACGAAGGAAGCGTTTTCCGCCGCGACAGGCCAGGCGAGCGCTCCCGCCACGGCGAGGGCTGAGAGAAGCCGCTGGAGACTCCCAAACCGCCGGACGCGCTTCCCTCCCCGCAAGGAGGAGGGAAGCGCGCTCCAGACGGATGATGTCCTAGCCATGGCCCAGCGGCTCGGGCGCGAAGGCCGGCTCCGCACGGGTGGCGTAGTAGAGGACCGTGTCGAGGGGCCAGGAGGGCTCGAAGTGGTGGCGCGGGAGATACCGCGGCACGCCCTCGCTGGGCGCGAGCGTGCCGCGCACGCTGGAGAAGACCGCGCGGTAGCCGGCGGCGTCGGCGAGCCGCAGGGCCTCCTCGGACATCGCCGAGCGGCGCCCGAACGGCCAGGCGAAGGAGGTGCAGGGCCTGCCCAGGCGCTCCTCGATGATCGTCTTGGGCGCCGCGATCTCCGCGGCGAGCTCGTCGCCGGACAACGCCGACAGCTCGCGGTGGGTCAGCGTGTGGGCGCCGATCTCGACGCCGTCGGCGGACAGGCGCCGGAGTGCGTCCCAGTCCGCGAGCGGGAGGAGCCGGGCATAGCGGGCGTTGCGGCGGAACGCGTCGAGAGCCTCGGGATCCGCGCCGACGAAGGCTGGGCAGACCATGAGGCTGTAGGGGATGCCGAGATCCTTGAGGATCGGGTGGGCGACGGTCGCGACGTTCTCGAAGCCGTCGTCGGCCGAAAGATGGAACAGGCGCCCGCGGACGGGCGCGCCGGCAAGCGCGGCCAGGAGCTCGGCGGTGGTCACGAAGTCGCCTTCGCGCTTCAGCGCCGCGAACAAGCGGCGGGCGCGCTCGCGCTCGTGCCCGAAGAGATAGTGGAAGGTGAGGCAGCGGATGCCGCCCTCCGAGCGCCGGTAGGCGAGCGGGCGCACCCGGTCGATGACCTTGCGCAGGACCGTGCGCTTGGCGCGCTCCTTGAAGGTCGCGGGCGGCGTCATCTCGTCGCCGGAGCGGGCGTAGACGGTCATCCGCGCATCCCACGCGCGGCGCCGGCGTAGCGCCGTCCCCCGACCAGGAAGGCGTAGAACATCAGCACCGTCGGCAGGGCGTTGTGGCGCATGAGCTGGAAGTCGGTGGCGGAGCCGACGGCGAAGAGGATGACGGCGGCGGCCAGCACCTCGGCGCTGCGCCCGAGGCCGCGGTTGCCGTGGACGGCGCCGGCCTTGAGGAGCACGGCGATGTAGAGGGCGAGGCCGACGAGGCCGAGCCCGATCGTCACGTCGAGGGCGCTGTTGTGGAAGTTCGGGGTGAAGAACCACTCGGCCGCCGCCCACAGGTCCCAGACCCGCGAGTAGGGGTTCTGGTCGAAGAAGCCGCCGTAGCCGAAGCCGAACCACGG
>DASVPW010000141.1:0-12368 GCA_036389455.1 Beijerinckiaceae bacterium
AAGGCGGCGGTCACGTCCTTCAGGTTGTTGCCGCGCGCGCCCGCGAGCGTGAGCATGCGCTGATCCTGCGGCCTGCGGCGCTCGGCCGGGATCGGCACCGAGAGCGCGCCCGAGAGGTACTGGCCGGTGAGCGAGTTGGGATTGGCGAGAATGTCCTCGGGGCGGCCCTTGGCGATGATCTCGCCGCCGTGGATGCCGGCGCCGGGGCCGACGTCGACGACGTAGTCGGCGGAGAGGATGGCGACCTCGTCGTGCTCGACCACGATCACCGTGTTGCCGAGGTCGCGCAGGCGCCTCAGCGTGCCGAGCAGGCGCTCGTTGTCGCGCTGGTGCAGGCCGATCGACGGCTCGTCGAGGACGTAGAGCACGCCGGTGAGGCCGGAGCCGATCTGGGAGGCGAGGCGGATGCGCTGGCTCTCGCCGCCGGACAGCGTGCCGGAGGCGCGGGCGAGCGTCAGGTACTCGAGGCCGACGTCGACCAGGAAGGTCAGGCGGTCGCGGATCTCCTTCAGGATGCGGACCGCGATCTCGTTCTGCTTCGAAGACAGGCTCGACGGCAGCTCCGCGAACCAGCGGCCGGCCTCGCGCACGGAGAGCGCCGTCGCCTCGCCGATGTCGAGGCCGGCGATCTTGACGGCGAGCGCCTCGGGCTTGAGGCGCTTTCCGCCGCAGGCCGCGCAGGGCGTCTCCGACATGAAGCGCGAGATCTCTTCGCGCGCCCACTCGCTCTCGGTCTCCTTGTAGCGCCGCTCGAGGTTCGGCACGACGCCCTCGAAGGGTTTTTTGACCTCGTAGGCCCGAAGCCCGTCATCGTAGGCCATGCGGATGGCCTCGGAGCCCGAGCCGTTGAGGATCACGTCCCGCACCTTCTCGGGGAGATCCGCCCAGGGGGTCGTGGTCTTGAAGCCGTAGTGCCGGGCGAGCGAGTCGAGGGTCTGGCCGTAGTAGGGCGAGGTCGAGCGCGCCCACGGCGCGATCGCGCCGCGCTTCAAGGTCGCGGCCTCGTCCGGCACCACGAGGCTCGGGTCGATCCGCATCTCGTGCCCGATGCCGCCGCAGGTGGGACACGCCCCGAACGGGTTGTTGAACGAGAACAGCCGCGGCTCGATCTCGGGAATCGTGAAGCCCGACACCGGGCAGGCGAAGCGCTGGGAGAAGGTGAGGCGGTTTGGCGAATGGCGAGTGGCGAGTGGCGAGTGGTTGCCGCTCAATTCGCCATTCGCCATTTCGCCATTCGCCGGCGGCGCATCCGCGAACTCGACGATGGCGATGCCGTCGGCAAGGTCGAGGGCCGTCTCCAGGGACTCCGACAGGCGGGCGCCGATGTCCGGGCGCACCACGATGCGGTCGACCACCACGTCGATGTCGTGCTTGTACTTCTTGTCGAGGGTGGGGGCCTCGTCGATGGCGTAGAACTGCCCGTCGATCTTGAGGCGCTGGAAGCCCTTCTTCTGGAACTCGGCGATCTCTTTCCGGTACTCGCCCTTCCTCCCGCGCACCACCGGCGCGAGGAGATAGAGCCGCGTCTTCTCGGGCAGCGCCAGGATGCGGTCGACCATCTGCTGGATGGTCTGGCTCTCGATCGGCAGGCCGGTCGCGGGCGAGTAGGGGATGCCGACCCGCGCCCACAGGAGGCGCATGTAGTCGTAGATCTCGGTGACGGTGCCGACCGTCGAGCGCGGGTTCTTCGAGGTCGTCTTCTGCTCGATCGAGATCGCCGGCGACAGGCCGTCGATCTGGTCGACGTCCGGCTTCTGCATCATCTCGAGGAACTGGCGGGCGTAGGCCGAGAGCGACTCGACGTAGCGGCGCTGCCCCTCGGCGTAGATGGTGTCGAAGGCGAGCGACGACTTGCCCGAGCCCGACAGCCCCGTGAACACCACGAGCCGGTCGCGCGGGATCGTGAGATCCACGTTCTTGAGGTTGTGCTCTCGCGCCCCGCGGATCGCGATCACGCGGGCAGCCTCGCCGGCCTCCGCCGCGCGGTCGAACAGGTCGTCGATCTTGGCCATTGTGGTTCAGCTTTGCGAGCGCGCCGGGCACGCTCCCGAGAAACGCCCTATGTAAGGTGCCGCGGCCCGAGAATCACGGGCGCAAAGGGTCGCCGCTCTGACTAGAACAAAGAAGGTACGAAAGCAACGGAGCTGCAGCGCTGCTCGTGCTCGAGCCGGCTCGGCCGGAGATCGGCCCGCGGGCGGTCCAGTCGCGACAGCTGAAGGCAAGGGCAGCAATTAAACAGTTGATTCTACCGGCTCCTCAACTGAAGATTGACCCAGGCAGAGGAGGGGACAATGGCTGACGAGAACAACGGTGCCAAGGACGCATCAGAAGCTCGGCGAAACCCCGCGCGGCTGGGTTGGGGGGGAGTCGTGCTCTCATTGGCGGTCGCGGCCGTCTTCGTCTTTTTCATTGGCTATGTCCTCAATCATGCATTCACAGACAAGGTCGGCAGTTTCGCGGTGGTCGCGACGCTCCTCCTGGTCGGGATCGCCGCCTTCATCGGCATCATGAATATGCTGAGCTTCAGCGCGAGCTGGCTCGACATCAAGGACACGCGCCAGCCCTTCGGCCTGCCCGAAGGCACGGTGCGGGCGATCCTGACCATCGCCTTCATCGTGCTGGTCGGCGTGTTCGCGAGCTTCCTGCTCACCCGGACGAGCGAGCGTGAGCCGTTCGGCAAAGCCATTGAGGTCCGGAAAGGACTGGGCGCGCCCGAGGCGCAGGCCCTGGAGCAGCGGCTTTCGGCGCAAGGACTCGTCGTGCTGGTGCCTGTGCCTGCACCCACACCCGCGGCCGGGAGCGCCCCTCCTGCCCCGACCTTCGACGTCCAGCTCTATCCTCGAAGAGACTACGGGATCAGCGACGATATCGCGAAGCAGGTCTTGACGATGCTCTCGACGATCCTCGCCGCAATGATCGGGTTCTACTTCGGCGCCCGGCCTGCAGATGCCGCCGCAGATGCCACGAAGAAAACCGCCGCAGAAGTGGTTGCGAAGACGGCCGCCGCCGCAGAGGCCGCGAAGGCCCCCGCCGATACGAATGCCGAGCGGTTGCGTCTTCTCACGGAACTGAACGCACTTGCCGGGGAGGCGCCTACCGTCGAGACGCTCCGCGCGGCTGCCGATGCTAAGCTGAGTGCGGTTGCCGACAATGCCGCCAAAACGGCGCAGGTGCAGACCATCAAGAGCGAGATCGACGCAATTGCGGCGAGGGTCGCGACAGCGCGCACGAGCTTGGGCGATCTGTCGGTGTCCCGCGAGCAGGCGCTCAATGCGCAGGCGAAAGCCAAGGCAGTCCTCGCCACGCGCGCCGACCTCAACGCGAAGCTCCAGGCGATCTGAGGCGCCGCTCTTGGCAGCTCCGGGAGACTTGCAGGTCTCCGAAGCCTTTCGTTGTTCCGCCTCCGCATTTCTGAGCCTGTGGCGGCCCGGTCGTAAGATTGCTTACATCCTCCCCCGCCACGCCAAGAGGCAGTGATACGGCAGCAAGAGGCACGACCAGCTGAACGGCTTCAGCAGGCGCGAGGGGATCCGGTCCGCGATCGCGGCGTGGATTTCGGGCAGCTCGGTCCAGTGGGCGGTCGGCCTGACGTGATGGGCCGTGTGGTAGCCGAAGTTGTTGCAGAGCCGGTTGAAGAGTGGGCTCAAGGAGTTGTTGGCGCGCTCGTAGGGGTTCGGGCTGTGCTCGTCGCAACCGTAGTGGTTGAGGTAGTCGACGTAGCGCGAGATGAAGGAGATCAGCGCGTACCAGGGCAGCAGGAAGGTGAGGACGAGCCACGGCTTCCAAGGCAGGAGTGCGAGCACGAAGGCGACGAGGAGGCCCTGCTCGACGAAGGCCCAGCGGTAGCGGATCGGCTGCTTCACGTCGGCCAGCACCCCCTTGTGGAAGGATTCGACGACGGGGTTCCAGAAGGTCGGCCAGATCGAGCGGGTCGAGAAGGAGAGGGCGCCGAGCGCCGTGTACCGGGCCGTCTCCCAATCGCCGTGCGGGCGATAGGGCGCGTCGATGCCGCGGTGGTGGCCGTAGCGGTGCTGGATGCGCCAGTTCGAGGCCGTCATCCCCGTCGAGAGGCCCATGGCGAGATCGAGGACGAGGTTGAGCCATTTCCGGGTCGAGAAGGGGCGGTGGATGTGCAAGTGGAGGAGGTAGTTGGTATTGCCGGCGAGCGCGAAGATGAGGAACGCCGCGAGCGGGGTGTCGCCCGGAAAGCCGTGCCAGAACGGGCTGAACAGGATCGCCGGCGCCGCGAGGGCGCGCACGACGTTGAGCCGGTCGGCCGGATGAGCGATCAACATGGCTGTCCTCATCGCCAGGATAGCGGAGCTTGCCGCCGGCGGGAGCGGGCTTCACGCCCGCCGCCGCTCCAATATTGTCGCGCGACTTTTCGGATCGGAGAACCGGCATGCGGGTCGGGTTGATCGGATTGGGCAAGCTCGGGCTCGCGATGGCCGAGCGGCTCGTGGACGTGGGCTTCGACCTCAGGGCCTGGAACCGCAGCCGCAAGGACGGCGCCGCCCTCGGCAAGGTCGCCGGCCGGGTCGTGGGCTCGGTCGCGGAGGTGGCGGAGCATGGCGAGGCCATCGTAATCGTGGTGCGCGACGATGCGGCGCTGCGGGAGGTGTCGCAGGCATTGGCCGCACGGTCGCTCGACGGCAAGGTCGTGGTGCAGATGAGCACCGTGCATCCCGACACCGCGATCGAGGCGGGGAGGGTGCTCGCGGCCGCGGGCGCGGCCTTCGTCGACGCCCCGGTGTCCGGCACCGTCGGTCCGGCGCGGCAGGGCCAGCTCCTGATCCTCGCCGGGGCCGATGCGGACGACCTCGCGCGGGCGAAGCCCGTGCTCGACGCGCTCGGCCGGCGCACCGCCCACATGGGCGGCGTCGGCAAGGGCTCGCTCATGAAGCTCGTCGTCAACCAGATGCTCGGCGTCTACTGGGAGGCCCTGTCCGAGTCTCTCGCGGTCGGCCGGCTCGGCGGCCTCGAGGTGCCGCGGATGCTCGACGCCATCCGCGACACGAGCGTCGGCACCCCGATGCTCGAGGCCAAGCGCGCCTTCATCGAGGGCCGGGGAGGCCCCGTCGCCTTCGATCTCGCGGGGGTGCGCAAGGACCAGCTCGTCATGGAGCGGCTCGCCCGCGAGCTCGGGCTCGCCACGCCCGCGACCGCGGCGACGCTTGCCATGGTGAGCGCCGCGACGGCCGCCGGCTACGGCGACCGCGACGTCGCCGAGCTCACCCGCTACTGGCTCGACGACCTCGCCGGCGCGGCGGGGCGGCGGTGAGCCGGGCCGCATGACGGCCCGGGGATGTCCTTGACAGGCCGTCCCCCGCGCCGGTTATTGGGCGTCATGCTCATTCCGGCAGGTCCGATGCGTGTTCTCCTCGTCGCCGCGTCCGTCGCGCTCGCCGGCGCCGCCTTCGCGCAGGGCGCGCCTTCGGGGCCGACGCCCGGCGCCGCGCCGTCCGCGGCGCCCTCCGCCTCCGGCGCCGCGCGCGGCAAGGGCGGCGCGGCCGTCGCCCCCAACCCGGCCCAGGCCGCCGCCGCCAGGGAGGCCGCGCTCGACGCCCAGGCCAAGAAGGCGCGCGAGGAGCAGGAGCGGCGCATCAAGGAGCGCGACCGCAAGCTCCAGGGCCTCATGGGGAGCATCTGCCGCGGTTGCTGACCCCTCGCGACCCATGCCCGATGCCTCCGTCATGACCCGCGAGGAGGTCGAGGCGTTCCTCGACCGCGAGTTCCCGCAGATCCGCGGCCAGGGCCGCTACGCCGTGGAGGCGGTCGGCCCGCTCTCCGCCCGCGTGCGCCTGGGCTTCGAGGAGCGGCATCTCCGCCCGGGCGGGACGCTCTCCGGCCCGGCCATGATGGCGCTCGCGGACCTGTCGCTCTACGTCGCGATCCTCGCCTCGATCGGCCCGGTCGGCCTTGCGGTCACGACGAACCTCTCCTTCAACTTCCTGCGCAAGCCCGCCCGCGCCGACCTCGTCGCCGACTGCCGCCTGATCAAGCTCGGCAAGCGGCTGGCCGTGGGCGAGGTCGAGCTGAGGAGCGACGGCGAAAGCGGGATCGTGTGCCACGCCACCGGCACGTATTCGATTCCGCAGCGGTGAGGGCGCTCTTTGCGAGCGCGAGCTTGAGCATTGACAGTCCGGCCCGTCCGCATCATACATCCGCGCATGACCACCCGGGCCCTCATCCGACGCCGACCGATCGCCGCCCCGGCGCGAGCGCGATGACGGCTGCCTGAAGAGCCCCGTCCGCGAGCCGCGCCTTGAGCGCGGCTTTTTTGTCGGCCGCAGCCGGCGTTTGCGCCCTGGCCGGCCCTCGCCATATTCCACCGACGACCGATGCCGCGGGAGACCGCCATGCTGACCACGACCGAGACCCTGGAACCCCAGGCCAAGAGCGCCGGGAGCGCCTTGAAAAGCGTCTTCATCGACGGGGAGGCCGGCACCACGGGCCTCGGCATCCGCGAGCGGCTTTCCGCCGTTGAGGCCATCGCGGTGAAAAGCATCGCGGCGGAGCATCGCAAGGATTCTGGGGCGAAGCGCGACCTCCTGGCCACGGTCGATCTCGCGATCCTGTGCCTGCCGGACGCCGCGGCGCGGGAGACCGTCGCCCTCGTCGACGCCATGGGGACGGCGGGGCCGCGGGTGCTCGACGCCTCGACGGCGCACCGGGTCGCGCCCGGCTGGACCTACGGGTTCCCCGAGATGGAGAGCGGGCAGGCCGAGAGGATCGCAAAGGCGCGGCGGGTCGCGAACCCCGGCTGCTACGCGACCGGCGCGATCGCGCTGATCCGGCCCCTCGTCGACGCCGGGCTCGTCCCGGCCGATCATCCGGTGACCATCAACGCGGTCTCGGGCTACAGCGGGGGAGGGCGCTCGCTCATCGAGGCCTTCGAGAGCGGCAGCGCGCCCTCGTTCGAGCTCTACGGCCTCTCCCTCGGGCACAAGCACCTGCCCGAGACCGAAGTCTACACGGGGCTGACCCGGCGGCCGATCTTCGTGCCCTCCGTCGGCAACTTCCGCCAGGGCATGCTGGTGAGCGTGCCGCTCCACCTCGACGTCCTGCCGGGCAAGCCGTCCGCGCAAGATCTCGAAGCCGCGCTCGCGGAGCGCTACGCCGGTGCCGAGCTCGTGCGGGTCGTGCCGACGGCGAAGGAGGGCAAGCGTCTCGACCGGATCGAGCCCGAGGCCCTCAACGACACCGACCTCCTGGAGCTCTACGTCTTCGCGAACGAGGCGCACGGCCACGCGCTCCTCGTCGCCCGCCTCGACAACCTCGGCAAGGGCGCCTCCGGCGCGGCGGTGCAGAACGCCAAGCTGATGCTGGGGCTGTGATCGCCTCTCCCGCTCGCCGGAGAGGCGATCAGGCCGCCTTGCCGCTCGTGTCGATCTCGCCAGCCCGCTCGCCGTAGGCGACGACGGTCTGGCGCTGAGCCCCGAGCTTCTCGATGCCGAGCGTCACCACGTCGCCGGCTTTCAGGAACACCGGCGGCTTCATGCCGAGGCCGACGCCGGGGGGCGTGCCGGTGGTGATGATGTCGCCGGGCTCGAGGATCATGAAATGCGAGATGTAGGAGACGAGCTGGGCGCAGTCGAAGATCATGGTCTTGGTCGAGCCGGTCTGCATGCGGCGCCCGTTCACGTCGAGCCACATCCCGAGGTTCTGCACGTCGCCGACCTCGTCCGCCGTCACCATCCAGGGCCCGAGCGGGCCGAAGGTCGGGCACCCCTTGCCCTTCATCCACTGGCCGCCGCGCTCGATCTGGAATTCGCGCTCCGACACGTCGTTGCAGACGCAGTAGCCGGCGACGTAGTTCAGCGATTCGTTCGCGGCGACGTAGGACGCGCGCTCGCCGATGACGATGACGAGCTCGACCTCCCAGTCGGTCTTCTGCGAGGCGCGCGGGATGACGATCTCGTCGTTCGGGCCGACGATACAGGACGGCGCCTTGTTGAACAGGATCGGCTCGGCCGGGATCGGCGCGCCGGTCTCGTGGGCGTGGTCGACGAAGTTGAGGCCGACCGCGATGAAGTTGCCGGGCCGCGCGACGCAGGGACCGAGCCGCGCGCCGGCGGGGGCGGCGGGAAGCGTCGAGGGGTCGAGGCCCTTGAGTCGCGCGAGGCTCGCGCGGGAAAGCGCCGCGCCGTTCACGTCGGGGATCACGCCCGAGAGATCGCGGATTTGGCCGTTGGCGTCGACGAGGCCGGGCTTCTCCTGTCCTGCGGGGCCGAAGCGGACGAGTTTCATGCGTGTTTCCTCCTGGGCGCGGCGGTGTTTTGGACCGCGCGCCGCCGGCAGGCAAGCCTCCCCGGCGAGGACCGATTCGACTCTTCCGGACTAACATAGGATAATCCGCAGCGCCGACCTGGCCCCGAGTGGCGTCCATGCTCCAAGCCGAAGACTGCTGCCTGAGAGCCGATGAATGCGCCCGGCGGGCCGAGGCCGCCATGACTCCGGACCTGCGCCAGCGCTATCGCTTCCTCGAGCAATCCTGGCGCTACCTCGTCCGGATGAAGCTGAAGCGCCGCGAAGACGAGGCCCGCCTGCCCCATTCCGGCTGAAGGCGCCCCCGCCTGGCGGCTGTTGCGGTTCTGCCACGCCGTCTCGGAATCGTCACAAGTCCGCTGCGTGAAACCCACCGCGGACAATCCGGAATACTTGCGATTGCTGTGAAGGCTCTCTGAGTCGCGGGAATAGTCGTCGAGTAAATGCATTTCCGAGGTCGCGAGGATGCTTGCATTCCGCGCGCTGGAACGCGGCAAGTACATGCCAAATGCTTGTTCCGCCGCCCGGGATTGCGGCGAAAAAGCGTCGTTGGCAGGATGCTCCACGTCGCGGCGTAAAGTCCGCGCGCACAAAAATATCCAAGGGTCTCAAGGGCGGGTTCTCAGAAATGAAGCGCTTCCATCGCTCCCTCGCCGCGGCGACGGTCTCCCTCGCGGCGCTGACGCTTGGCGCCGCCGCCGCCCACGCCGGCGGCTTCGCGGTGCGCGAGCAGAGCGCGCGGGCGCAGGGCATGTCCTTCGCCGGCGCGGCCTCCGGCTCGGGCCAGCTCTCGTCCATGTTCTGGAACCCGGCCACCATCACCATGAACCCGGGCTGGCAGAGCCAGTACAGCGCCTCGGCGATCGTGCCGAACGCCGAGATCCAGCCGCTGCCCGGCACCTCGCCGCTCCTCGGCCTCATTCCCTCCGGCGACATCGGCCAGGACGCCATCGTGGTGTCCGGCTACTCCTCGATCCAGGTCAACGACTGGCTCTGGATCGGCAACTCGACGAGCGCGCCTTACGGCCTCGTGACGAAGCCGAACGACGTGTGGGCCGGACAGGTCTATTCCCGCTCGTCGAAGATCATGACCTTCGACATCAACCCGATCGTCGGCTTCAAGGTGAACGAGTGGCTGTCGTTCGCGTTCGGGCCGGAGATCCAGTACTTCGACGTGAAGCTGAAGCGCGCGCTCAGCCCCGCCGCGACCGCCGGCAGCGCCATCCTGGAGGGGGACAACGTCGGCATCGGCTGGACCGCCGGCGTCACCATCACGCCCTGGGCCGGCACGGTCCTCGGCGTCGGTTTCCGCTCCTCGATCCACCATGAGATCGACGGCAGCGTGAAGCCGGGCGGCGGCTTCTACATCCCGGTCGAGGCGAAGCTCAACCTGCCCGAGACCGTCACCGTCGGCCTGACCCAGAGCATCTGGCCGAACCTGCGCGTCAACCTCGGCTTCGAGTGGGCGAACTGGAGCCGTCTCAACACCCAGGCCGTCGTCGCGACCGAGACGATCCCCGGCCTCGCGCTGCGCGGCGCGCCGGTGACCTCGCTCGCGCTCAACTACAAGGACGGCCACTTCTACTCGGTCGGCGCCGAGTACGACTGGAACGAGCGCCTGACCGTGCGGGCCGGCGTCGCCTACGAGGACTCGCCGATCACCGACGCCATCCGTTCGACGCGGCTCCCCGACAACGACCGCATCTGGGCGTCCCTCGGCGCGAGCTACAAGTGGAACGAGAAGCTCTCCTTCGACGTGTCCTACACCCACATCTTCGTGCGCGACACGCCGATCCGGATCGTGCCCGGCCACCAGGACTTCATCCCGACGCCGGCGGCCCTCGGCGGCCTGCCCTTCATCGCCGACGTCGACGCCCGCGTCGACATCTTCTCGGTCGGCCTGAAGTACCGCTGGGACACGCCGTCGGTGCCGATCCCGGCCGCGCCGATCGTGCGCAAGGGCTGAGCTGCAGGGCGTCAAACAAGAAGAGGAAGGGCCGGCGGAAACGCCGGCCCTTTCCGTTCGGCTCCGCTTCGCCGGCAATGACGGGAACGTAAAAAAAACCGCCCCTCAGGGGGGCGGTTTTTATGTCCTTCGCCGGGCCGTCGGCGGCGTCCGGCTCACTTGATCTTCGCTTCCTTGAACTCGACGTGCTTCCTCGCGACGGGGTCGTACTTCTTCATCGCGAGCTTCTCGGTCATGGTGCGCGAGTTCTTCTTGGTGACGTAGTAGTAGCCCGTGTCGGCGGTCGAGACGAGCTTCACCTTGATCGTGACGGCCTTGGCCATGGTCGAACCTCTTGAACCGTATGGGGAGCGCGGCGCCCGCCGAAGCCAAGTCGCCGAAACGCAAAGGGCCGGGAAACCCCGGCCGAACCTTTCGGGTCAGATGACCCATCGAGGCCGTTTCGTCAAGGCTCGTCCGGGAGGCAGGCGGGCGCCGCCATGCCCCTGCGGACGGGCTGTGCGCGGACCCGAGCCTCCGCCCCGGGAGCCGAGGATGCTCTTCGGGGTCGAGCCTCGAGCCGCGAAAGGCCGCGGGGATGCAGGCGCGTGCCTACAAGAGCTCCCGCACGAAGCGCTTGCGGCGCATGGAATAATAAGGGATCGGCAGCTCCGGGGCGTAGCCGGCGGCGATGCGGCTCTCGAGCTCGTCGAGGACGGTGAGCGTGATCGTCGGGAGGTCGAGCTTTCGCGCCTCGGCGAGGGTTACCCAGGCGAGCTCGATCAGCTCCGAGTCGGGGCCGACGAGCCCCGGCACCTCGTCGGCGACGAAGTCCCGGTCGATGGCGAAGAAGCGGGTGTCGAAGCGCTTCGGGCGCCGGGGCGGGGTGATGGCCCGGGCGACGAGCTGGAGCGCCTCGAGGTCCGGGAAGACGCCGTGCTCGCGAAAGCTCTCCCAGGGGCCGGGGGGCACCGGATCCGGCGCGCCGTGCTCCTTGGTGCCGAGCAGCAGCCCGGTTTCCTCGAAGGTCTCGCGGATCGCGGCCAAGGCGAGCGCCCGGGCGCGCTGGGCCGAGGGGCGGGTGACGCGGGCGAGCAGCGCCGCCTCGGCGCGAGCGTTGAGGGCGCCTGCGGCGGGCATGGACCGGTCGCCGGCCTCGATGCGCCCGCCGGGGAAGACGAACTTTCCGGGCATGAAGCGGTGGCCGGGATGGCGGCGGCCCATCAGGACCTTGGGGGCGCTCCCCGCGCGGTCGATGACGATGAGGGTCGCGGCGTCCTTGGGGCGCACGTTCGGCCAGCGCTGCTCGCGCTCGACCTTCGTGAGGCGGTCGGCCAGCGCCTGTCCTGTGGCGTCGTTCACGGGGTCGTCCTTGTGGCCTCGGGCTTGCGCCTGGCGGCGTCGAAGCCGTGCATCCTTAATCCGTATTGCAGGCCGACGACAGCGCCCTTCACGGGCTGGAGCAGGAGGAGGCAGAGGACCACGGTCAGCGCCGGCCACAGCACCAGGTGGAACCACAGGGGCGTGTCGAACCGCGTCTCGGCGGTGAGGATGCCCCAGCCGATGAGGTGCGCGACGATGAGGATCACGATGTAGGGCGGGAAGTCGTCGGCGCGGTGGTGGTGCAGCTCCGCGCCGCAGGCCGGGCAGGCGTCGGCGACCTTGAGGAACCGGGAAAACAGCCGCCCCTCGCCGCAGGCCGGGCAGCGGCCCATGAAGCCGCGCCGCATCGCCGTCATGGCCCCGACATCCGCCTCGGGCGTCATGCCGGCTCCTTTGCGCGTTGGCGCGAGCGCCGGCCGCTCTCGCGCCTGCTCTTCAGGCGGGGCGTGGTACGGCGCTCCGGCTCGCGCTTCGAGCGGGAGCGGCCGGGCGGGCCCTTGGTGTCCTTCCGGGAGCCCTTGGCAGTGTCCTTGGCGCCTTCCGACAGGAGCTCGAACCTGAGCGCCCCGGCGACTGGCGCGGCCTCGACGAGCTTGACCTCGACCGTGTCGCCGAGCCTGTACGTCTCGCCGGTGCGGTCGCCGACCATGGCGTGGCGGCGCTCGTCGAAGCGGTAGTAGTCGGCCCCGATGGTCGCGGCCGGCACGAAGCCGTCGGCGCCGGTGTCGGCGAGCTTGATGAACAGCCCCGCGCGGGTGACGCCGGAGATGCG
>DASVPW010000142.1:0-34049 GCA_036389455.1 Beijerinckiaceae bacterium
ACGTCGTCGGGCGCTTCCGCTCGGACCCCGCCTGGCCCGGCCCCGTGTGGGGCCACGGCGCGCGCCACCCCTATCCCGACCACGCGGCCGCGGGCCTCGTCGAGCGCGCCGCCGCGCTCTTCGCCGCGGCCTGAACGAGGAGCTTATGCCCGACATCCGCGAGCGCCTCGGTTTCGTCCGCAACCCCCTCGACCGGCACAGCGCCGAGCGCGACGGCGCCGTCGCGCGCCAAGTCGCCGATCCGCGGGCCGTCACCGTCGCGATCGCCGGCGAGGTCCCGATCCTGCGCCGCGCCGGCGAGGCGATGACGAGCCTCCTGCCGCTCGCCGACCTCGCCCTTGCCGGCTTCCGCTACGAGCAAGCCTTTTTGGGCACCCTCGACGGCCGCCCGGTGTTCGGCACGCTGCTCGACGCCGCCGCGGCCGATCTCTTCAAGAGCGGCCCGGACCACCTCGCCATCGACCTGCGCTCGATCGCCGTGCAGGGGCTCCTGCCCGCCGAGGAACTCGGGATCCTCGCCGAGGCGAAGGCGCTCCTGTTCTGGCACGCCCGCCACCGGTTCTGCCCGAACTGCGGCGCCCCGACGGCGCTCTCGCAGGCCGGCTTCCGCCGCGACTGCGGGAGTTGCGGCGCGCAGCACTTCCCGCGCACCGACCCCGTCGCCATCATGCTGATCCACCGCGGCGACCGCTGCCTGCTTGGGCGCCAGGCCCGCTTCATCGCGAACTCCTACTCGTGCCTCGCGGGCTTCATCGAGCCCGGCGAGACCATCGAGGACGCGGTGCGCCGCGAGACCTTCGAGGAGGCCGGCATCAGGGTCGGGGCCGTCCGTTACATGGCCTCGCAGCCCTGGCCGTTCCCGGCCTCGATCATGATCGGCTGCACCGGCGAGGCCCTCTCGGAGGACATCGTCCTCGACCGGGACGAGCTCGAGGACGGGCGCTGGTTTCCGAAGGACGAGGTCCGCCTCATGCTCGCCCGCGAGCACCCGAACGGGCTCATCACGCCGCCGCCGATGGCGATCGCGCATTTCTTGATGAGGAGCTGGGTCGAGGCGGGCTGACGGGAGGTTGCCATGGCTGACAAGGGAACCGAGACATACCGCTGCTGCGTCGTCGGGGGCGGCCCGGCCGGCATGATGCTCGGCTTCCTTCTCGCCCGCGCCGGGGTCGAGACGGTCGTGCTGGAGAAGCACGCCGACTTCCTGCGCGACTTCCGCGGCGACACGGTGCACCCCTCGACGCTGGAGCTCATGCACGAGCTCGGCCTCCTCGACGCGTTCCTGAAGCTGCCGCACGAGAAGCTCGAGCGCCTGCGGGGCCTCGTCGGCGACACCGAGCTCACCATCGCCGACTTCACCCACCTCCCCACTCACTGCCGCTTCATCGTCTTCATGCCGCAATGGGATTTCCTGAACTTCTTGGCCGAGCACGGGAAGGCCTATCCGGCGTTTCATCTGCGCATGGAGACGCAGGCGACGGCGCTCGTCCGCGAGGGAGACCGGGTCGTCGGCGTGCGGGCGCGGGGGCCGGAGGGCGAAACCGAGATCCGCGCCGACCTCGTCGTCGGCGCCGACGGCCGCCACTCCACCGTGCGCGAGCTCGCCGGGCTGAAGGTTGAGGACATCGGCGCTCCCATGGACGCCCTCTGGATGCGCCTCTCGCGCCGGCCGGACGACCCCGAGCAGCCGGTCGGCCGCTTCGGCGCCGGCGAGATCTTCGTGATGCTGAACCGCGGCGACTACTACCAGTGCGCCTACATCATCCCGAAGAACGGCTTCGATGCCCTGAAGGGCGAGGGGCTGGAGCGGTTCCGGGACCGCATCGTGGCGTTCGTGCCGTACATGCGCGACCGCATCGGCGAGATCGCGACGTGGGACGACGTGAAACTCTTGAGCGTCGCGGTAGACCGGTTGACCGAGTGGGCCCGGCCGGGCCTCCTGTGCATCGGCGACGCCGCCCACGCCATGTCGCCGATCGGCGGCGTCGGCATCAACCTCGCGGTGCAGGACGCGGTCGCGGCCGCGAACCTCCTCTACCGGCCGCTCCTCGACCGCTCGGTCACGGCGGACGACCTCGCCGCCGTGCAGCGCCGGCGCGAGCCGGCGGTGCGCATCGTCCAGCGCCTGCAGGTGGTGATGCAGAACAACGTCATCGGCCCGACGCTCGGCAGCCGCACGAAGCCGACTCCGCCCTGGGTGCTGCGGCTCATCGGCAGCGTCCCCTTCCTCAACCGCATCCCGGCCCGCCTCATCGGCGTCGGCTTCCGCCCGGAGCACGTGCGCACGCCGGACGTGGGGGCGTCTCCTACTCCCCCGGCTCCTTGATGTTCTCCCTGAACGGGTGGGCCGGGAAGACGCCGAGGATGTGGAGCTCCTTGGAGAAGTAGGCGAGCTCGTCGAGGGCGCGCTTGAGGTGGACGTCCTCCGGGTGGCCGTCGACCTCGGCGTAGAACTGGGTCGCGAAGAACTGGCCCTCGATCATGTAGCTCTCGAGCTTCGTCATGTTGACGCCGTTCGTGGCGAAGCCCCCGAGCGCCTTGTAGAGAGCGGCCGGGAGGTTCCTGACCCGGAACACGAAGCTCGTCACGGTCGCGCCGTTGCGGGGCGCGGCCCAATGCGGGTCCTTCGACAGGATGATGAAGCGGGTCGTGTTGTGGGCTTCGTCCTCCACGTCCTCGGCCAGGATCTTGAGCTTGTAGACCTCGGCCGCGAGCCGCGGCGCGAGCGAGGCGCGGGTCGGGTCGCCGGCCTCGGCGACCTCCCGGGCCGAGCCCGCCGTGTCGCCCGCGACCACGGCCTTGAGGCCGAGCTTGCGGATGATCTTGCGGCACTGCCCCAGCGCATGGACGTGGCTGTGCACGCTCCTGACCGTGCCGAGGTTCGCGCCCTCGACGGCGAGAAGCTGGAAGTGGATCGGCAGGAAGTGCTCGCCGACGATGTGCAGCCCCGAGGTCGGCAGCAGGTGGTGGATGTCGGCGACGCGCCCCGCGATCGAGTTCTCGATCGGGATCATGGCGAGCTGGGCCTCGCCTTCCGAGACCGCCGCGAAGGCGTCCTCGAAGGTCGGGCATGGCAGGGTCTCCCAGTCCGGATGGGTCTCCTGGCAGGCGATGTGGGAGTTCGCGCCGGGCTCGCCCTGGAAGGCGATTTTCTTGGTCGTGGTCATGACGTCCTCCGGGCCGCGATGACGGCGCGGGCCCGCTCCAGGTATTCGGGAGTGTCGACCCCGAAGGGCACGTGGTCTATCACCATGGCGTCGATCCGCATGCCGGCCTCGAGGGCGCGCAATTGCTCGAGGCGCTCGCGCCGCTCGAGGGCCGAGGGCGGCAGCGCCACGAAGCGCGCGAGCGCCGCGCGCCGGTAAGCGTAGAGCCCGACGTGGTGGTAGAGCGGCCCCTCACCGTGGGGCGCGGTCGCGCGGGTGAAGTAGAGGGCGCGCAGGCGGCCGGGCGCGACCTCGCTGCCGACGAGCTTGACCACGTTCGGGTTCGTCCGCTCCTCCTCCTCCGTGATCTCGGCCGCGAGCGTCGCGATGTCGACGGCGGGGTCGGCGAGCGGCGCGACGGCGGCCGCAATGGCGGCGGGGTCGATGGTCGGGAAGTCCCCTTGCACGTTCACGATCACATCGTGGCGCCCTGCCGGGTCGAGGATCTCGGCCGCCTCGGCGATGCGGTCGGAGCCGGAGGCATGGTCGGCGCGGGTCATGACGGCCTGTCCGCCAGCCTTCTCGACCGCTTCGGCGATCGAGGCCGCGTCGGTTGCGACCGCGACCGGCCCGACGCCGGCCTCGCAGGCGCGCCGCCACACGTGCACGATCATCGGCTCGCCGCAAATGTCGGCGAGCGGCTTGCCTGGCAGCCGGGTGGCCTGAAGGCGCGCCGGGATGAGGACGATCGGATCGGGCACGGGGAGCGGGGCTTGGCGGTTTCGTAAAGCGCGGCCGCTGCTTAGCAGGGGCGGCGGCCCTTGTCATGGCGCCGTCCCCTCCGGACGCGGAAGCGCTCGGCAAGCGCCCCAACAAAACCGCATTCGGCCCAGCGACTGCGCACCTGAGAACAACGACCCCGGGGAATGCCCATGCGCCGATCACGCCCGCTTGCGGCCGGCCTCGCCATTGTGGGCGTGGTCCTCTTCGGCCCTCGCCCCGCCCTCGCCGAGGACGTGGAGCTCGCCTCCCGGATCGACCGGGTGACGGTCTTCCCCGACGCCGCGGTGGTGACGCGGCTCGCCCCCTTCGAGCTTGCCTCCGGGGCCTCGATCCTCGTGCTCCGCGGCCTGCCGGCGAGCCTCGATCCGGCCTCGATCCGGGTCGAGGGGGAGGGCTCGGCCGCGCTCGCGATCGGCGGCATCGACGTGCGCGCGACGCCGGGCGAGGCGAGGCCCGTCATCGACGCGGAGCTCGAGCGCCGGCTCAGGGCCTTGCGCGAGGAACGCGAAAGCGTGCAAGGGCGGATCGGCGCGGCCCAGGGGCGCAAGGCCGCGATCGAGCGCTACGCGCAGGCGGGCCCGGAGAAGCTCGGGCCGGAGGCGAAGCCCCTCGACGTCGCCCAGTGGCCGGCGGCCTGGGAGGCGATCGGCGCCGGCCTCGCTGCGGCGAACGAAGAGCTGCGGGCGCTCAGCCTCCGCGCCCGCGACCTCGACGCCGAGATCGCGGCGCTGGAGCGGGCCCGTCCGCAGCCGTCCCGGCCCGGCGCGCCGAGGCGCGACGTCGCCGTCGCGGTCGAGGCGCCGTCCCCCGCGCGCGGCGAGCTGCGCGTGAGCTACCGCGTCGCCGGCGCGAGCTGGACGCCCCTCTACGATGCCCGGCTCGAGACCGGCGCCAAGGAGACGAAGCCGTCGCTCGAGCTCGTGCGCCGCGCCCAGGTCCAGCAGCGCACCGGCGAGGATTGGACGGACGTGGCGCTCAGCGTGTCGACGGTGCGCATCAGCCGCGGCGCGACCGCTCCGGACCTGCCGCCGCTGCAGGTCAGCTTCTACGAGCCGCCGCCGCAAGCTGCGGCGAGCCGCCCCGCTCCGGCGAGCCGCGCCATGGAGATGCGCGACCAGCTCATGGCGCTGGCGCCGGCCACGCCTCTGCCCGCCAGGGCCGAGGAGGTGCAGGCCACGGTGGACTCCACCGCCTTCCAGGCGAGCTTCGCGGTGCCCGGCCGGGTCGGCGTCCCGCAGGACGCGACGAAGAGCTTCGTGCTCAACCGGCGCGCCGTCGCGCCGGCGCTCCTCGTGAGGTCGGCGCCCGTCGTCGACGAGACCGC
The DNA here is from genome assembly GCA_036389455.1 of Beijerinckiaceae bacterium. GTDB lineage: Bacteria > Pseudomonadota > Alphaproteobacteria > Rhizobiales > Beijerinckiaceae > JAJKJG01. The sequence continues at coordinate 5,254 of DASVPW010000142.1, forward strand.
CTATCTCGAGGCCTCCTTCGTCAACGAGGACGAGGCGCCGCTGCTGCCCGGCGAGGTCGCGATCCACCGCGACGGCACCTACGTCGGCAAGGCGCGCCTCAGGCTCGCTGCGACCGGCGACACGGTCGAGCTCGGCTTCGGCGCCGACGACAAGGTCAAGGTCGTCCGCGTGCCCCTGCGCCGGCGCGAGAACGAGCCGACCTGGATCGGCCAGACCAAGACCGACCTGCGCGAGTTCAAGACCACCGTGCGGAACCTGCACGGGCAGCCGATCCGCATCGCGATCGTCGACCGCCTGCCGTTCTCGGAGAATACCGCGATCCAGGTCGAGCTGCTGCGCGAGACGACGCCGCCGACCGACCGCCAGGTTGCCGACAAGCGCGGGGTGATGGCCTGGACCTGGGACTACGGGCCTGGCGAGCAGAAGGAGATCCGCCTCGCCTACCGCCTCAAATGGCCGGCGGAGCGCGACGTGACCTTCGAGCCGAAGCCGAACCCGCCGCGCTCCTGACGTCGAACGCGGCGCCGCTCAGGCCGCCTTCCGCCGCTCCAGGAACTCGCCCATGCGGTCGAGGGCCTTTAAAATGTTCTCGGCGGAGTTGGCGTACGAGAGGCGCAGGTACCCCTCGCCGTGGATGCCGAAATCCGGGCCGCCGATCACCGCGACGCCGGCCTCCTCGAGGAGGGTCGAGGCCAGCGCCTTCGCCTTCCAGCCGGTGCCCGAGACGTTCGGGAAGGAGTAGAAGGCGCCCTTCGGCACGATGCAGGAGACGCCGGGCAGCCGGTTCAGCCCCTCGACCACGATCTTGCGGCGCCGGTCGAACTCCTCGACCATGGCGCGGACGCAATCCTGGGGGCCGTTAAGCGCCGCGATGCCGGCCCATTGCGTCGCGGCGTTGACGCAGGAGTGGGCGTTGACGGCGAGCTTGCGGGCGGCGTCGTAGAGGGGCTTCGGCCACACCGACCAGCCGAGCCGCCAGCCGGTCATGGCGTAGGTCTTGGACGCCCCGTCGAGATAGATCAGCCGGTCACGGACTTCAGGGTACTGCAGCAGCGAGACGTGCGCCTCGCCGTCGTAGGTCATGGCGCCGTAGATCTCGTCCGAGAGGACCGCGACGTTGGGATGCCTCGCGAGGCCCGCGACGAGGCGCTCGATCTCGGCTTTCGGGGTCACGCCGCCGGTCGGATTGGCCGGCGAGTTGAGGATGAGGAGGCGCGTCCGCAGGGTGATGAGGCCAAGAGTCTCCTCGGCCGAGAAGGCGAAGCCGTTCTCTTCCCGGATCGGCACCGGGATTGGGGTCGCGCCGGTGAACTCGATCATCGAGCGGTAGATCGGGAAGCCGGGGTCCGGGTAGAGAATCTCGGCGCCGGGCTCGCCGAACATCAGGATCGCCATGAACATGGTGACCTTGCCGCCGGGCACGACCATGACGCTGTCCGGGGAGACGCCGGCCTTGAAGCGCCGCTCGAGATCGGCCGCGACCGCCTCGCGCAAGGGCAGGATGCCGGTCGCGGGGGTGTAGCCGTGGTGGCCGTCGTGCAGCGCCTTCACGGCGGCCTCGACGATGTGCGGCGGCGTCGGGAAGTCGGGCTGGCCGATGCCAAGGTTGATCACGTCGCGCCCGCGGGACGCGAGCTCCGTCGCGCGGGCCAGCACCGCGAAGGCGTTCTCCTCGCCGATGCGGGAGAAGGCGGGGACGATGGGGAGCATGGCGTGATCCTCGGTCGGGCGGCTCAAGGCGGCATAAGGTTCAAGATGCGTCGAAGTCAAACGATCCGGTTTCCCCTCCGGAAACCACGTTATGTGATGGGGCGCACGCAAGCCCTCGTAAACCCTGTGCGTTCCGTCACCCCTAACCCTTGGCCCGTATGGTCTCATGCGCATCACGAGGCGTGATCGCTTCGACAGGAGACAGGCCATGGTCGACGCCCAGCTCGTCGCGAGGCTCCGTCAAGAGGCTCTGCAGCAGGATGCCTGCCGCATGGAGCCGGCAGGGTTCGCTTCCCCGCTCACCGCCATCGAGGCCCTGGCCTTCGACATCGGGCACAAGTCCCCCGCCGTCCTCGCCGAGGCGAGCCAGATCCTCGCCCTCGTGACTGCGGCCAAGGCCGCAGGCCCGAGCCGGGACGAGATCGCGGAGGCCATCGAGGACCTGTGCGGCGAGGAGCTCAGCGGCTGCTGCGTCAACCGCATCGCCGACGCCGTGATGAAGCTGTATCGGGCCAGGTAGGGCGCCGGTCAGAGGGCGCGGCGAACGTCAGTGCGCGCGAAGTCGCCGCCCTTGAAGAGAAGCGGCGCATCGCGCGCCACCGCCGCCGCATAGGCGAGGCAATCCCCGAAGTTCAGCCGGGCCGAATGCCCAGTCCCCCGCCCGAAGCGCCGGTCGGCCTCGATGGCGATCTCGGCTTGTCGAGCGTCATGGGGCAGGATTGCAAATTGTCCGCTTTCCATGAACCGGTCGAAAACCGCGGCTTGCCCGCCCCGTTTGCGCCAGACGATCGCGGCTTCGAGCCGGCATGACACCGGAACGGCGGCATCGTCTACAGCAACGAGCTCCTCGAAGAGCGAGGCTTCAGGTTCCCTGAAGAGGATGCACAGGAGGGCCGAGCTGTCGACGACGATCATTCCGGCTTCTCGTCCTGCTCGTCCTCATACAAATAGTCGAACATGCGGTCCGCTTCTTCCCACATGGCCTTGCGCTCCTCCTCGGTCGGCACTGGCAAGGTCGCCGTGAAGGCTCTGATGCGGGCGAGGCGCTCCTGCTTCTCCCGCTCTCGCGCTTTCGCCTCGCGCTTCTCCTCGGCCTCCGCAAGGCGCGCAATCACCGCGGAGGGACCCTCGCCACGCTGTTGGCCAAGCCGGCGGATCGTCTCTTCGGTTTTTTTGTTGCGGATAGTGATGGCCATGCTTCCGATCCTATGCCGAAGCATATGCTTCCACCTCTGATATGTAGCATATCAGCACCCGCATTGCGAGGGCTGGGGCACTTGGCCATGCATCCGGTGCCTTTCCGTCTCGTCCAGCATCCCGGTTGATTTCGCCCCGCCCCCCGGTCCACAGTCCCAGCCCATTTTCTGGAACAAGCACGCGGGCGGAAAAGGCCCGGCGGGAGGACAAGGATGGCCGAGAAGCGGCGGATCGCGCCCGAGAAACTCCGTTCGCGCCTGTGGTTCGACAACCCGGACAACCCGGGCATGACGGCGCTCTACCTCGAGCGCTACCTCAACTTCGGCCTGACGCCGCAGGAATTGCAGTCCGGCAAGCCGATCATCGGCATCGCCCAGACCGGCTCCGACCTCTCGCCCTGCAACCGCCACCACATCGAGCTCGCGAAGCGCGTGCGCGAGGGCATCGTGTCGGCGGGCGGGGTCGCCTTCGAGTTCCCGACCCATCCGATCCAGGAGACCGGCAAACGCCCGACCGCCTGCCTCGACCGTAATCTCACTTATCTTTCCCTCGTCGAGCTTCTTTACGGCTACTTCCTCGACGGCGTCGTGCTCCTCACCGGCTGCGACAAGACCATGCCGGCCTGCCTCATGGCGGCCGCGACCGTCAATATCCCGGCGATCTCCCTCAACGTCGGGCCGATGCTCAACGGCTGGAGCCGGGGCGAGCGCACGGGCTCGGGCACCATCGTCTGGAAGGCGCGCGAGCGCCACGCCGCCGGCGACATCGACTACCAGCAGTTCATCGACATCGTCGCCTCCTCGGCCCCTTCCGTCGGCCACTGCAACACCATGGGGACGGCCTCGACCATGAACGCGCTGGCCGAGGCCCTCGGCATGTCGCTTCCCGGCTCGGCCGCGATCCCGGCGCCGTACCGCGAGCGGGGTCAGATGGCCTACGAGACGGGGAAGCGCATCGTCGACATGGTATGGGAGGACTTGAAGCCCTCCGACATCATGACCCGGGAGGCGTTCGAGAACGTGATCGTGGCGAACACCGCGATCGGCGGCTCGACCAACGCGCCGATCCACATCAACGCCATCGCGCGGCACATCGGCATCACGCTCACCTGCGACGACTGGGAGAGGGTCGGCTACGACATCCCTCTCCTCGTCAACATGCAGCCGGCGGGCTTCTACCTCGGCGAGGAGTATTTCAGGGCCGGCGGCCTGCCGGCCGTGATCGCCGAGCTGATCGAGGCCGGCCGCTTCCACGAGAACTGCATCACCGCGAACGGCAAGACCATCGGCGAGAACTGCCGCGGCCGGTTCTCCTGGGACCGCGAGGTCATCCGGCCCTACAAGGAGCCGCTCAGGGAGAAGGCGGGCTTCCTCAACCTCAAGGGGACCCTGTTCGATTCGGCGATCATGAAGACGAGCGTGATCTCGGAGGAGTTCCAGAAGCGCTATCTCGACGACCCGAAGGACCCGAACGCCTTCGAGGGACCGGTCGTCGTGTTCGAGGGCCCGGAGGACTACCACCACCGGCTCGACGACCCGTCACTTAACATCGACGAGCACACGATCCTGATCATGCGCGGGGCCGGGCCGATCGGTTACCCGGGCGCTGCCGAGGTCGTGAACATGCAGCCGCCGGGGGCCCTCATCAAACGGGGCGTGCTGTCGCTGCCCTGCATCGGCGACGGGCGCCAGTCCGGCACCTCGGGCACGCCCTCGATCCTCAACGCCTCGCCGGAGGCGGCGGCGGGCGGGGGCCTCGCCCTCCTCCAGAGCGGCGACCGCATCCGCATCGACCTCAACAAGCGCTCGGCCGATATCCTCGTCCCGGCCGACGAGTTGGAGCGCCGGCGCCGGGATCTCGAGGCCCGCGGCGGCTTCGCGTATCCTGCGAGCCAGACTCCCTGGCAGGAGATCCAGCGCTCCATGGTCGACCAGCTCTCCGAGGGCATGGTGCTGAAGCCCGCCGTCAAGTACCAGAAGGTGGCCCAGGCCTCGGTGCCGCGCGACAACCACTAGGGCCCGGCCGTGGACCTGAGCACGCAGACGATCGTCCTCGTGTCGGTCCTGACGCTCGCCGGCGCCGCCCTCGGCGGCGCCGTGGGGCACTGTAAGCGCGGCCCCTACATCGCGACCGGCGCCGTCATCGGCGGCCTGTCGCTGTTCATCTTCGGGTTCGTGGCGACGGTCTACGCCGGCGTGATCGGGGCCATGGCCCTCGTCGCCGTCCTCGGCTTCCTCGCCTGGCAGTTCCTGTTCGGGTGAGGATCATGGCCAGCATCGAGAACCGCCGCGCCGCCTTCCGGGCCCTTCACGAGAGCGGCTGCTTCGTGATTCCGAATCCGTGGGACGCGGGCTCGGCGCGCTACCTGCGCCGGCTCGGCTTCAAGGCGCTCGCCACGACGAGCTCGGGGTTCTCGTTCACGAAGGCGCTGCCGGACACCGACTGGGCCGTGCCGGTCGACATGGCGCTCGCCCACATCGCCGAGATCGTCGCGGCGACCGAGCTGCCGGTGAACGCCGACTTCGAGGCGGGCTACGCTCACGACCCGGAGGGCGTTGCCGAGAACGTGAGGCGCTGCGTTGCGACCGGCGTCGCCGGCCTCTCGATCGAGGATTCGACCGGCGACAAGGACAGGCCCCTCTACGATCTCGCGCTCGGGATCGAGCGCATGAAGGCGGCCCGGGCGGCGATCGATGAAAGCGGGACCGGCGCGCTGCTGACCGGCCGCGCCGAGTGTTACCTCGTCGGCCACGAAGACCCGCTGAAGGAGTCGATCCGGCGGCTCGAAGCCTACGCCGAGGCCGGCGCCGACGTGCTCTACGCGCCGGGGCCGCGCAAGCGCGACGAGATCAAGGCGATCGTCGCGGCCGTCGCCCCGAAGCCCGTCAACGTCCTGATGGGCTCGAACGTCGGGCTCACCGTCCCGGACCTCGCGGACCTCGGGGTTCGCCGCATCAGCGTCGGCTCCGCCCTCTCCCGCGCCGCCTGGACCGGATTCATCAGGGCCGCGAAGGCGCTCGCCGAGGAGGGGAGCTTCGGCGGCTTCGACGGCTCGATCTCCTTCGCCGACCTCAACGGCTTCTTCCGCGAGGACTTGAAAGAGCGCTCCAAAGAGCCCTCCGCATGACCGACCTGTCCCATTGGACGCCGCGGCCGCGGCCGGAGCGCCGGGTCCACGAGGGACGCTACCTTCGTCTCGAGCCCCTCGCCGCCCGGCACGGCGATGCCCTCTTCGCGGCGGGTTCCGGGGAAGGGGGGGAAGCACTGTGGCGCTACCTGCCGCAGCGCCTCGTCGACCGCGCCGCGTTTGACGCTTGGTTCGACGGCGCCGTCGCCTCCGAGGATCCGCTGTTCTTCGCCGCCGTCGACCGGCACACGGGGCGCGCCGAAGGGCGGCTCTCGCTCATGCGGATCGATCCGGGAAACGGCGTGATCGAGACCGGGCACCTCCTGTTCGGCCCGCGCCTGTCGCGCACGCGGGGCGCGACCGAGGCCATCTACCTCCTCGCCCGGCACGTCTTCGACGACCTCGGCTACCGCCGCTTCGAGTGGAAGTGCAACGACCGGAACGAGCCCTCGAAGCGCGCCGCCCTCCGCTTCGGCTTCACCTTCGAGGGCGTTTTCCGCCAGCACATGGTGGTCAAGGGCGAGAACCGCGACACCGCCTGGTACTCGATCCTCGACGGCGAGTGGCCGGCGCGCCGGCGCGCCTTCGAGCGCTGGCTCGATCCTTCGAACTTCGACGAGGCTGGGTGCCAGCGCCTGAGCCTCGCCTCGCTCAACGCCGCGGATTTCGAGACCGGCGATCCCTCGCTCCGCCTGCGGTTTGCCGGCCCGGCGGACCTTGCGGCTCTCGGCGAACTCCAGCGCGCCGCCTACGTCCCGAACCGCGCGATCCTGGGCGTCGAGCCGCTGCCGCTCCTGTTCGACTACGCCACGCTCCTCGGTCACTACGAGGCCTGGGTCGTCGAGGGGGAGGGCGGGCTTGCCGGCGCCCTCATCCTCGACCCCCGTCCCGACCACCTCCTCGTGTGGAGCCTCGCGACCGCGCCTGCCGCCCAGGGCCAAGGCCTCGGCAAACGCCTCCTCGCCGCGGCCGAGGCGCGCGCGCGCTCCCTCGGCCTCGACACCTTGCGCCTCTACACGGGCGAGAAGCTCACGGGAAACGTGCGCTGGTATCACCGGCACGGCTATGCCATTGAGCGGGTCGAGGAGCTGGACGACCGCCGGCTCGTCCACATGGTGAAGGCCATCGCTTAAGAGGAGCCAGCATGGCGGGGCGGCTGAAGGGCAAGACGGCGCTGGTGACGGCGGCCGGGCAGGGCATCGGGCGCGCCATCGCAGAAGCGTACGTCGCCGAGGGCGCGAAGGTTTTCGCGACCGACCTCGACGTTGCGAAGCTCGACGGGCTGAAAGGCGCCGAGCTGCGCAAGCTCGATGTCACTTCGACGGACGCCGTCGAGGCGCTCGCCCGCGAGACCGGCCCGGTCGACGTCCTCGTCAACGCCGCCGGTTGGGTTCACCACGGCACCGTGCTCGACACCGACGACAGGGCCTGGGACTTCTCCTTCGACATCAACGTGAAGTCGATGCACCGGACCATTAAGGCCTACCTTCCTGGCATGCTGGAGAAGGGCGCGGGCTCGATCGTCAACATCGCCTCGGGGGCGGGCTCCGTGCGCGGTATCCCGAACCGCTACGCCTACGGCGCGACGAAAGCCGCGGTCATAGGCCTGACCAAGGCGGTCGCGGCCGACTACATCCGGCGCGGCATCCGGGCGAACGCCATCTGCCCGGGCACGATCCAGTCGCCGTCGCTGGACGAGCGCATCGCCGCGCAGGCGAAGGCGTCCGGCCAATCCCTCGACGCCGTGCGCCAGGCCTTCGTCGACCGCCAGCCCATGGGCCGCCTCGGCACCCCCGAGGAGATCGCCTGGCTCGCCGTCTATCTCGCCTCCGACGAGTCGAGCTACACGACGGGGCAGATCCATCTCGCGGACGGGGGTTTTGCGTTATAAACTCGAGCCGTGCAGCGCTTGGACATGGTGGAGGACGCAATGGCGTTTCCCAAGCGGACTCTCAACTACATCCCGGCCGAAATCACCTCGAATCCCGATATCATGGGCGGCATGCCCTGCGTATCGGGAACGCGCGTGCCCGCGATGACCATCGTGGCGGAGCTGCGCGGCGGCATGTCGGATTCCGAGATTTTTGACGGCTATCCCAGCCTCCCCTTCGACGGGATCGATGCGGTGCGTGAGTGGGCAAAGGCGAATGGCATCTCGCTCGAACCGTCCGCCTCCTGAAGCCCGCTTCCTCATTGACGAGTGCCTTCATCGCGTGCTCGCCAAGGTAGCCCGCGATCACGGTTACGATGCCGTGCATGTCACCGCGATCGGGCTGACGAGCACGCCCGACAAGGTGATCGCGGAGCGAGCCGTCCAGACCGGCGCGATCATGGTGACCAACGACGCCCGGGATTATCGCAGACTCTATACCCGTTTCGTCTCGCACCCCGGTCTCGTGATCATGCTGCCTTCGGTCACGACGCCGATGCAGATTCGGCTCTTCGAGGCTGTGATCGCCTATATCGCGGCTGAAGAATCCATCGTGGATCAGCTGGTGGAGATCGATGAAGCCGGTCGCATCAAGGTGCGGCCCTGGCCTCAGCCGCTCGCGTAACCTGAATCAACGGAGACCCCATGCACATCCTCATCTTCGGCGCGGCCGGCATGGTCGGGCGCAAGCTGATCGAGCGGCTGGCGAAGGACGGCGCGCTCGGCGGCAAGGCGATCACGAAGGCGACCCTGCACGACGTGGTCGAGCCGCAGGCGCCGGCCGGCGCGCCGTTCGCGGTCCGCGCCGTCTCGTCGGACTTCGCCGAGGAGGGCGAGGCGGAAAAGCTCGTGACGGAGCGGCCGGACGTGATCTTCCACCTCGCCGCGATCGTCTCGGGCGAAGCCGAGGCCGACTTCGACAAGGGCTACCGGATCAACCTCGACGGCACGCGCCGCCTCTTCGACGCCGTGCGCCTCGTCGGCGGCGGATACAGGCCCCGTCTCGTCTTCACGTCCTCGATCGCGGTGTTCGGGGCGCCGTTTCCGGAGGCGATCCACGACGAGTTCTTCACGACGCCGCTCACGAGCTACGGCACCCAGAAGGCGATCGGCGAGCTTCTCTTGGCCGACTACTCCCGGCGCGGCTTCTTCGACGGGGTCGGCATCCGCCTGCCGACGATCTGCGTGCGGCCGGGCAAGCCCAACAAGGCGGCATCGGGCTTCTTCTCGGGCATCATCCGCGAGCCGCTCGCGGGCCAGGAGGCGGTGCTGCCGGTCTCGGAGGACGTGCGCCACTGGCACGCCTCGCCGCGCTCGGCCGTGGGCTTCCTGATCCACGCCGCCACCATGGACACCGGAAAGCTCGGCGCCCGGCGCAACCTCACCATGCCGGGCATCGCCGCGACGATCGCGGAGCAGATCGAGGCCCTGCGCCGGGTCGCGGGCGACAAGGTCGCGGCCCGCATCCGGCGCGAGCCCGACGAGACCATCATCAAAATCGTCGCCGGCTGGCCGCGCAACTTCGACGCGCGGCGGGCCGAGAGCCTGGGGTTCAAGGCGGAAAAGAGCTTCGACGAGATCATCCGCGTCCACATCGAGGACGAGCTCAGGGGCACCTGGGCGCGGTAGGCAGGGGCACTTCTTCGCCGCGCCGAGGACGGCGGCCCTATGGTGCCGTCGCTTTCCTGAGGATCAGCGTCGCGCCGACCTCCGGGTCGCGGCGCCACTGTCCTTCGCGCTCGGAGACGAGGGTGACCTCGTGGCCGCGCCGGGCCGTTAGCGTCAGGCGGCCGCCCTCGTAGCGCCAGGCGACGGGATCGAAGGCGCGAAGCCCCGCGTCGCGGCAGCCGTCGAGGAGGCGGGCCTCGTAGCGCGTCGGATCGAGCCGGAGCGGCGCGAGGCCGACGCGGCAGACCTCGCGCTCGGTGTAGCGGTCCACGAGATAGGTGCCGGGCAGCGCCGCGAGGGGCGGCGCCTTCGCCGGGTCGACCGGGGTTTCCTGCGGGACACCGATCGGGGGCGGGGGAGGAAGGTTGACGACCTTGAGGTCCTCCTCGCGGGTGAGACGGTAGGTCTCGCCCTTCGGGGTCGTGGCGGCGAGCGGCGCGTCGCCGTCCGCCCGGAACTTGAGGGTGGGTTCGCCCTGCGCGTCGACGAGGCTGAGCGACCCGCGCTCGGGGACGAGCCAGCCGGCAAGCCCGCCGAGGACCGGCAGCGCCCGGCGGCAGCCCGCCGGGAAGCGTAAGGCCCGCCCGATGGCGACGGGCTCGAGGCCGAGCGTCACCCGGCACTTGCGGTTCGAGCCTTCAAGCGCAAGATCCCATGCTCCCGCGACCGCGGCGACGTCGGCGGGCGGGCCGGCGGCGGTGAGGAGAAGAGCGAGCGCGGCGGCGATTCCTCTCCCGGCTCGACGAGCTGCGGAAAGCGCTCCGCGATCTCCCTTTCCTCTTGTGGAGACCCCTGCGAAACGCTCGCCATCATGATGGGAGTGCCGATCATCATGATCGAGGAACTCTGGAATTGCACGAGAATCCGAGCCGGTCATGATGACGATGCGGGGGGCGCCCTTACGACTTCCGTCCGCTCCACGGCGTCTCGGCCACCGGCGTGAGCGGGCCCTTGCCGGAGAACCAGGAGACGAGGTTGTCGACGACGAGCTGGCCCATGGCGTTGCGGGTATGGACCGAGGCCGAGCCGACGTGCGGCAGGAGCACCACGTGGTCCATGGCGATGAGCTCCTTCGGCACCCGCGGCTCGTCCTCGAACACGTCGAGGCCGGCGGTCAGGATCTCCTTGTTGGCGAGGGCCTGGATGAGCGCCCGCTCGTCCACCACGCTGCCGCGCCCGACGTTGATCAGGATGCCGTCGGGCCCGAGCGCCCGCAGGACCTCGGCATTGACCATGCCCTTGGTCTCGGCCCCGCCGGGGGCGACGCACATCAGCACGTCGACGTCCTTCGCCATGTCCACGAGCGTCGGGTAATAGCGGTAGGACGTGTCCGATTGCGGGTTGCGGCCGTGGTAGCCGATCTCCAGGCCGAAGGCTTCGAGGCGGCGTCCGATCGCCTTGCCGATGCGCCCGAGGCCGAGGATGCCGATCTTGCGTTCCCGCAGCGTCGCGGTGAGCGGATAGGGCTTTTCGAGCCACTTGCCGGCCCTGAGATAGTGGTCGACTTGCGGGAGCTGGCGCACGGTCGCGATGAGGAGGCCGACCGCGAGGTCCGCCACCTCTTCGGTCAGCACGTCCGGGGTGTTCGTGACGATGATGCCGCGCTCGCCGGCCGCCCTGGCGTCGATGGTGTCGTAGCCGACGCCGAAGTTCGCGATGATCTCGAGCTTCGGGAAGCGGTCCATGAGGGCGCCGTCGACGTGCACGTGGCTGCCGGGCGCCATGCCGCGCACGCGGGGGCTAAGCTCGGCCAGGAAGGCCTCGCGGTCGGGCGCCTCCCAGGCCTTGCGCAGGGTGAAGGCGCGGTCGATCCCGTCCATGATAAGCGGCATCATCGGGCTCAGCATGAGCACTTCGACGTTCTTCAAAGGTCGAACCTCCAGGCAGGGCTGGACGAAAGCTTGAGGCGCGGACGGAGGCCCGCCCGCGGTTTGCCGCTTGATCTTGCGGCAGGGTCCGTTCAATGATGGCCGCCAAACGACGAGGCGGCAAGCCCGAACGGGCGCCGCACGCCCGTAAGGGTCAGAAGAACGGGACGGAACATGCGCACGGGAGAGGCGGGTTGAGGCCCGCGATTGCAAGCACACGCGAGATCCGCCGGGCGCGGTAGTCCGGCACTCCCGCCTCTTAAGGGGCGGCCGGTCCTTCGCGCCCGCTCCTCAACCACCACAAGGTCAGGTCGGCATCATGGCTGGAGTCGAGATCAGGAACGTCCGCAAGGCCTTCGGGTCGACGCAGGTCATCCACGGGGTGTCGATCGACATCGAGGACGGCGAGTTCGTCATCCTGGTCGGCCCCTCGGGCTGCGGCAAGTCGACCCTCCTGCGGATGATCGCCGGGCTCGAGAACATCTCCGGCGGCGAGATCCGCATCGGCGAGCGCGTCGTTAACAACGTGCCGCCGAAGGAGCGCGACATCGCGATGGTGTTCCAGAACTACGCGCTCTACCCGCACATGACGGTCGCCGACAACATGGGCTTCTCGCTGAAGCTGAGGAAGGCGCCGAAGTCCGAGATCGACTCGCGCGTGAAGCGCGCCGCCGAGATCCTCGGCCTGATCCCGCTCCTCGAGCGCTATCCGCGCCAGCTCTCCGGCGGCCAGCGCCAGCGCGTTGCCATGGGCCGGGCCATCGTGCGCGACCCGCAGGTGTTCCTGTTCGACGAGCCCCTGTCGAACCTCGACGCGAAGCTGCGCGTCGCCATGCGGGCCGAGATCAAGGAGCTGCACCAGCGGCTCCAGACCACCACCGTCTACGTCACCCACGATCAGATCGAGGCCATGACCATGGCGGACAAGATCGTCGTGATGCACGACGGCATTGTCGAGCAGATGGGCGCGCCGCTCGAGCTCTACGACCGCCCGAACAACCTGTTCGTGGCGGGCTTCATCGGCTCGCCGGCCATGAACATGCTCAGGGGGCGCCTCGAGGGCGGCGGGTTCACGACCGAGGGGGGCCTGAAGCTGCCGGTCGGCGCCGCGCCCGCGTCCTCCGACGGCCGGCCCGTCGTCTACGGCGTGCGTCCGGAGCATTTCCAGCTCACCCCGGACGGCGTGCCGGTCGAGGTCGTCGTGGTCGAGCCGACCGGCTCCGAGACCCAGGTCGTGGTGCGGGGCGGCGGCGGCCACCAGGAAATGATCTGCGTCTTTCGCGAGCGCGTGACCGCGGCGCCGGGAGAGACCATCCACGTCCAGCCGAACCCGCGCCTCGTCCACCTCTTCGACCAGGAGACCGGACAGCGCCTCGTGTGAGCCGCCAAGAAGGCCGCGGGAAACGGCCGCCATCCACCAGGACCATCTAAAAGCACTTCGGAGGAACACCCATGATGAACATGAACCGCCGCTCGCTCCTCAAAGGCGGCGCCGCGCTCGGGCTTGCTGGCGCGACCGACCTCGCCGCCTTCGCCAAGGCCTGGGCGCAGCAGAACCAGTGGAAGCCCGAGCAGGGCGCCCAGCTCTCGATGCTGCGCTGGAAGTACTTCGTGCAGTCCGAGGACGACGCGTTCGTGGCGCTCATCGACGCCTTCACCAAGGCGACCGGCGTCAAGGTCGACATCACCCGCGAGTCCTACGAGGACGTGCAGCCGAAGGCCTCCGTCGCGGCGAACACCGGCGCCGGGCCGGACCTCTTCTGGGGCCTCTACTCGCTGCCGCACCTCTTCCCGCAGAAGTGCATCGACATGACCGACGTCGCGGGCTACCTCGGCCAGAAGTACGGCGGCTGGGTCGAGAGCGCGCAGAAGTACGGCAAGATGCCGGGCAGCGACAAGTGGATCGCGGTGCCGGTCTGCTACTCGGGCGCGCTGATGAACTACCGCATCGCCGCCTCGAAGAAGGCAGGCTTCTCCGAGTTCCCGAAGACCACCGACGCCTTCATGGAGTATGCCAAGGCCATGAAGGCGCAGGGCACGCCCGGCGGCTTCGCCCTCGGCCACGCCTCAGGCGACGGCAACACCTGGGTGCACTGGTGCCTGTGGTCGTTCGGCGGCCAGGTCGTCGACCAGAACGACAAGGTGATCCTCAGCTCGCCCGAGACCGAGAAGGCGCTGACCTACGCGAAGCAGCTCTACGAGCACATGGTCCCGGGCACCGCCTCGTGGAACGACGCCTTCAACAACAAGGCCTTCCTGGCGAACGAGATCCATTGGACCAACAACGGCATCTCGATCTACGTCGCGGCCACGAACGACCCGACGAAGAAGGACATCGCCGAGGACATGAACCACGCCTACTTCCCGGTCGGCCCCGTCGGCAAGGCGACGGAGCTGCACCTGATGTACCCGATCCTCGCCATGAACTACACGAAGTACCCGAACGCCTGTAAGGCGCTCATCACGTTCATGCTCGAGGCCGACCAGTTCAACAAGTGGATCGGCGCGGCGCGGGGCTATCTCACCCACTGCCTCAACGCCTACGACGCGAACCCGGTCTGGACCGAGGACCCGAAGCGCACGCCCTACCGCGACGTCGCCAAGCGCTCGCTCACGGCGGGCGGGCTCGGCTCCGTCGGCGAGAAAGCCGCGACCGCGATCGCCGACTTCGTCGTGCTCGACATGTTCGCCAACGTCTGCACCGGGCGCGAGGACATGAAGAGCGCGATCCGCATGGCCGAGCGCCAGCTCCAGCGCATCTACCGCGCCTGATTCTTCTCTCGGGCTTCGGGCGCCGCGCCTTCGAGGTGCGGCGCCCCTCTTCTTTCAGGGTTTGACGGACGAGGCACATGGCCGACTTGACGATGGGAGCCGTCGCGAAGGCGCCGATCCGCGAGGCCACGGCCTGGGAGCGGCTGAAGACCAACCGCGACTATCTCGGCGCCTGGTTCATGGTCCCGGCGGCCGGCTTCCTCCTCCTCTTCCTCGCCTATCCCCTCGGCCTCGGCATCTGGATGAGCTTCACCGACGCCCGCATCGGGCGCTCGGGCACGTTCATCGGCCTCGAGAACTACGAGTGGCTGTGGGGCGACGACAGCTTCATCAACGCCACCGTCTTCACCATCGCCTACACGGTGTTCGCGAGCGTCTTCAAGTTCGCGGTCGGGCTCTACCTCGCCCTCATCCTCAACAAGCACATCCCGTTCAGGGCGATCGTGCGCGCCGCGATCCTCATTCCCTTCATCGTCCCGACGGTGCTCTCGGCCATCGCCTTCTGGTGGATCTTCGACCCGCAGTTCTCGATCGTCTCGTGGTCGCTGAGAAAAATGGGGCTGATCTCGGGCAACATCGACTTCCTCGGCGTGCCGCTGCACGCGCAGGCGAGCGTGATCTTCGCGAACGTGTGGCGCGGCGTGCCCTTCATCGCCATCACCCTGCTCGCCGGCCTCCAGACCGTGCCGCCGTCCCTCTACGAGGCCGCGACCCTCGACGGGGCGACGCCGTGGCAGATGTTCCGCCACATCACCTACCCGCTCCTGACCCCGATCATCGCGGTCGTGATGACCTTCTCGGTGCTGTTCACCTTCACCGACTTCCAGCTCATCTGGGCCATGACCCGCGGCGGGCCGGTGAACGCGACCCACCTCATGGCGACCCTGTCCTATCAGCGCGGCATCTTGGGCGGCCGCCTCGGCGAGGGCGCCGCCATCGCGACCGCCATGGTGCCGTTCCTGCTTGCCGCCATCATGGTCTCCTGGTTCGGGTTGCAGCGCCGCAAGTGGCAGCACGGAGAGTCCAATGACTAAGGCCGCCGTCGCCGCCGCCGACGAGCGCGGGCCGGACCCCGGCACGGACGTCGCCCAGGCCCTCGTCGCGCCGGGCAAGCAGACGCCCGCCTGGGAGGACCATTCCGAGGGCATGGCCTACCTCGACACGCTGCCGAAGCGCATCGTGACGACCTACATCCCGCTCGTCCTCATCATGGTCGTGCTGCTGTTCCCGTTCTACTGGATGGTGCTGACCGCGATTAAGCCCGACGAGCAGCTCCTCGACCTCGAGAAGTACAACCCCTTCTTCGTCACGGCGCCGACCCTCAAGCACATCTCCAAGCTCCTGTTCGAGACCGACTACCCGCGCTGGCTCTGGAACACGATGCTGATCTCGGTCGCCGCGACCGTGCTGTCGCTGTTCGCGAGCGTGCTCGCGGCTTATGCCATCACCCGCATCCGCTACCGCGGCGCCAACACCGTCGGCGGCATGATCTTCTTGGCCTATCTCGTGCCGCCCTCGATCCTGTTCATCCCGCTCTCGACGGTGATCCACCAGTACGGCCTGTTCGACTCGGTCTTCGCCCTGATCCTGGTCTACCCGACGATCCTGATCCCGTTCTCGACCTGGCTCCTGATGGGCTACTTCAAGACCATTCCCTACGAGCTCGAGGAATGCGCCCTCATCGACGGGGCAAGCCGCTGGCAGATCCTGACCAAGATCATCCTGCCGCTTGCGATCCCGGGCCTGATCTCGGCCTCGATCTTCTCGCTCACCCTGTGTTGGAACGAGTTCATCTACGCGCTCACCTTCATCTCGTCGAACACCAACAAGACGGTGCCGGTCGCGATCGTCACCTCGCTCGTCGACGGCGACATCTACCGCTGGGGCTCCCTCATGGCCGGCGCCCTCGTCGGCTCCCTCCCCCTCGTCATCCTCTACTCCTTCTTCGTCGAGCACTACGTCGCGGCCATGACCGGCGCCGTGAAGGAATGACGGCGGCCCCCAAGACCATCGCCTTCGCCGGCCTCGGCGCCATGGGGCTGCCCATGGCGCAGCGGCTCCTCGCCCGCGGCTTTGCGGTGCGCGGCTTCGACCTGAAGCGGCCGGCCCTCGATGCCCTCGCCGAGGCCGGCGGGCACGCGGCCGCGAGCGCGGCGGATGCGGCGCGGGGCGCCGACGTGCTCGTCCTCATGGTGGTGAACGCGGCCCAGGCCCGCGCCGTGCTGATCGACGGCGGCGCCCTCGACGCGCTCGCGCCGGACGCCGTCGTGGTCCTGATGGCGACCTGCGCCCCCGCCGACGCGGCGGCCTTGGCCCAGGAGGTCGAGGCGACCGGGCGCCGCTTCGTCGACGCGCCGGTCTCCGGCGGCGTCGTCGGCGCGAAGGGCGGCACCCTGACCATCATGGCGGCGGCGCCGAAAGAAACCTTCGAGGCGGCGCGGCCGGTCCTGGAAGTCCTCGGCGACAAGCTCTTCCACGTCGGCGAGGCAGCGGGGCAGGGGGCGATGGTCAAGACCGTCAATCAGCTCCTCTGCGGCGTCCATATCGCCGCCGCGGCCGAAGCCTTCTCGCTTGCCGCCAAGGCCGGCCTCGACCTCTCCGTGCTGCTCGAGATCCTCTCCGGCTCCGCCGCCGCAAGCTGGATGCTCAAGGACCGCGGCCCGCGCATGCTCGAGGCCGAGCCGACCGTCGCGAGCGCCGTGGACATCTTCGTCAAGGACCTCGGCCTCGTCCTCGACGCCGGCCGCTCCGCCAAGGCGGCGCTGCCGCTCGCCGCCGCCGCCCATCAGATGTTCCTCGCCGCTTCGGGCCAGGGCCACGGCGCCGCCGACGACAGCCAGGTGCTGCGCACCTACCGCACCCTGAACCGGCCCTGACCGGCATTCCGGGCTGGCGCTCGACCCAGGAAACGCAGGGACCAAGAAAAAAGCGCCCCGGAATCCGGGGCGCTCGACGGTAGGACGCGAGGCGGAAGGCTTACGCCGCCTGCTTGACCTCGGCCTCGATCGTCGGGGCCTTGCGGCCGGTCGCGATCGGGATCTGGCGGGGCTTCTTGGCCTCGGGGATCTGGCGCACGAGGTCGACGTGCAGGAGGCCGTTCTCGAGGGCCGCGCCGGTCACCTGGACGCCGTCGGCGAGCTGGAAGCGGCGCTCGAAGGTGCGGGCCGCGATGCCCTGGTAGAGCACGTCGCCCTTCTTCTCCTCCGAGACCTTCTTCTCGCCGCGGAGCGTCAGGGTGTTCTCCTTCACCTCGATCGAGAGGTCCTCGTCGGTGAAGCCCGCGACCGCGACCGAGATGCGGTAGGCGTTCTCGCCCGTGCGCTCGATGTTGTAGGGCGGATAGGACGGGGCGGACTCGACGCCGACGAGCTGGTCGAGCATCGAGAACAGGCGGTCGAAGCCGACCGTGTTGCGGTAGAGGGGGGCAAGATCGAACTGTCGCATGGCATATCCTCCTTGAAGCGACATGCTTGAGGTCCGCCGCGAGGGCCGGACCGGGTTCGCGCCGCCCGGACGGGCCGGCGCACCCTAGAGGTAGGAAAGGCCCTGCGGCTTTCAAGCCCGCCGCAAACCGCATAGCCGGTCATGATTCGTCAGCGCGGGCGTTCTATAAGGCTCCCGCGCCATCTCTTTCCCCCTGAGTCCCCCGTGCAGCTCATCGCGACCGTCGACAACCCGATCCCCCGCCGGCCGACCGTCATGACGGTCGAGACCGAGGACGGGGTCACCTTGAGGGTCGCCCGCTGGCGCCCGACGACCCGGAAGGACCGGGGCACCGTGTGCATCCTGCAAGGGCGGGCCGAGTTCATCGAGAAGTGGTTCGAGACGATCACCGAGCTCCGCCGGCGCGGCTTCGCCGTGGTGGCCTTCGACTGGCGCGGGCAGGGCCTTTCAGGGCGCGAGCTCGCCGACCGCTACAAGGGCCACGTGAGGAGCTTTTCCCACTACGCCCGCGACCTCGAGGCGATCCGGGCGAACGTGCTCGAGCCCTACATGCCGAAGCCGCACTTCGCCCTCGGCCACTCCATGGGCGGGGCCATCGCCCTGGTCGAGGCGCGCGCCGGGCGGCTGCCGTTCGAGCGGCTCGTGGCGACGAGCCCGATGATCGCGCTCTGCCTGATCAAGTCGCCGAAGGTCGCGGCCTCGACGGCGTTCCTGCTGCGGCTTCTTGGTCTCGGCGGCCAGTACGTCCCGGGCGGCGGCGCGACCTCGACCATGAAGAAGCGCTTCGCCGGCAACCTCCTGACGAGCGATCCGGTCCGCTATGCCCGCAACGCCACGGCGGCCGCGGCCCTCGGCGACGGCGCCGTCGGCGATCCGACCGTCGCTTGGCTCGACTCCGCCTTCCGCTTCATGCGCAAGTTCGCCGACCCGCGCTTCCCCCTGGAGGTGCGCACCCCGACCCTCCTGGTGGCGGCGGGCGCCGATCCGGTCTGCGGCACGCCGGCGATCGAGCGCTTCGCGGCCCGTCTCAAGGCCGGCCACGCCATCGTGCTGCCGGGCGCGCGCCACGAGATCCTGATGGAGCGGAATGCGATCCGGGACGAGTTCTGGGCCGCCTTCGACGCCTTCATCCCTGGCACGGCCCCTTCGGGCTTCGCCGCCTCAAGCGTCAAGGAGCCTGAGCGCGGCCTCATGGACGCGGCGGTCGCCGGCAGCGACGATTGAGCCGCCGCCCGCGGCGCTCCCGCCCGCCCACGTGGTCACGATCCCGCCGGCGCCCTCGATGATCGGAATCAGGGCCACGATGTCGTGCGGCTTGAGGCCGTCCTCGATCACGAGGTCGACGTGGCCGGCCGCGAGCATGCAGTAGGCGTAGCAGTCGCAGCCGTAGCGCACGATCCGGGTCTCGCGCTCGACCCGGCGGTAAGCCTCGAGCGCGTCCGGCGAGAACATGTGCGGGCTCGTCGTGGAGATGAGGGCGTCGGCGAGCGCGGCGCAGCGCCGCACCTTGAGCTTGCGCTCCCCTTGCCGGCCGCGCCACAGCGCGCCCGCGCCGTCGCCGGAGAAGCGCTCGCCCGTGAACGGCTGGTGCATGAGCCCGTACACCGGGGCCCCGCCGCGCAGGAGCCCGATCAGCGTGCCCCACACCGGCAGGCCGGCCATGAAGGCCTTGGTGCCGTCGATCGGGTCGAGCACCCAGACGTACTCGGCGTCGCCGTCTTCGGCGCCGAACTCCTCGCCGATGATGCCGTGGGTCGGGAAGGTCCGCCGGATGAGGTGGCGCATCGCCGCCTCGCCGGCCCGGTCGGCCTCGGTGACCGGGTCGAACACGCCGCCGCGGGACTTGTCGTCGACGGAAAGCGCGGTGCGGAAGAAGGGCAGGATCGCCTGGCCGGAGAGGGTCGCAAGCTCGTTGACAAAGTGCGAGAAGTCGATCAGGGCCATGATCCCTCGAGGCGCAGGCGCCCGGCGGCGCGTTCTCTTATGAGGAGCGCAGGTCTTTTAGCAGGGCCGTGGCCGCATGCCACAGATGAATGCCGGCTTCACGGAAAAACGGCCGAGAAACCAAGCTCTTGCGGTGTGCCCCATCGGCCACACCGGACCCCCGTGTGCATCGGGATTGCCGGAAAGCCGGGGACGCCGGTCCGATCGGCCTTGCAATTTGTGCAGCGCGGCGTAAATTGTGCAGTGCGATATCGCGATTGGCGTCGCGGTATCGCTGCCCTCCTTGGGCGTTTCCTCCCTAGACTTGGGCCGCACCTCCGGTGCGGCCCCTTTTTTGCGCCAAGCGGAGAGCCCGCCCTCACGAAGACGGGGCGAGCTCCCCGCTCATGTAGCACGGCAGCCAGCCTTCGTGCGCCTCCCTCAGCGCCGCAACGGAGACCGCCTCCTCGCCCGGGAGGGTCAGCGAATCCGCTCCGGTCATGCCGATGACCGCCACGGGGATGCTCTTCGAGGCGGCGCTGTAGAGGATGTCGGGCGCCGTGTCCGGGTCGCAGGCCAGGACGTAGCGGCCCTGGTCCTCGCCGAAGAGGAAGGCGTGGCAAGGGAGCGCCACAGGGCATTCCGGCATGACGGCGCCGATGCCGCCCGCCATCGCCATCTCGGCGAGCGCCACGGCCAAGCCGCCGTCGGAGCAGTCGTGGACCGTATCCACGAGCCCGGACTGGATCAGGTGGCGAACGAAGTCGCCGTTCCGCCTCTCGGCCTCGAGGTCGACCGGCGGTGGCGCGCCCTCCTCGCGGCCGCAGACGTCGCGCAGGTACACCGACTGGCCGAGCCAGCCCTTGGTCTCGCCGACGAGGAGGATGGCGTCGCCCTCGCGCTTGAAGGGGAGTGTCGCGTGGCGCCGCACGTCGTCGAGCACGCCGACGCCGCCAATGGTCGGCGTCGGCAGGATGCCGCGGCCGTTGGTCTCGTTGTAGAGCGAGACGTTGCCCGAGACGACCGGGAAATCGAGCGCCCGGCAGGCCTCGCCGATGCCGCGGATGCAGCCGACGAGCTGGCCCATGGCTTCGGGGCGCTCGGGGCTCGCGAAGTTGAGGTTGTCGGTGACGGCGAGGGGCCTTCCCCCGACCGCCGTGATGTTGCGCCAAGCCTCGGCGACGGCCTGCCGGCCGCCCTCGACGGGGTCCGCCTCGCAGTAGCGCGGCGTCACGTCGGTGGTGAGGGCGAGGCCCTTCGGGCCGTCCTCGACCCGCACGATCGCGGCGTCGCCGCCCGGGGTCTGCACAGTGTTGCCGAGGATCAGGTGGTCGTACTGCTCCCAGACCCAGCGCTTCGAGCACAGGTCCGGCGACCCGACGAGCTTTTTCAGCGCCTCCGCATTGGAGACCGGCGCCTCGACGCTTTCAGGGGGGATGACCGGCTGGAAGGTGTTGGAGAGGTGCGGCCGGTCGTAGACCGGAGCCTCGTCGCCGAGCTCCTTGATCGGGAGATCCGCGACGACCTCGCCCTTGTGCCGCACGACGAAGCGGAGCGTGTCGGTGGTCTTCCCGATCACCGCGAAATCGAGCCCCCACTTGCGGAAGATTTCTTGGGCTTCCGCCTCCATGCCGGGCCGCAGGACCATGAGCATGCGCTCCTGGCTCTCCGAGAGCATCATCTCGTAGGCCGTCATGCCCTCCTCGCGGCAGGGCACCCGGTCGAGGTCGAGCTCGACGCCGAGGTCGCCCTTCGCCCCCATCTCGACCGCCGAGCAGGTGAGGCCCGCCGCTCCCATGTCCTGGATCGCGATCACGGCGCCGGACTTCATCAGCTCGAGGCAGGCCTCGAGAAGCAGCTTCTCGGCGAAGGGGTCGCCGACCTGCACGGTCGGGCGCTTCTCCTCCGAGGCGTCGTCGAACTCGGCCGAGGCCATGGTGGCGCCGTGGATGCCGTCGCGGCCGGTCTTGCTGCCCAGGTAGACGATCGGATTCCCGACGCCCGACGCCGCCGCGTAAAAAATCTCGTCTTTCTTCGCCAAGCCGACCGCCATGGCGTTGACCAGGATGTTGCCGTCGTAGCGCGCGTGGAAGCCGACGGAGCCGGCGACCGTCGGCACCCCGAAGGAGTTGCCGTAGCCCCCGATGCCGGCGACGACCCCGGCGACGAGATGGCGCGTTTTCGGGTGGTCCGGGGAGCCGAAGCGGAGCGCGTTCAAGGCCGCGATCGGCCGCGCCCCCATGGTGAACACGTCCCTCAAGATTCCGCCGACGCCCGTCGCCGCGCCCTGGTAGGGCTCGATGAAGCTCGGGTGGTTGTGGCTCTCCATCTTGAACACGCAGGCAAGCCCGCCGCCGATGTCGATGACGCCGGCGTTCTCGCCCGGGCCCTGGATTACCCATGGAGCCTGCGTCGGCAGGGTGCGCAGGTGGATGCGGGACGACTTGTAGGAGCAGTGCTCGTTCCACATCGCCGAGACGATGCCGAGCTCGGTCAACGTCGGCTCGCGGCCGATGAGGTCGCGGAAGCGGGCGTATTCGTCCTCCTTGAGCCCGTGCTCCCTGACGAGCTCGGGTGTGATGGGGACGTCGTTCCGGATCATCGGCGGCTCGGGTCGCTGGCGCTTGGAGGCCGGGGCGGGATAGCCCCTTTTGTCCCGGCATGGCAACGGCGGCAAAGGGGCGGACCGCCGGCCCAAGGTTTCCCGCCTCTTAACGCCGCCCATGGTCCGGATCGTGCCATTCCGGCACAGGATCCGTGGCACGCCCTTCGCTCCGATCCGTCCGTCTCTTCGGCGGCACGGAGGCGGCGATGTCGATCTTTCAGCGTTTCAGGGCGGACCGGAGCGGGGCGACGGCGGCGATCTTCGGCCTTTCCATCGTCCCGGTCATGGGGCTCGCCGGCGCCGCGGTCGACTACGGGCGGGCGAGCGCCGCGAAGGCCCAGCTCCAGCAGGCGGTCGACGCCGCGGCGCTCGGGCTCGTGCGCGAGGCCGAGACCGCGAACCAGCACCGGCTCGACAGGCACGGGCGGCAGATCGTCGGGACGCTGCTCAAGGACGCCAAGGGCTTCTCGGCCGACAAGGTGACGGTGACGCGCTCCGGAAAGACGATCCGGGTCGCCGCCTCGGGCACCGTCCAGACCGCCGTCATGGGCCTCCTCGGCTTCGGCTCGCTCGCCATCGCCTCCGAGGCCGAGGCGGCCTGGGGCATGGCCGACATCGAGCTCGCCCTCGTCCTCGACAACACCGGCTCGATGAACGAGGCGCCCCACGGCAAGCGCAAGATCGACGAGTTGAAGAAGGCCGCGACCCGCCTCATGGAGGACCTCCGCGCGGTCGCGCGGGAGCCGAACACCGTCAAGGTCTCGATCGTCCCGTTCGACACCGAGGTCCGGCTCGACACCAAGCACCGCAACGCCGACTGGCTGCGCTTCGACCACCCCTCCGATCGGCTCGACTGGACCGGCTATGTCGAGGACCGCGACCAGCCTCACGACGTCACGGCCGACCCGGCGACGGGCGACGTCGCGACGAAGCACCGGGCCCGCCGCTTCAGCCGCTACGCCGGTTCCGACGGGAAGGGCAACGACATCGTGGCGATCCGCCCCTTGACCTCGCTCTACGAGCACCGCGACTACCGGGCCCTCGTCGACTCGATCGGCGACATGCGCCCCCGCGGCAACACCAACGTCGGCCTCGGCGTCGTGTGGGGCCTCGCCACCCTGTCGAACGCAGCCCCGTTCGCCGAGGCGCCGGCCGGCCCGAAGGCGAAGCGTTTCATGATCGTCCTCACCGACGGGGACAACACCCAGAGCCTCGTGAACGGCGCGGTCAACCGGAACGCCAGGATCATCGACGAGCGCACCCGGCTCGCCTGCGCCTCGGCCAGGAAGGCCGCGACGGTCTACACGGTCCGTCTCGTCGAGGGGAACGCCGCGCTTCTCCGCGACTGCGCCTCGGACCAGGACAAGTACTACGACGTGAGCGACCCCTCGAAGCTCGAAGGCGTGTTCCGCTCGATCGTCAAGGAGATCTCGGCGACGCGGCTGTCGGCCTGACGCCGGACGGTTCGCAAAAGGTCCGGCCCGGCGTTTCCGCGGCCTTAATAACGGGCGGTCAATTCTTTTCAGGTAGGAGAGCCTTGAACGGAAGGCTCTCTTGCGATGCTGAAGCGCTTTGCCCAGGACCGCCGCGGCGCCATCGCGGTTCTCTTCGCGCTCGCCCTCGTACCGCTGCTCGGCATCGTCGGCGTCGCGATGGACTACTCGCGCTCGACCCGGGCGCTCGCCGACCTCCAGTCCGCGGTCGACGGGGCGGCGCTCGCGGCCGGCAAGAACGCCATCGACCAGGGCCGGCGCGACCTGACCCAGCTCGCCCGCGCCGCCTTCGACGCCGCCTTCCGCCAGGACAACGGCATCAAGGTCACGGACTTCAAGGTCAAGGTCGGCCAGGACCGCGTCGCCGTCGAGGCGATCGCGAGCGTGCCGACGATGTTCGGCGGCTTCATCGGGCGCCGCATCGTTGAGATCGACGCCAAGGCGGAGGTCCCGCTCGGCATCATGGCCCTCGAGGTCGCCCTCGTCCTCGACAACACCGGCTCGATGAGCCGGCTCGGCAAGATGGACGCCCTGAAGCAGGCGGCCAAGAACCTCATCGATACCGTCCAGGCGACGCCGGGCAGCGCCAACTCGACCTTCGCCCTCGTGCCGTTCAACACCCAGGTCAACGTCGGCGAGGGGAACCGCTACGCGACCTGGCTGCGCTTCACGCCCCCCGGCGGCCCCGAGCCGAAGCTCGACGTGACGCAGGCCGCCTGGACCGGCTGCGTCGTCGACCGCGACCAGAACCACGACGTCAAGGACACGCTGCCCTCGACCGGCAAGCCCGACACGCTCTACCCGGCCTCGCCGTGCCAGTACCCGGGCCTGCAGGCGATCATGCCGCTGACCCGCGACTTCCTCGGCCTGAAAAGCGCCATTGACGCCATGGTCCCGACCGGCAACACCAATACCGGCATCGGCCTCGCCTGGGGCTTCGCGGCGCTGACGCAGGGCGCCCCCTTAAGCGGCAGCGCCCGGGCGCCGAGTCCGCGGGTGCAGAAGACCATCGTGTTCCTGACCGACGGCACGAACACCGAGAACCGCTGGTCGAAGACCGCGAGCGACATCGACAAGCGGACCGAGAAGCTCTGCAACGAGGTCAAGTCCGCCAAGATCAAGCTCTACACGATCCGGGTGATCGAGGGGAACGAGAACCTGCTTCGCGACTGCGCGAGCCAGAAGTCGATGTACTTCTCGGTGAACCAGGCCTCGGAGCTCAAGGACGTGTTCGACAAGATCGCGGCCGACCTGACGACGCTCAGGCTGTCGTTCTAGCGCCTGCCTCTCCCGGACGGAGAGGGGTCCGCGCCCAAAGCCGCGCGTCAAAGTCCGAGCGCCGCCTTGCCGCCCGGCGCGCTTTCCCGCTAAAGATTTCGCCATAAAAGCGGCTTGCCGCCCGCCGCGGCCGGCCGAACGGTTTCCGGGAGGTCGCCATGCAGGAGAAGCTGTACCCCGTGTCGCCCGAGTGGGCGCGCCGCGCCTTCATCGACGCCGCGAAGTACAAGGCCATGTACGAGGCCTCCGTGAAGGACCCGGAGGGCTTCTGGTACGAGCACGGCGGGCGCATCGACTGGTTCCGGCCCTTCACCCGGGTGAAGAACACGAGCTTCGGCGGTCCGGGCACCTCCGGCGAGGTGTTCATCCGCTGGTTCGAGGACGGGGTCACGAACGTCGCCTACAACTGCATCGACCGCCACCTCGAGGCCCGCGGCGACCAGGTCGCCATCATCTGGGAGGGCGACGACCCTTCGGAGTCGAAGAAGATCACGTACCGCGAGCTGCACGCCGAGGTGTGCCGCATGGCGAACGTGCTGCGCAACCGCGGCGTCGGGCGCGGCGACACGGTCACGATCTACATGCCGATGATCCCGGAGGCGGCCTACGCGATGCTCGCCTGCGCGCGGCTCGGCGCGATCCACTCGGTGGTGTTCGGAGGCTTCTCGCCGGATTCGCTCGCAAGCCGCATCGAGGGCTGCGCTTCCCGGATGGTGGTGACAGCCGACGAGGGCCTGCGCGGCGGGCGCAAGGTGCCGCTCAAGGCGAACGTCGACGCCGCGATCGAGCGCTCGGGCGGCGTCGACCACGTCGTCGTCGTGCGCCGCACCGGCTCGCCCGTCGCCATGCAGGCGGGCCGAGACGTCTACTACGACGAGGCCGCGCGCCAGGTCACGGACGACTGCCCCTGCGAGGAGATGGGCGCCGAGGACCCGCTGTTCATCCTCTACACCTCGGGCTCGACCGGCCAGCCGAAGGGCGTGCTGCACACGACGGGCGGCTATCTCGTCTGGGCCTCGATGACGCACCAGTACATCTTCGACTACCACGACGGCGACATCTACTGGTGCACGGCCGACGTCGGCTGGGTCACGGGCCACACCTACATCCTCTACGGGCCGCTCGCGAACGGCGCGACGACGCTGATGTTCGAGGGCATCCCGACCTACCCCTCGATCTCCCGCTTCTGGGAGGTCGTCGACAAGCACAAGGTCAACATCTTCTACACGGCGCCGACCGCCATCCGCTCCCTCATGGGCGCGGGCGAGGAGCCGGTGCGCCGGACCTCGCGGGCGAGCCTGCGCCTCCTCGGCTCCGTCGGCGAGCCGATCAACCCCGAGGCCTGGGAGTGGTACCACCGGGTCGTGGGCGACGGGCGCTGCCCGATCGTCGACACCTGGTGGCAGACCGAGACCGGCGGCATCCTGATCACCCCGCTGCCCGGCGCCATCGCGCAGAAGCCCGGCTCCGCGACGCTGCCGTTCTTCGGGGTCAAGCCCGTGGTGGTCGACGCCGAGGGCAAGGAGCTTAGCGGTGCCTGCGAGGGCAATCTTTGCATCGCGGACTCGTGGCCCGGCCAGATGCGCACGGTGTTCGGCGACCACGAGCGCTTCGTGCAGACCTACTTCTCGACCTACCCCGGCAAGTATTTCACCGGCGACGGCTGCCGCCGCGACGCCGACGGCTACTACTGGATCACCGGCCGCGTCGACGACGTCATCAATGTCTCGGGCCACCGCATGGGCACGGCCGAGGTCGAGTCGGCCCTCGTCGCGCACCCGAAGGTCTCGGAGGCGGCGGTCGTCGGCTATCCGCACGACATCAAGGGCCAGGGCATCTACGCCTACGTGACCCTGATGGCCGGCGAGGCCCCGTCCGACGGCCTGCGCAAGGAGCTCGTCGCCTGGGTCCGGAAGGAGATCGGCCCGATCGCCTCCCCCGACCTCATCCAGTTCGCCCCCGGACTGCCGAAGACCCGCTCGGGCAAGATCATGCGCCGGATTCTCCGCAAGATCGCCGAGGACGAGTTCGGCAGCCTCGGCGACACCTCGACGCTGGCCGACCCCGCCGTCGTCGACGACCTGATCTCGAACCGGCAGAACCGGCGCGAGAAGGCCGCTTGAGAATCCCTCTCCCGAACGGGAGAGGGGCAGGGGTGAGGGACCGCTCTCAACGCAGAAGGCGCTGGGTCCGCCCGAGTCGCCGATCCCTCATCCGGTCGCGCTCCGCGCGACTCGACTCTCCCGTTCGGGAGAGGTTGGCGCGCGCCCCAGTCATCCGCGGTTAACCCTCAGGCCGGCTCCCCCGCGTTCACCCTTCGCCAACCGAAAATCCCAACCGGAACGTCAGACTTCGCCGCGTATTGTCCCGGGCAGGTCACGCAGAGGGCCACAGGGATGTTCAGGCGGAGTGGACGGGTCGCCCTCGCGGCGGCCCTGGTGGTTTGCGCGGCGGGCGCGGCCGGCGCCCGCGAGATGGTCGCTTTCGAGGCGGCCGTCAGGCCCGGCACCGTCGTGGTGCGGACCTCGGAGCGGCGGCTCTATCTCGTCCTCGGCAACGGCGCGGCGCTGCGCTATCCGGTGGCGGTCGGCCGGCCCGGCAAGCAGTGGTTCGGGCAGGCCGTGATCGACGGCAAGCACGTGCGCCCGGCCTGGGCGCCGCCGCGCGAGGTCAAGCGCGACAACCCGCGCCTGCCGAACCTCATCCCGGGCGGCGCGCCGAGCAACCCCATGGGCGTCGCGGCTCTCACCCTCTCCGGCGGCGAGTACGCCATCCACGGCACCAACCGCCCGGGCTCGATCGGCACCTACGCGTCCTACGGCTGCATCCGCATGTTCAACCACGACATCGCCGACCTGTTCGAGCGCGTCGCCGTTGGCACGCCGGTGGTGGTGACGCGCTGAAAATTTCTCTCGCGCAACCTTTTGGAGGACGCGCAAGCTTGACGGCGCGGCGCGGTAGCGCTCTCAACGGTACAGGTCGGCCCGCGTCGGCGGGAGCCCCGAGGGGCCGCGCTTCCGGCGGGTCGAGAGGGTCTGGTAGAGGCACACCCCGTTGCGCTCGAAGGCGATCGAGCAGGCCGCGAGGTAGACGAGCCACATCCGGGTCTTGACCTCGCCGACCTCGGCGACCGCGGCGTCGTAGTTCGCGAGGAGCCGGTCGTGCCAGTGCCGGCACGTGCGCTGGTAGTGCTCGCGCCAGCCCTCGACGTCGTGCACCTCGAAGCCGTGGCGCTCGAGGCTCGCCACCGTGTTGCCGATGTGGTCGAGCTCGCCGCCCGGGAAGATGTAGCGGGTCAGGATCGCGAACTCGGGGCGCTTGCGGCGGAAGACCTTGTCGGTGCGCTTCGCCGGGCGCGTGATGGCGTGGTGGAGGAAGAAGCCGTCGCGCTTCATGAGCCGCTTCACGGTCTCGTAGTAGCGCGGGTAGTTGTCCCAGCCGATGTGCTCCTGGATGCCGATCGCCGCGACCTTGTCGTAGATGCCCTCGCCCTCGACGGTCGAGTAGTCCTTGCACTCGATCCTGACCTTCCCCTCGAGCCCGAGGCGCTTGATCTTCTCCTGCGCGTAGGCGACCTGCTGCTCGGACAGCGTCACGCCGTAGGCGGTGACGCCGTAGTGCTGCGCCGCGTAGCAGGACAGCGCGCCCCAGCCGCAGCCGATGTCGAGGAGCTTCTCGCCGGGCTTGAGGCGGAGCTTGCGGCAGATGATCTCGAGCTTGTCCTGCTGCATCCGGTCGATGTCGTTGTCCCAGTCGGTGCAGTAGGCGCAGGTGTAGACC
>DASVPW010000143.1:0-33514 GCA_036389455.1 Beijerinckiaceae bacterium
CCCGCGTTACGTTGAGGCGGAGGCTTAGGGCAGGCACCGCGCATGACCCCTCGGGCGGGGAGGGCGAGACCAGGAGAGCGGCATGACAGCCCCCGCCTTCATGTTCGCGACCGGGATCGAGAACAGCTATCCGACCATCGACAATGGCCGCGTCCGCATCGACGAGATGGAGAAGTGCGGCCATTACCGGCATTGGAAGACCGACTTCGAGCTCGTGCAGGAGCTCGGCATCTGCTTCCTGCGCTACGGCCCGCCGATCCACCAGACCTTCCTCGGCCCCGGCCGCTACGACTGGGAGTTCGCGGACCTCGCCTTCGGCGAGCTCAAGCGCCACAACCTCGTGCCGATCGTGGACCTGTGCCACTTCGGCGTGCCGGACTTTATCGGCAACTTCCAGAACCCCGACTTTCCCAGGCTTTTTGCCCAGTACGCGAGGGCCTTCGCCGAGCGCTATCCGTGGGTGCAGCTCTATACGCCGGTCAACGAGATGTACATCTGCGCCCTGTTCTCGGCGTCTTATGGCTGGTGGAACGAGCAGATGACCTCGGACCGCGCCTTCGTCACGGCCTTGAAGCACCTCGTCAAGGCGAACGTCTGCGCGATGTCGTGCATCCTCGACGTGCGGCCGGACGCGATCTTCATCCAGAGCGAATCGTCGGAGTACTTCCACGCCGACAACCCCTCGGCCATCAAGCCGGCCGAGGTGATGAACGCCCGGCGCTTCCTGTCGCTCGACCTCAACTACGGCCGGCGGGTCGATTCCGAGATGTACGAGTACCTCCTCGACAACGGCATGACCCGCGACGAGTACCACTTCTTCATCGACCGGAACCTCCGCCATCACTGCATCATGGGCAACGACTACTACGTCACGAACGAGCACCGGGTCGCGGCCGACGGCGCGACGCGCTCGGCCGGTGCGGTGTTCGGCTACGACGAGATCACCCGCCAGTACTACGACCGCTACCGCCTGCCGGTGATGCACACCGAGACCAACCTCATGGAGGGGGAGGGCGGCCACGAGGCGGTGGACTGGCTCTGGAACCAGTGGGCGAACGTGCTGCGCGTGCGCAACACCGGCGTGCCGATCGTCGGCTTCACCTGGTACTCGCTCACCGACCAGGTCGACTGGGACGTGGCGCTCCGGGAGGCGAGGGGGACCGTGAACCCGCTGGGCCTCTACGACCTCGACCGCAACATCCGGGCGGTGGGACAGGCCTACAAGGAACTCATCCGCGAGTGGCGCCAGGTGCTGCCGACCCAGAGCGTGTGCCTCGTCGTGCCCGTGGTGCATCCGGACGAATACGAGGAGCCGATCGCACGGCGCCTGCGCGAGCGGGCCGGGGACCTGCGCCAGGACAAGACCGCCGCGGAGTTCTCGACCCCGGACGAGCCCGCCATGGCTGAAGGGAGCTGACATGCGCTTGGACGGCAAGGTCGCGATCGTCACCGGCGGCTCGAGCGGCATCGGGTTAGCCAGCGCCCGGCGGCTCGGCGCCGAGGGCGCCCGCATCGTCATCGCAAGCCAGAACAAGGGCCGCATCGAGGCTGCGGCCGAGCGGGTGCGCAGCAAGGACAAGGTCGACGTCCTCGGCCTCGAGTGCGATGTCAGCCAGGAGCCGCAGGTCGTTGCCGTCGTTGAGAAAACGCTTGAACGCTTCGGCCGCCTCGACATCGTCGTCAACAACGCCGGCATGATGCTGTTCAAGCCCCTCGAGGAGTACACGCCGGGCGACTGGGAGCGGGTGCTGGGCGTCGACCTCATGGGCTCGGTACACTTCACCAAGCAGGCGTTCCTCACCATGAAGGACGGCGGGGCGATCGTGAACGTCGCGAGCATCCACGCCCTCGTGACCTCGCCCCTCGTCGCCCCTTATGCCGCCGCGAAGGCCGCGACCCTCTCGCTGACGCGCTCGGCCGCGATCGAGGGCCACGACAGGGGCATCCGCGCGAACGTCATCCTCCCCGGCGCCATCGACACCGGCATGCTGTGGGACAATCCGAACGTGAAGTCGGGCGCCGAGAAGATCGACCCGAAGGACGTGGGCAAGCCGGAGGACGTGGCGGCCGCCGTCGCGTTCCTCGCCTCCGACGACGCCCGCTTCATCACCGGAACGGCGCTCAGGGTGGACGGCGGGCGCCTCGATCGGCTTTAAACGCCCGCATGCTGGTCGACAGCCACTGCCACCTCGACTTCCCGGGCCTTTCCGAGCGGCTGCCGGAGGTGCTGGCGCGCGCCAGGGCCGCGGGTATCGGGCGCCTCGTCACGATCTCGACCCACGTCGCCCGCGTCGCCCGCTACCGGGCGCTCGCCGAGGCGCATCAAGAGATATTCTTCACCGTCGGCACGCACCCTCACAACGCCGCCGAGGAGCCCGACGTGACGGCGGCCGAGATCGTGCGCCTCTCACGCCATCCGCGCTGCGTCGCGATCGGCGAGGCCGGGCTCGATTACCACTACGACAAGAGCCCGCGGGACGTGCAGCGAAAGGTGTTCCGCACCCACATCGCCGCCGCCCGCGAGAGCGGCCTGCCGCTCGTCATCCACGCCCGCGACGCCGACGAGGACATGATCGCGATCCTCTCGGAAGAGATGGGGCAGGGGGCCTTTAATGCCGTCCTGCACTGTTTCTCGTCCGGCCGCCGGCTCGCCGAAGTGGGGGTCGACCTCGGCTTCTCCGTGTCCTTCTCGGGCATCCTGACCTTCCGGCGCTCGGACGAGCTGCGCGCCATCGCCCGGGCCGTGCCGCCGGAACGGCTCCTGGTCGAGACCGACGCCCCCTACCTCGCCCCCGAGCCGCACCGGGGCCGCCCGAACGAGCCGGCCTACGTGGCTCACACGGCCCGGGTCCTCGCCGATGTCGTGGGCCTCGACGCGCAAGCGCTCGCCGACCTTACCACCCGCAACTTCTACCGGCTGTTCCAAAAGGCCGCCGTCCTCGACCATGCCGCCGCCGAGGCGGCGTCCGCATGACGCTCAGCGTCACGATCCTCGGCTGCGGCTCCTCCGGCGGCGTGCCCCGGGTCGGCTCGGGCTGGGGTGCCTGCGACCCGGCGGAGCCGCGGAACCGCCGCCGGCGCTGCTCGATCCTGGTCGAGCGGACGGGCGAGGGCGGCACGACATCCGTCCTCGTCGACACCTCGCCGGATTTGCGCGACCAGCTCCTCGATGCGAACGTCCGCCGCCTCGACGCCGTGCTCTACACCCACGACCACGCCGACCACATGCACGGCATCGACGACCTCCGGCCGCTCGTCATCCACATGCGCCGCCGCATCCCGGCCCATGCCGACGCCGCGACGAGCCGGGTGCTCAACGCGCGCTTCGGCTACTGCTTCAAGACGCCGCCCGGCAGCGAATACCCGCCGATCCTCGACGAGCACCGGCTCGAGGTCGGCCGGCCCGTCACCGTCGACGGCCCGGGCGGCCCGGTGACCGGGCTGCCGTTCGACATGGTCCACGGCTCGGGCCGGGCCCTCGGCTTCCGCTTCAACGGCCTTGCCTACGCGAGCGACGTGAGCGCCATGCCGGACGAGAGTCTCGGGGCCCTCGAGAATCTCGACGTGCTGGTCCTCGACGCGCTGCGCTACACGCCGCACCCGACCCATTTCTCGGTCGCCGAGGCGCTCGCCCTGATCGAGCGCGTGAAGCCCCGCCGCGCGATCCTGACGAACCTGCACACCGACCTCGACTACGCCCGCCTCGCCGCCGAGGTCCCGGACGGCGTCGTGCCGGCCTTCGACGGGATGCGCATCGAGACCGCTTGAGGTGCGAGCAAATCCGGAAAAGACGCTGAAAAATCGAGGTAAATCGCTCTAGCCGTGTTCGGGGCGGCTCTCCCTATATGTTCCATAATATATCTTATGCGTGTAAAGGGCATCAGGAGACCGGAGTCTATTGATCCCCCCGGAGCTGTATTTTGTGGATGAGCTGGTATGGTGTGCCGATGATCCCGTTGCGCCCGACAAAGCCTGCCCCGGCCGAACTTGCGCCCCTGCTTGCTTGCGTGCGCGAGACCTTGCACCCGGTGGAGATCTGGCTGTTCGGCAGCCGTGCCCGCGGCGATCATTGCCCCGACAGCGATTGGGATCTGCTCGCCGTTCTTCCGGATGAGGCCCCGGACGAGTTGACGGACCCGCTCGTCGCCTGGGGCATCTCCCATCAGAGCGGCGTCCCGGCAACACTCCTCACGACGAAGCGCGGCGACTTGGAGGCTATTTGGGGCCTGCCCAACACCTTAGGTTACGACCTGTCGCGGGAGGGAGTGCGATTGGTTGTCCGCTGAACTCCTCATCGCGACCCACCTCCGCCTCGCGGAAGAGGCGTTGCGCGGGGCCGATCTTCTGTTCCAGGGCGGAAATCGAAACGCCGCTTATCTGACCCAACAGGCGGTCGAGCAGATGGTTCTGGCGCTGGCGCAGTCCGAAGGGATTCATTACCAGCGCGGGCAACAGCATCAGCTCGATACAATGGTCCGGGCGCTCCCGGACGAAAACACCTTCAGGGCCTCGTTGGAGGCGCTCGCCTGGCTCGAGGCCTATGCGACCGCGTTTCGCTATCCCAGGACGAAAGGCGGACTCGTCCCGGCGCCATCCCAAGACAAGCTCAAGGCCGCCATCTCGACCGCGAGAGATATCCTGAGGCAACTGACGCTGCACTTCGGCGTCGAGCCCGACGACAAAACGGACCAGCCTGTGCGCCATGCCGAGGCGCCGCGATAAGAAGCCTAGCCCCGGCGTGGGAGCCGTGCCGCTCGCTCGCGACCCAGCGAAAAACCTTCGAGACCGCCCTCCCCGGCCGTCCGCGCCGGCAGGCTCAGCCCGCCTTGCGGCTCGCCGGGCGGGCCTTCCTCGGCGCCTTGGCGGCTCCCCGGTCGCCGCTGGTCTTCGAGGCGGCCTTCCTTGCGGCGGCGGGCTCCTCCGAGGCGATGCTCCTGCGCAGGGCGTCCATGAGGTTGACCACGTTCGACGGCGGCGGGACGGCGGGCGTCGCGGCCGGCCGGCCGGTCTCCTTCGACTTCACGAGGTCGATCACCGCGCTCTCGTAGCGGTCCTCGAACCCGGACGGATCGAAATCGGCCGACTTCGTCTCGATGATGTGGCCTGCGAGGTCCCGCATCTCCTTCGGCAGGCTGAGGTCCGGGATGTCCTCGAAATAGGGCTCTTCCCCCCGCACCTCGTAGGGGTAGCGCAGGACCGTCGCCATGATGCCCCGGCCAAGGGGCTCGAGCAGCACCATCCGCTCGCGGCGGGAGATCACGACGCGCGCGACGCCCGCCTTGCCCTTCTCCCGCATGGCGTCGCGGATGACCGCGAAGGCCTCCTGGGCGACCTTGTCGTCGGGGGCGATGTAGTACGGCGCCTCGAGATAGCGCTTGTCGACCTGCTCGACGGGCACGAAGCTTTGGATGTCGATGGTGTGCGTGCTCTCGATCCGGATCGCGTCGAGCTCCTCGTCCTCGACGAGGACGTAAGAGTTGCGGCCGACCTCGTAGCCCTTGACCCTGTCGTCAGGCTCGACCGTCTCGCCCGTCGCCGGGTCGACGAACTGCTGCTTCACGCGGTTGCCGGTCGTGCGGTTGAGGGTGTTGAAGCGGACGCGGGAGGACGTGCTGGTCGCCGGATACAGCGCCACGGCGCAGGAGACGAGGGAGAGCTTCAGATACCCCTTCCAGTTTGCACGCGCAGCCATACTAAACTCCTGGTGGTACTCGGCCTCGACACTCGTTTTGACTCTCGCGAGAGTCAAGCGGTGATTCGCGTCGACTCTCCTGTGGGTCGTCGCGGCGGGCCGTCGACTCTGTCGCACCCGCCGAATACTTGATTGGACTCAAAAGCTCGGAGAGGCGCGGACTCGAACGGTCGCCCGAGGGAAAGAGGGGTCCGAAGACCCATGGGTCCCGAAAGATTCTGCCTCTACGTCGTCGGGCGGCTGCACGGGGTGACGCGGGAGCGCCTCGCCGCCCTCGTCGCCGCGGCCGGCGGGCGCCTCGTCCGCACGGCGGGCCCGCGGGTTGACCTCGTCTGCGTCGCGCACGGCACCGTGCCGGCGCTCCTCGGCACCCATGCAGTCGAGCTTCCCCAAGGCATCCCGGAGGGATGCCGGACGTTAAGCGAGCTCTCCCTCAGGCGCCTCCTCGGCCTCGCCCCTCCCCTGCCGGCGCACAATCGGGCGTTCACCGCCGCCGACGTGGCGGGCCGGTCGGGCCTCGCCTCGGACGTCGTGCGCGCGCTTGCCCTCTACGACGTGCTCGAGCCCTGCGGCGACGACTACGGCTACGGCGACCTCCTCGCGGCCCGCGAGGTCGGCCGTCTCCTGAGGGCCGGGCTGCCCCTGGGCGCGATCATCGAGGCGGCGGGCACGCTACGCCGCTCGGGGCGGACCTTGTCCGACACGCGCCTGCACGAGGCGCCGTGGGGCGAGATGCTCCAGGAAGTGGCGGGCCGGCTCGGGCGCCTCGACGGGCAGTTCACCCTGCCCCTCGCCGAGACCTTCGAGAGCGTGGACGGATTCTTCGAGCGGGCCGAGGAGCTGGAGCGCGCGGGAGACCTGGCCGAAGCGGAGAGACTCTACCGCATCGCGCTCCGGATCGACCGGACCGACCCCGTCCTGCCCTTCAACCTGGGCAACGTCCTCGAGGCCCGGCAACGGCCCGAGGAGGCGGCCCTCGCGTACCGGCAGGCGATCGCGCGGGATCCGTGCTTTTCCGAGGCCTGGCTCAACCTCGGACTCCTGAAGGAGGGCGGCGGCGACTCCTCCGGCGCGGCGGACTGCTACCGCCGGGCGCTCGACCCGCGGCCCGACTATGCGGACGCGCTGTTCAACCTCGCCCTGCTGCTGACGCGGCGCGAGGACTACGACGCCGCCCTCCCCTTGTGGGACCGGTTCCTCGCCCTCAGGCCCGCCGGCAAGGAGGCCCGGCAGGCCCGCCGGATGGCCATGCTCTGCCGCATGGGCGCGCTGCCCCGGCCGGCGAGCGCCGCGGCCTGCTAGATCGGCCCGCGCCTCGCCGAGGGGGTTCGGCGCCTGAGCTTTGACCCTGGGGCCTTGCCGTAATACCGACCGCCATCCGGAGCCCAGGACTAAAGCCATGACCAAGCTGCCGCGCCGCTTCTTCCAGCCCCTCGCGGCCGGCGCGCCCGAGCCCTACCGCGAGCTGCCGGTGCGGCTCGAGCGAATGATCCACTTCGTCCCGCCGCACGTCGAGAAGGTCCGCCAGAAGATTCCGGAGCTGATCCCGCAGGTGGACGTGCTCCTCGGCAATCTCGAGGACGCGATCCCGGCCGACGCCAAGGTCGAGGCAAGGCGCGGCTTCATCGCGCTCGCCAAGGCGAACGACTTCGGCGGCACGGGCCTGTGGACCCGGATCAACGCGCTGAACAGCCCCTGGATGCTCGACGACCTCATCGAGATCGTTGCCGAGGTCGGAGACAAGCTCGACGTCGTGATGGTCCCCAAGGTCGAGGGCCCCTGGGACATCCACTACGTCGACCAGTTCCTCGCCCAGCTCGAGGCCCGGCACGGCGTGAGGAAGCCGATCCTCGTCCACGCCATCCTGGAGACGGCGGA
The DNA here is from genome assembly GCA_036389455.1 of Beijerinckiaceae bacterium. Lineage (GTDB taxonomy): Bacteria > Pseudomonadota > Alphaproteobacteria > Rhizobiales > Beijerinckiaceae > JAJKJG01. Next base: position 7,571 of record DASVPW010000143.1, read on the forward strand.
GGGGGTGAAGAACGTGGAGGAGATCGCCGCCGCCTCGCCGCGAATGCACGGCATGAGCCTCGGCCCCGCCGACCTCGCGGCCTCGCGCGGCATGAAGACCACCCGGGTCGGCGGCGGCCATCCGGAGTACCGGATCGTCGCCGATCCGCTCTCCGGTGGGGCGGAGCGGGCGTCGGCCCAGCAGGACCTCTGGCATTACACCATCGCCCGCATGGTCGACGCATGCCTCGCGAACGGGCTCAAGGCCTTCTATGGCCCGTTCGGCGACTTCTCGGACCCGCTCGCCTGCGAGGTGCAGTTCCGCAACGCCTTTCTCATGGGCTGCGCCGGAGCGTGGTCGCTCCACCCCTCGCAGATCGCGATCGCGAGGCGCGTCTTCGCGCCCGACCCGGCCGAGGTGGCTTTCGCCAAGAAGATCCTCGACGCCATGCCGGACGGCGCCGGCGCCGTCATGATCGATGGCAAGATGCAGGACGACGCCACCTGGAAGCAGGCCAAGGTCATCGTCGACCTCGCCCGGCAGATCGCGGCGAAGGACCCGGAGCAGGCGCAGGCTTACGGCGTTTGATGCCGCGCTTTGAAAACCGGCGCGTTCGCCGCTATATCGGCGCCATGAAAGCGCGCGATGCCAAGTTCGCCATCGGTCAGGTGGTGAAGCACCGGGTCTTCCCGTTCCGGGGCGTCATCTTCGACGTCGACCCGGAGTTCAACAACACCGAGGAGTGGTGGCAGGCGATCCCGGAGGAGATCCGGCCGCGCAAGGACCAGCCCTTCTACCACCTCCTCGCCGAGAACGCCGAGAGCGAGTACGTCGCCTACGTGTCCGAGCAGAACCTCCTGCCGGACCATTCCGGCGAGCCGCTCCGCCACCCGCAGATCCCGGACGTGTTCGAGCAGGACGACTCCGGCGGCTACCGCATGCGGATGTCGATCGCGAACTGATCGCTTCAACCGACTGACAGACAACAAAAAGCCGGGCTCAAGGCCCGGCTTTTCCGTATCGTCGCGGAAAACCTTACGGCTTCGGCGCGGGAGCCGCCTGAGGGGCCGCAGGGCCGCCGGCGCTCGACTCGAGCCGCTTGCGCAGCTCGTCCGAGCGCTTCTCGAGCTCCTCCTGGAGCCTCTTCTGCTGTGCTTCCAACTCCTTCGGGTCGATCGCCGGACCGTCGAAGGCCTTGCCGAAGCCGGCAAGCGGGACCGCGAAGGTGACCTCGCGCGCGACCTGGTTCTGGACGCTGACGTTGAGGCTCGTGCCCTTCTTCATCTGGGCGACGAAGTCGTCCTTGAGGCCGACCGCCTCGGCGAAGCAGCCGTTGGGGAAGCAGAGCGCGTAGCGCCCGGGCGTCGGCTGGCCCTGGTCGACGGCGAAGCGGATGCCCGGCTGCAGCATCAGGCCCAGGGGCAGGAGGAAGCGCACGACGCGCTGGGCCTGGCCTTGAGGGCCGCCCTTCGACTCGTAGACCGCGACCGCCATCACCGGCTGGCCCTGGTCCGAGACGAAGTCGCGCGTGGTGTAGCAGATCTCCGCGTTGGCCGCCGGATCCTTGCCGCAGACCTTGGTCCAGTCGGGCTGGGACGGCTCGGCCTTGACCTGCACGACCGTCGGGCCGGCCTGCTGCTGAGCAGCGCCGGGGACCGCGGGCGAGGCCTGCGGAGCGGGTGCCGGCTGGGGAGCGGGCGCCGGCGCCGGCTGGGCCGCCGGACGGCGGGGCTGCTGGCGCGGCGCCGGCTGCGCCGGCTGGTCCTGGGCGACTGCAGCCACGGGCGCGGCAAGCATCGCCGCAAGGCCTGTTGCGGCCGCAAGCCCGATCGGTCCACGCAGGCGCGCGGGACGTGCCGAAAATGACATGCCTTTGGATCCTCTTTGGTCCGGATGGACGAAACTCGGAAAAGCGGGCCGCCCCGGCGTCCTCGGCTCAGGAAGCGCACGGCCTCGTCGCGCCTGCATCCTTGCCGAATACGGCGAACACATGACGCGCGCGCCTCTTTAGCGGGAAGCCGCCGCCGTGGCCAGCAGGTTTCGTCGAGCGTCGAGCCCGGTCACGCCCGCTCGGGAGCCTTCCCCAGCTTTTCGGGAGAAACCTCCCGCCGCGGTGGCGCGCATCTATCCCATCCCGCATGGTTGACCATCGATTCGCGACAATGTGGGGAGCCGACGGTGTCCGCGGTGGCTTTCGCAGCCGACGGCAGGGATGAGGAGCCGCCGCTCCAGGGCAGCCCCTGGGGCGCGATGCGGCTGTCCGGGCTGTTGCGGGCGGCGGCGGCCCGGCACGGGAACCGGCCGGCGTTCCGCGACCAGCCGGACCGCGAGGCCTGGAGCGGGCGCCCGCGGCTCGCATGGACCCATGCGCTCGCCGCGACGGTCGTCGCGCGGCTCGCGGCTCAGTTCGCGAGGCTCGGGCTCAAGCCCGGGAGCCCGGTCGGGATCTGCCTGCCAAACTCCTCCGAAGCGGCGCTGACGATCCTCGCCGTCGAAGAGGCGGGCCATCGTCCCTGCCTGCTGCCGGCGGCGTGGTCCGAGGGGGAGATCGAGCGGGCGCTCGAGGCCGCGGGCGTGCAGGCCGTGGCGACCTGCGGCACCCTCGCCAGGGAGAGCCCGGCCGAGCTGTTCTGCCGGATCGCAGCGCGTCAGTTCGGGCTTCGCTTCCTGTGCGCCTATGGACCGCAGGTTCCGGACGGGGTGATCGACCTCGACCGGGTGGTCCTCGTCGACGATCCCGAAGAAGCGGCGGATGCCGCCGAGCCGCAGGACCTCGGATCACAGGACGGCGGCCTTGGATCACGGGACAGCCTTGGATCACAGGACCTGGGGGTCATCACCTTCGGGGCCCGCGGCGGCCCGGCGCGCCCGCTCCATCGGACGGCCTCGTCCCTCGTCGCGTCGGCGGTGACCTTCCTCGTCGCCGCGAAGGTCGCGCCCGGCGATCGCATCCTGAGCCTCCTCGCCCCGGACGATCACCGCGGACTCGCGACCGGCCTTGCGGCTTCGCTCCTTTCCGGCGCGACCCTCGAATGCCACGGCCTCTTCGACAGCGCCGCCCTCGCCGCGGCGCTCGACGACGGCGCGCCGGCCCATCTCGTGGCGCCCGGCTGGCTCGAGCCCGCCATCGCGGCGGCCGGCCTCCCCTCCCGCCTCGCCTCGACGATCCTCGTCCATGAGGCCCCGATCCGCTTCAAGGCCAAGGCCCCCCTCAAGGAGAACGTCGTCGACGCGGTCTCCTTCGACGAGATGGCGCTCATCGCGCGGCCCCGGGACGCGGCCGGCCGCTTCGCGGTCACGATCGGAGACGATCGGACCTCCCCGGCCCGCCGCCTCCTGCGGGTCAGGCGCGACCCGGACGGGACGATCCGGTTCGCAGGCCCCGCGGCCGAGGTCCGGCCTTGGGTCCGCTCTGGCATGGCGGATGCTCCGCCTTCGCCCGAGTGGCCCGATTCGGGATTCAGGGCCGATGTCTTCGCCGGGATCGTCATCGGGGTGTCCCGATCGCCGCAATGCAACAAATCCGCCGCGACGGCGTTCCTGTAAGCCTTAAACGAAGCTGGGCTGGGGTGTGATGAGCGAGTTCCAAAAGGTTCTTGTAGTCGACGACGGCGCCCGCAGCGGCGAGCACGCCCTCTCGATCGAGCTCGCCGGGCTCGGCTTCGCGAGCGTGACGACCTCCTTGGAGGCCACCGACGAGGTGCTGGAGCTGATCCCGCCCCCAGCCGCGATCCTGCTCCAGTTGCCGAAGCGCAGCCGCACCGCGGACTACAAACGCTTCATGGACTTGCACGAACGTCTTAAAGCGAAGAATTCAGGCATTCCGATCATCCTGGTCGAGCAGCCTTTCGGCGTCCCCGGCGGCAGCTACGCCGCCGTGCTGCAAAGCGAGCTCGGCTCCAAGGCCCTGAACAAGCCCGAGCTCTGATCTTCGTCGATCGCGGATGAGCCGCCCGGGCCCGCTCAGGCGGCCTTCTTGCGCTCGGCGATGCTGACGAGGTTGCGAAGAATCCCGGTCGTGACCTTCAGGCGCTCGTCGAGCGCCTCCACGTCGCGGGTGAACACGACCCGCATGTCCGGGCGCACCTTGGCGAAGGAGCCCTGCTCGGCGATGTAAGAGATGAGCCCGGCGGGGTTCGCGAAGGCGTTGTCCCGGAACGAGACGATGATGCCCTTGGGGCCGGCCTCGACCTTCTCGACGTTGGCGCGCCGGCACAGCACCTTGATGGCCATGATCTTGAGGAGCTGGCCGGCCTCGTCCGGCAACGGGCCGAAGCGGTCGACCATCTCGGCCCCGAAGGCGTCGATCTCGGCGTCGGTCTCGACCGTCGAGAGGCGGCGGTAGAGGGTGAGCCTCAGCTGCAGGTCCGGCACGTAGCTTTCCGGGATCATCACCGGGGTGCCGACCGCGATCGTCGGCGACCACTGGTCCTCGGCCGGCTCCTCGACGCCGGCCTTGAGGGCCGAGACCGCCTCCTCCAGCATCTGCTGGTAGAGCTCGTAGCCGACCTCCTTGATGTGGCCGGACTGCTCGTCGCCCAAAAGGTTGCCGGCGCCGCGGATGTCGAGGTCGTGCGAGGCGAGCTGGAAGCCGGCGCCCAGCGTGTCGAGGGATTGCAGAACTTTAAGGCGCCGCTCGGCCTGCACCGTGAGAGTGCGGTTCGGCGGCACGGTGAAGAGCGCGTAGGCGCGGGTCTTCGCGCGCCCGACCCGGCCGCGGAGCTGGTAGAGCTGCGCTAGACCGAACATGTCGGCCCGGTGCACGATCAGCGTGTTCGCGGTCGGGATGTCGAGGCCCGACTCGACGATGGTGGTCGAGAGCAGGATGTCGAACTTGCCCTCGTAGAAGGCGGTCATCACGTCCTCGAGCTGGCCCGCCGCCATTTGCCCGTGGGCGACCGCGACCTTCGCCTCCGGCACCTCCCGCTCGAGGAAGCTTTTGACTTCCGCGATGTCCTCGACCCGGGGCACGACGTAGAACGCCTGCCCTCCCCTGTAGCGCTCGCGCAAGAGCGCCTCGCGGACGATGAGCGGGTCGAAGGGGGTCACGAAGGTGCGCACCGCGAGCCGGTCGACGGGCGGGGTCGTGATGAGCGAGAGCTCGCGCACGCCGGTGAGCGCGAGCTGGAGGGTGCGCGGGATCGGAGTCGCCGACAGCGTCAGCACGTGGACCTCGGCGCGCAGCTCCTTCAGGCGCTCCTTGTGGGCGACGCCGAAGTGCTGCTCCTCGTCGACGACGACGAGGGCGAGGTCGCGGAATTTTATGGACTTGCCGAGGAGGGCGTGGGTGCCGACGACGATGTCGATCGTGCCGTCGGCCAAGCCCTCCTTGACCTTCTTCATCTCGGCCGCCGGCACGAAGCGCGACGCCTGGGCGAGCTCGATCGGCAAGCCGCGGAAGCGCTCCTGGAAGGTGCGGTAGTGCTGGCGGGCCAAAAGCGTCGTCGGCACGATGACGGCGACCTGGCGGCCGGCGATCGCCGCCGCGAAGGCGGCGTGAAGGGCCACCTCGGTCTTGCCGAAGCCGACGTCGCCGCACACCAGCCGGTCCATGGGGCGGCCGGCCGTCAGGTCCGCCATGACGGCGTCGATGGCGTTCTGCTGGTCCTCGGTCTCCTCGTAGGGGAAGCGCGCCGCGAACTCGTCGTAGAGCCCCTCCGGCGGGGCGAGCTTCGGGGCCTCGCGCAGGACGCGGGCGGCGGCGATCTTCATGAGCGCGCCCGCCATCTCGCGGATGCGCTGCTTCATGCGCGACTTGCGGGCCTGCCAGGCGCCGCCGCCGAGGCGGTCGAGCTGGACCTCGGCCTCCTCCGAGCCGTAGCGGGTCAGAAGCTCGATGTTCTCGACGGGCAGGAACAGCCGGTCGCCGCCGTGATAATGGATCTCCAGGCAGTCGTGCGGCGCGCCCGCGGCCTCGATGGTCTTCAGGCCCTCGAAACGGCCGATGCCGTGGTCGACGTGGACGACGAGGTCGCCCGGGGTTAGCGCCGCGGCCTCGGTCAAAAAGTCCTGCGGACGCTTGGAGCGCCGCTTCGGGCGCACGAGCCGGTCGCCCAAGATGTCCTGCTCGGAGAGGACGGCGAGGTCGCCGGCCTCGAAGCCGGCTTCGAGGCCCCAGACCGCGACCGGCACGGCGTCCTTCGGGGCCGAGAGCGCGTCGGCGAGGCGGCCGACGGTCTTGGTCTGGCTGAGGCCATGGTCGGACAGCACGTGGCACAGGCGCTCGCGCGAGCCCTCGGACCAGGAGGCGAGCACCACCCGCCTCCCCTGCCCCTGGAGGGCGCGCACGTGAGCGACGGCCGCGTCGAAGACGTTCGTGCCCTCCTCGGCCCGCTCGGCGATGAAGTCGCGCCCGCGCCGGGCCTCAAGGTCGACGACGATCCGGCCCTCGCTCTCCGGAATCGCGAAGGGGGTGAGGCGCGCGAGCGCGAGGTCTTGGGTCAGCGCCGCCCATTCCTCCGGCTTGAAGTAGAGGGCGTCCGGCGGCAGCGGCTTGTAGGGGGCGATGCCGGCCTGGGGCATCGAAAGCGCGCTCTTGCGCGCATCGTAGTAGTCCTTGACCTGCGCCAGGCGCTCGCCGACCGCGTCCTCGACGTGGTTGTCGAAGAGCACCGGCACCCCCGGCACGTAGTCGAAGAGCGTGTCGAGGCGCTCGTGGAAGAGGGGCAGCCAGTGCTCCATGCCGGCGTAGCGGCGGCCCTCGCTCACGGCCTCGTAGAGGCGGTCGTCGCGGGTCGGCGCGCCGAACTGCGCGACGTAGGCCTGGCGGAAGCGGCGGATGCTCTCCGTCGTGAGCTGCACCTCGCTCATCGGCACGAGGTCGAGCGCCCGGAGCTGGCCGACCGTGCGCTGGGTCTCGGGGTCGAAGGCGCGGATCGATTCGAGGGTGTCGCCGAAGAAGTCGAGGCGGATCGGGTTCGGCAGGCCCGGCGGGTAGAGGTCGATGATGCCGCCGCGCACCGCGTACTCGCCGGTGTCGCGCACGGTGCCGGTGCGCAGGAAGCCGTTCGTCTCGAGCCAGCCGACGAGCCCGTCCGTGCTCACCATGTTGCCGGGCGCCGCCGAGAAGCTTTCTTGGGCCATGCGGGCCCGGGGCGGAACCCTTTGCAGCACCGCGTTCACGGTGGTCGAGAGGAGGCGCGGGCGCTCCTGCGAGGTGCGCGAGCGCGTGAGGCGGGCGAGCGCGGTCATGCGCTGGGCGGTGACGCCGGTGTTCGGCGAGACGCGGTCGTAGGGCTGGCAGTCCCAGGCCGGAAAGGCCAGCACCTCGATCTCGGGGGCGACGAAGGAAAGCGCGTTCTGGAGCGCCTGCTGGCGCAGGCCGTCGCGGGCGACATGGACGAGCACCGCCGGCCCCTCGGCCGCGCCCGACAGCGCGCGCGCGAGGTCGGCCACGACGAGCGTGTCGAAGCCGTCCGGCACGCTCGCAAGCGTCGCCTGGTCCCCGCGTTTGAGGACATCGAGGGCGCGGGCGAGGGCGGGAGTCATGGAGGTCTGAGTTTTATTCGCTGTCATCGTTCTGCACTGTCATCCCCGGCGGCCCCGAAGGGGCCGGGAAGGGGATCTACTCCCACGCTCCGGCGCTGTGGGTCCCCTTCCCTCGCCTGCGCTACGCTCCGGCTCGCCGGGGACGACAGTGGTCAGGAATGGATCGGCGCGTCGTGGGTGTGAAAGCTCTTCAGGCGTCGGAAGACGGAAGTGTCGTAGTTCGACGGCGTCTCGGCCTCGCCCGTGATCCATAGATAGAGATCCCGGTCCGGCACCTCAATGAGGCGCTCGAACTCGGCGAGATCCTCGTCCGGCATGGTCCCGATCTCGGCGTCGGCGAAGCGGCCCATGATGAGGTCCATCTCCCGGATGCCCCGGTGCCAGGCGCGGAACAGCACCTTCCTGCGCCGCACGTCGAGGTCCGCGCTCGTCCGCGTCGATCCGCTCATGAGTGGCTCCTGTCGCGACCCCGGCGCTATATAGGCCCGGACCCGCCGATGCCAGATTCCCCTCAGCCCCCTGCCCTGCGCCCTTCCGTCCTCGACCCGCTGTTCGCCCCGGCGGCGACGCTGCCGGGGGTCGGCCCGAAGATCGCGCAGCTCCTCGACCGGCTCCTCGGCGAGCCGGGCAGGCCCGCGCGAGTCATCGATCTCCTCTTTCACCTGCCGCATGGAGGAATCGCCCGCGACCTGAAGGGCTCGATCGCGGATGCTCCGATCGGCGAGACGGTGACGCTCAAGGTGCGGGTCACGGAGCACCGGCCGGGGCCGCCGCGGCGCGGCAAGGCGCCGTTCCGCATCCTCGTCGAGGACGACACGGGCGACATCCTGCTTGTGTTCTTCAACGCTCATCCGGAGCGCATCCAAGCGCTCCTGCCCGTCGGCTCGGTGCGCTACGTCTCGGGCAAGCTCGAGCTGTGGGATGGCTACCGCCAGATGGTCCACCCGGACCGCATCCTCGACGAGCGCCGCATCGGCGAGCTGCCCGCCGTTGAGGCGGTGTATGGGCTCACCGAGGGGCTGTCGACGAGGCTCGTCGGCAAGTTCGTCGCAACCGCCCTCGAGCGCCTGCCGGACATGCCCGAGTGGCAGGACCCGGCCTGGCTCGCGCGGGGCGGCTTCCCGGCTTTCGGCGAGGCTCTGCGCCGGCTGCACCGGCCCGAAGCCGCCGCCGAGGCGACGCCCGAGGCCACCGCCTTAAGTCCGGCACGGCGGCGCCTCGCTTACGACGAGCTTCTCGCCTCGCAGCTCGCGCTCGCCCTCGTGCGCAGCCGGATGCGGCGGCTGCCCGGGCGCAGCAAGGCCGGCGACGGGCGGATCGCCCAAAAGATCGTGGCCGCCCTCCCCTTCGCGCTGACCGGCGCGCAGGAGCGGGCCCTCCAAGAGATCCGCGGCGACCTTGCCTCGGACAAGCGCATGCTGCGGCTGCTGCAAGGCGACGTCGGCTCGGGCAAGACCGCCGTCGCACTCCTCGCCATGGCGAGCGCCATCGAGGCCGGCCGGCAGGCGGCGCTGATGGCGCCGACGGAGATCCTGGCGCGCCAGCACTTCGAGCGCATCGAGCCCCTCGCCCGCAAGGCGGGACTTCGCGTCACCCTCTTGACCGGCCGCGACAAGGGCGCCGAGCGCCGCCGGGTGCTGCTCGCGCTGGCCGAAGGCGCCGTGAACATCGTCGTCGGCACACACGCCCTGTTCCAGGAGGACGTCGAGTTCCGCGACCTCGGCCTCGCCGTCGTCGACGAGCAGCACCGCTTCGGCGTCCACCAGCGCCTCGCGCTCGGCTCCAAGGGCGAGGCGGTCGATATCCTGGTCATGACCGCGACGCCGATCCCGCGCACCCTCGCGCTCACCTACTTCGGCGACATGGACGTGTCGGTCCTCGACGAGAAGCCGGCCGGGCGCAAGCCGATCACGACGCGCATCGTCTCGACCGAGCGCCTGCAGGAAGTCGCGGACGCCATTGGCCGCGCCATCAAGGCCGGCGACCGGGTTTATTGGATTTGCCCGCTCGTCGCCGAATCCGAGGCGGTCGACTTGGCGGCGGCCGAGGACCGCTACGCGGAGCTCAAAGAAGTATTCGGCGACGCGGCCGGCCTCGTGCACGGCAAGCTTTCTTCCCGCGAGAAGGACGCCGCCATGGAGCGCTTCGCCCGCGGCGAGACCAAGGTCCTGGTCTCGACCACGGTGGTCGAGGTCGGCGTCGACGTGCCGGAAGCGACCGTGATGGTGATCGAGCACGCCGAGCGCTTCGGCCTCGCCCAGCTCCATCAGCTGCGCGGCCGCATCGGGCGCGGCGAGCGGCCCTCGACCTGCCTCCTCCTCTACAAGGGGCCGCTCGGGCCGATGGCGAAGGCCCGCCTCGAGATGATGCGCGAGACCGAGGACGGCTTCCGCATCGCCGAGGAGGACCTGCGGCTTCGCGGCGAGGGCGAGGTGCTGGGCACCCGCCAGTCCGGCCTCCCCGGCTTCCGCCTCGCCCGCACCGACCTCGACGGCGATCTCCTGGGCGCCGCCCGCGACGACGCCCGCCTCACGGTCGAGCGCGACCCGCGGCTCGAGGGGGAGCGCGGCGGGGCGCTGAGGGTGCTGCTCTATTTGTTCGAGCGCGATGCGGCGGTGCGACTGCTGGGAGCGGGGTAGGCTCAGACGTCAAAAACATCCTCATGCTGAGGAGGCCGAAGGCCGAGCCTCGAAGCACGCACCGCGGCTGGACGCCGTATCGACGGGGTGCGTCCTTCGAGGCTCGCGCTTCGCGCGAGCACCTCAGGATGAGGAGGTTGGGAGCTTCGCTTCGGAGCTAAGCGTCCACCGTCGGCCGCGCTGCCATCGGCGCCCCCGTCAGCGGCACCACGCCCGGCAGCGGCGTGCGGCTCTCGGGCTGGATGATGCCCATGGACATGAGGAGCTTGAAGGCGTCGTCGGGGGTGAGGTCGACCTCTTTCACCCGCGAGCGCTCCATGATGACGAGGTAGCCGGTGGTCGGGTTCGGGGTGCAGGGCACGAAGACGCAGAGGTGCTCGGCGGGCGGCAGCGCCTCGGCCAGCGCGCCTGCGGCGGGCTCGGTGATGAAGCAGAGCGACCACAGGCCCTCGCCCGGCCACTCGATCAGCCCGACCTGGCGGAAGCTCTGGCCGTCCTGCTTGAACACGGTCTCGAAGATCTGCTTCACGCCCTTGTAGATCGAGCGCACCACCGGCATGCGGGCCAAGAAGACCTCGCCCATGTTGAGGAGCGACTTGCCGACGAGGTTCGCTGTCAGAAACCCGAGCAGCGTCAACCCGACGAAAGCGACGACGAGACCGAAGCCGGGCAGGCGGAACGGCAGGTAGGTGTCGGGCGAGTAGCGCGCCGGCACGAGCGGCTTCATCCAGCCGTCGACGGTGTTGATGAACCACCACGTGATATAGAGCGTGATGGCGAGGGGCCCCGCGACGATGAGGCCGGTGAGGAAGTAGTTGCGCAGGCGCGCCCGGGCACTCGGCCGGGCCCTGCCCGCCGCCGCCCCGGGCGGGCCGGGTACCTTAAGATCTTCGCTCATCCGCTCGCGTCTGGTCTCTCGATCCAAGACCTACGCGAGGGATCGGCATCGCTCAAGGGCGAGCGGCTCTATCTATTCGGCGAAGGCGACGCCGATCTCGTTCGCCCGCCGCCAGACCATGCGGGCCCGGAATATGCGCTCCTTGCGCGCCACCTCGAGGTCGAACGCATCGGGCACGATGGCCGTGCCGGCGAACACCACCTTGGCCCCGCCGCCCGAGAAGTTCCGCACGATGCAGTCGATCGCGGAACGCCCCTTGGCAAAGGTCACGACGCCGCCGAGGAAGGTCCGGTTGCGGATGGTCCCGCGCCGCTCGGTCATGGCAAGGCTCCTCATTCTCTGCCCGCATCATGGCACAGGAGGAGGCTCGAAGAGCCGGAAACCGTTTGTTAGGGTTAGCTCTTGCCGAGCGGCGGCTGGGTCGCCGACTTGACGAGGTGGATGGGCCAATACGCCGGCCAGACTACGCCGACATAGGTGGCCACGGTCAGGCGCATGTCGTGGGGAGCGAAGGCGATCCTGCCGTAATAGAACGCGCCGGTGAGCAACCCCGCGATCGCATAGGCGCCGACGAGGTGAGGGAGGGCGCGCCGCAGCCGGGTCCGGTCCTGTGGCTTCGGCCGCATGTGGGCCCTACTCCACCGTCACGGACTTTGCGAGGTTGCGCGGCTGGTCGACGTCTTTCCCCATGAACACCGCGGTGTGGTAGGCGATGAGCTGGATCGGGATCGCGTAGAGGATCGGCGCGACGACCGGGTGCGCGGGCGGCATGACGATGGTCGCCATGGTCTCCATGGCGGCCTCGTCGGCGCCCTTCTGATCGGTGACGAGGAGGATGCGCCCGCCTCGCGCCGCGACCTCCTGCATGTTCGAGATGGTCTTCTCCATGAGGTGGTCGTGCGGCGCGATCACGATCACCGGCATGTCCTCGTCGATGAGGGCGATCGGCCCGTGCTTGAGCTCGCCCGCGGCGTAGCCCTCGGCATGGATGTAGGAGATCTCCTTCAGCTTCAGCGCCCCTTCGAGGGCGAGCGGATAGGAAGTGCCGCGCCCGAGGTAGAGCACGTCGGTCGCCTTGGCGAGCTCGCGGTTGAGGCTCTCGATCCGGTGCTCGAGCTTCAGCGCGTCGGCCATGAGGCCGGGGGTCGCGATGAGCGCGTTGACGAGCTCCGTTTCCTGACTCTCGGAGAGCGTCCCCCGGGCCCGTCCCGCCGCGATGGCGAGGCAGAGGAGCACGGTGAGCTGGCAGGTGAAGGCCTTGGTCGAGGCGACGCCGACCTCGACTCCGGCGAGCGTCGGCGCGATCGCGGCGCTCTCCCGCGCCATGGTCGAGGTCTGCACGTTGACGACGGTAAGGATGTGCTGCCCCTGCGCCTTGGCGTAGCGCAGCGAAGCGAGGGTGTCGGCGGTCTCGCCGGACTGCGACACGAACAGGGCGAGCTCGCCCTCATCGAGCGGCGGCTCGCGGTAGCGGAACTCGGAGGCGACGTCGATCTCGACCGGCAGGCGCGCCAGGCGCTCGAACCAGTATTTCGCGATGAGGCCGGCGTAGTAGGCGGTGCCGCAGGCCGAGATCGTCAGGCGCCGCAGGTCCTTGAAGTCGAACGGCAGCGGCTGCGGCAGCCTCACCCGCGCGCCCGCGAGGTCGACGTAGTGGGCAAGCGTCCGTCCGACGACCTCCGGCTGCTCGTAGATTTCTTTGGCCATGAAGTGGCGGTGGTTGCCCTTCTCGGCCGAAAAGCTGCCGGCCGGGACCTTCTGGCGCGGGCGGTCGACCGGGCGGCCCTTGATGTCGTGGATCTCGGCGCCGTCGCGGGAGAGCACGGCCCAGTCGCCGTCGCTAAGGTAGGTGACCTCGTCCGTGAACGGCGCGAGCGCGAGCGCGTCGGAGCCGAGGTACATCTCGCCGTCGCCGTGGCCGACCGCGAGCGGCGCACCGTGGCAGGCGCCGATCAGGAGGTCGTCCTTGCCGGCGAAGAGGAAGGCGAGGGCAAAGGCGCCGCGCAGGCGCGGCAGCGCCTTCGCCACCGCCTCGACCGGGCCCTTGCCCTTGGCGATCTCGCTTGTCACGAGCTGGGCCACGACCTCGGTGTCGGTCTCGGTCTCGAACCGGACGCCTTGCGCCTGCAGCTCCTCCTTGAGCTCGCGGAAGTTCTCGATGATGCCGTTATGGACGACGGCGAGCTTCTCGGTCGCGTGCGGGTGGGCGTTCCTCTCGTTCGGCTTGCCGTGGGTCGCCCAGCGGGTGTGGCCGATGCCGATCGCGCCCGAGAGCGGCGCCTGCGACAGCTTGACCTCGAGGTTGCCGAGCTTGCCCTCGGCGCGGCGGCGCTCGAGCCGGCCGCCGTCCTCCAGCGTCGCGATGCCGGCGGAGTCGTAGCCGCGGTACTCGAGGCGCTTCAGGGCGTCCACCACCTGCATCGCGACGGCGGACTTGCCCAATATCCCGACGATCCCACACATCTTTCGCGAATCCTCGTCCGCCGCCGGTTCGCCCAGCTTGGCCTCAGGTTAGCTGAATCGGGCCTGAGCGCTCCAGTCAACTTCCGTGTCGGATCATGACGACACGGGTTCCTTCGATTTTGCCTGCAACTTCCTTGCCGAGAGCTTGTCCCGCAACGTCTTTGCCCAGCCTTGCTTAACGGTCTGATGCGCGCGCCCGAACGCCAGCGCGTCCGGCGGCACGTCGTTGGTGATGACCGACCCCGATGCCACGTAGGCCCCCTCCCCGATCGAGACCGGGGCGACAAGGGAGGAGTTGGTGCCGACGAAGGCGCCCTTGCCGATCTCGGTGCGGTGCTTGGAAAAGCCGTCGTAGTTGCAGGTGATGGTGCCGGCGCCGATGTTCGCGCCCTCGCCCACGCTGGCGTCGCCGATGTAGGCGAGGTGGTTGGCCTTGGCCCCGGCGCCGATCCCGGCGTTCTTGACCTCGACGAAGTTGCCGACCCGCGCCTTCTCGCCGAGGGACGCGCCGGGACGCAGGCGGGCGTAGGGGCCGACGCTCGCGCTCTTCGCGACCCGCGCCCCTTCGAGATGGGAGAAGGCGTGGATCACGGCCCCGCCCTCGATCGCGACCCCCGGCCCGAACACCACGTAGGGCTCGACGGTCACGTCGGGCGCGATCTCCGTGTCGAGGCTGAAGAACACGGTCTCGGGCGCCAAAAGGGTCACGCCGGCCTTCATGGCCTTCGCCCGCAGCCGGTCCTGGACGACCTTTTCGACGGCGGCGAGCTGGGCGCGGTCGTTGATGCCCTGCACCTCGGTCTCCGGCGCCTCCACAACCTCGACCCGCTCGCCCGCTGCCCGGGCGATCTCGACGAGATCGGTGAGATAGTACTCGCGCTGGGCGTTGCGGTTGCCGACCTGCTCCAGGAGGGCGAGCGCCCGGTCGCCGCGGAGCGCCATCAGTCCGCCGTTGCAGAGCGTGATGGCGCGCTCCTCGGGGGTTGCATCCCTGTCCTCCCGGATCGCCGCAAGCCCGCCCGCGTCGCTCACGAGCCGCCCGTAGCCGGCCGGGTCGCGGGCCTTGAAGCCGAGCACGGCGACGGCCGCGCCTTCGGCGAGCGGCGCCCTGAGCCGCGCGAAGGTGGCCGCCTCGACGAGAGGCGTGTCCGCGAAGGCGATCACCACGTCGTCGGCGCCCTCCGCCAGGGCGGCTCTCGCGGCCAGCACCGCGTGCGCCGTGCCGAGGCGCTCGGCTTGCGTGAAGACCGTGGCGCCGGGCGTAAAGCGGCGCGCCTCGGCGCCGACGTCCTCGCGCCCGGGACCGACCACCACCGCCGCCCGCGTCGCCCCGGCCGCGGCGACCGCCGCCAGGACATGGCCGAGCATGGAGCGCCCGGCGATCTCGTGCAGGACCTTGGGGCGGACCGACTTCATGCGCGTCCCTTCCCCGGCCGCCAGCACGACGGCGAGGCAGGTCCGGGGCGGCGCTTTAAGGGCGGGGTTCGGCATCGAGCGTCCTCGGGGCGTTCCTTGAGCGAGCTATCAAGAGTTTGCCGCAATCCGCAATGCGGACGGCGCAAAGGTCGCACCCGCGACGGTGCGCCGCCCGCCAAATTGATCCGTTATCCCCCGTCTCTTATAGTGGCTTGGCCGTTGAGCCGTTCTTGCCGGCGAACCCGAAAAAGCACCTCGTTCCATGCGTAAGATCGTACCGGTGCGTCCGGGTTCCGGGCGGCAAGACAGGCATCCGAGCCGACGCGAGGTGCTGGCCCTGATCGGCGGCGCCGGCGCCCTCGCGGCCGCGCCGACCCTGGCCCAGGCGCAGGCCCCGACCCTCTCGTTGATCCAGACGACGCTCGGCGAAGGCCAGCGCTTCGACCCGGCGGCGGTCGTCGACCTCGCGCGCACGCTCGCGAAACGCCCCTACGCGGCCGTGCCGCCGGACCTGCCCGAGGTGCTCGCGAACCTCAACTACGAGCAGTACGTCGGCATCCGGGCCCTGCCCTCCGCCCAGGTCTGGGCCGGCGAGGGCCGCGGCTTCGTGGTCGAGCCCCTGCATCGGGGCTGGGTGTTCTCGAACCCGGTGCTGCTGTTCACCGTGGAGGACGGGAGCGTCCGCCGGATCGCGTACGAGCGCAACCGCTTCGAGTTCGGGCGCCTCAACGTGCCGGCGAACCTCGGCGACCTCGGCTTCTCCGGCTTCCGCCTGTTCACCACCTCCTGGGGACCGCAGCCGGTCGAGTTCGCCCTCGTCCAGGGGGCGAGCTTTTTCCGGGCGCTCGCCCGCGGCCAGAGCTTCGGCCTCGTGACGAGGGCCCTGACCCTGCGGCCGGCCGAGACGCGCGGCGAGGAGTTCCCGTTCTTCCGCGCCTTCTGGCTCGAGCGCCCGAGCCCCGGCACGAATGCCCTCGTCGCCCACGCCCTCATCGATTCGGAATCGGTCGCCGGCGCCGTGCGCATGACCTTCCGTCCCGGCGACATGACCATCGTCGATGTCGAGACCTCGCTGTTTCCCCGCGTCGCCCTTGAGCACGTCGGCCTCGGCGGCATGGGCTCGAGCTTCCTCTTCGGCCCGGTCGACCGCCGCGGTGTCGACGACGCCCGGCCCGCCGTCCACAAGTCCTCCGGCGTCCAGATGCACACCGGCGCCGGTGAATGGATCTGGCGCCCGCTCCAGAACCCGGAGACGCTGCAGATCTCGGTCTTCGTCGACAAGGACCCGAAGGGTTTCGGTCTGATCCAGCGCGAGCGCGATCCTGCGGCCTTCCAGGACGACGAGAGCCGCTGGGAGCGCCGCCCGAGCCTGTGGATCGAGCCCATCGGCGAGTGGGGCCAGGGCGCGGTCCAGCTCATCGAGATCCCGAGCGAATCCGAGATCAACGACAACATCCTGGCCTACTGGCGCCCCCGCGCGCCCATGGCGGCGGGCTCCGAGACGACGTTGAGCTACCGCCAGTTCTGGTGCTGGCAGCCGCCCGACCGCCCGGACCTCGCGATCGTCGCGGCGGCCCGGGTCGGGCGCGGCTCCGCCGGCCGCCGCCGGCGCTTCCTTGTCGACTTCACCGGCGAGGGGCTCGCGGCCGGCCCGCCGCCCGAGCTGAAGGTCGCCCTGACGGCAAGCCCGGGAACGATCCAGGCCTTGAGGACTTGGCCCTATCCGGAGCGCAAGACGCTCCGGGTCGCCTTCGAGCTTGACCCCGGCAACGAAAATGCCAGTGAGATGCGTCTCGTCCTGGAGGCGGCCGGGAAACCCCTCAGCGAGACATGGCTCTACCGATGGACGCCCTGAGGCCCGTTGAGATCGCAAGAGCGGAGCCTGCCTTCGCGCCCGAGCCGGCCTTCGCGCCGCCCGCCGCCCCGGCCCTGCCGCCCGAGAGCCCGCTCGACATGCCGGTGCAGTCGCTCTCGCGCTGGCCGCGGGGGGAGGAGCGGCGGCTTGCCGCCTCTGATCCGTACCAGGCGCCCTGGCTCGCGCGCTTGTTCGTATTCGGCGGCGCGGCGGCGCTCACGGCCTACGGCACCTACGAGATGTACCAGGTCGTGTCGGTCTCCCGCACGACCGTGCTGCAGTGGGTGCTGCTCGGGCTCTTCACCCTGAACTTCTCGTGGATCGCGCTTGCCTTCACGAGCGCCCTCCTCGGCTTCTTCTCCTTGTTGCGCGGCCCCCGCCCCCTGCCGCCATTGCCGGCGGCGCTCAAGACCCGCACCGCCGTCGTGATGCCGGTCTACAACGAGGCGACCGCCCGCACCTTCGCGGGGCTCGAGGCCATGCGCGAGTCGGTCGAGGCGACGGGGTTGGGGGACCATTTCGACTGGTTCGTCCTGTCGGACTCGACGAACCCCGACGCCTGGATCGCCGAGGAGCGCGCCTTCCTCGCCTGGCGCGAGAAGCTCGGCCCCGGCGCCCGGGTCTATTACCGCCACCGGCCCAAGAACCACCACCGCAAGGCCGGCAACATCGCCGACTTCGTGACCCGCTGGGGCGGCGCCTATGACCACATGCTCGTCCTCGACGCCGACAGCCTGATGATCGGCGAGTGCATCGTGCGCCTCGCCCTCGCGATGGAGCGCGACCCCGACGCCGGCATCGTCCAGACCCTGCCGCTCATCATCAACCGCAACACGCTCTTCGCCCGCGCGCAGCAGTTCGCCGCGAGGGTCTATGGCCCGGTGATCGCCGCCGGCCTGTCGATGTGGTCGGGACGGGACGGCAACTACTGGGGCCACAACGCGATCATCCGCACCCGGGCCTTCGCGGCCCATTGCGGCCTGCCAGACCTGGCGGGGCGCCCGCCGCTCGGCGGCCACATCCTGAGCCACGACTTCGTCGAGGCGGCGCTGATGCGGCGCGCCGGCTACACGGTCTACATGCTGCACGATCTCCCGGGCAGCTACGAGGAGAGCCCGCCCTCGCTCATCGACCTCGCGGCGCGCGACCGGCGCTGGTGCCAGGGCAACCTCCAGCACATGCGGGTGATCGGGGCGCGCGGCCTCAAGCTCGCGACGCGCCAGCACTTCGCGACCGGGATCATGGGCTACCTCGCCTCGCCGTTCTGGCTCTTCCAGCTCATCGTCGGCATCGCCCTCGTACTGCAGACGACCTACATCCGGCCGGAGTACTTCAGCCGCGAGTTCACGCTGTTCCCGCAATGGCCGCGGTTCGACCCGGAGCGCGCGCTTGCGCTCTTCGGCGTCACCATGGCGGTGCTGCTGGCGCCGAAGTTTTTTGGCTTGGCCCTGATGCTGGCGAGCCCCGAGGGACGGCGCAAGGCCGGCGGCGCGCTGCGGCTCCTGGCCTCGTCCGTGATCGAGATCGTGCTGTCGGCCCTCATGGCGCCGATCCTGATGGTGATCCAGTCGGGCTCCGTGTTCCAGATCCTCCTCGGGCGCGACACCGGCTGGCAGCCGCAGCGCCGGGACGACGGCTCGATCCCGCTCGGCGACATCGTCCGGCGGCACCGCTGGCAGACGGTGCTCGGGATCCTCGCCGGCGGCTCGGCTTTCATGATCGCGACGTCGCTGTTCCTGTGGATGTCGCCGACGATCGTCGGCCTGATCCTGGCGATCCCCCTGTCCTGGCTCTCGGGCCGCCTCGGCGCCGGCCTCGCGCTGAAGCGGCTGGGGCTGCTGCTCATCCCCGAGGAGACGAAGACGCCGCCGATCGTCGAGCGCGCGAACGCGCTGCTTGAGGAGAACCGGGAGCTCGGTTTCGACGACGCGGACGCGATGCTCGCCCTCTACCGCGACCCCGTCTTGCGCGAGCGCCACGAGGCGATGCTGCCGCCGCCGCCCCAGCGCCGGCGCGGCGACATCGACCCGGAGCACGTCCTCGCGCAGGCGAAGATCATGGACGCGGTCTCGATCCACGACGCCGCGCAATGGCTGAAGCCGAAGGAGCGCATGGTCGTGCTCCACGACCGCGCCCTCATCGACCAGCTCGTGCGCCTGAAGCCGGTTGCCGAAGCGGCCGAGTGAAGGCCGGCGGCGCTACCGCGCAAGCCAGCCGCCGTCGACGGGCAAGGTGTGGCCGGTGATCATCGCGGCGGCGTCGCTCGCGAGAAAGACGATGGCGTCGGCGACCTCCTCGGGCTCGACGAGACGGCCGAGCGGCGTCGCATCGATAAGGGCCTTCGCCATCACGGGGTCGGCCATCAGCGGCTCGACGAGGCGCGTGCGCACGAAGGCCGGCGCGACCGCGTTGACGCGCACGCCGAAAGGCGCCCATTCGAGGGCGAGCGCCCGGGTCAGGTTCACGAGCGCGCCCTTGACCGCGTGATAGGCCGGGTTCGGGTAGAGCCCGCCGCCGGTCAGCCCCATGATCGAGGCGACGTTGACGACGGCACCCTGACGGCGCTCGACCATGGGCCGTCCGACCGCCCGGGCGCAGTGGAAGGCGCCGGTGAGCCCGACGTCGAGGACCCGCCGCCAGCGCTCCGTCGGCATGTCGACGGTCGCGACCCTGGCCCCGATGCCGGCGTTGTTGACGAGGACGTCGATCGCCTTGAAACGGGCGAGCGCCCCCGCGACGGCGGCGTCCACGGCAGCCTCGTCGGCGACGTCGAGGGCGAAGGCGAAAGCCGCGCCGCCGGCGCGCCCGATCTCGTCCGCGACCGCCGCCGCGGCGGCCTCGTCGATGTCGGTGACCGCGACGGCGGCGCCGAGCCGGGCGAAGGCGAGCGCCGTCGCCCGCCCGATGCCGGCGCCCGCGCCGGTGACGAAGACGGCGCGGCCGTGGAAGTCCAAGGAGGGGAGAAAATCGGCCATGGCGCCCGCTTAGCACGGGATCGGGCCGGCGGCTCCCTCGGTCATTAAATCCTGGCGAGCAGCGGCAAATGAGTGGTCCATCTGCATCTGGTCGGGTGCATCACGCGCGTGTGCGCATGGAGTCGCAAGGCTGCTGCGTGACAACGCGGTATGTGCTGCTCGGCCGCAGCCGTTCGATTCCTGAGACGGTTCAGGCAGCAAGAGCCCGCTCGAAGAAGAGAGCCGCACAGGCTCCTAGAACGGGATATCGTCGTCGAGGTCTCCTCCCCGGCCGCCGCCCGCCCCGACCGTCGCGGGGCGGCGCTCCATGGGGGAGGAGCGGCCGAAGTCGCCGCCGCGGCTCACCTGGCCGCCCTCTTCGTACTCCCCGCTCCCGCCGCCGCGCCCGTCGAGGAGCGTGAGGTCGCCCCGGAAGCGCTGGATCACGACCTCGGTCGAGTACTTTTCCTGGCCCGACTGGTCGGTCCACTTGCGGGTCTGGAGCTGGCCCTCGACGTAGACCTTCGAGCCCTTCTTCAGGTACTGCTCGGCGATGCGGGCGATGTTCTCGTTGAAGATCACGACCCGGTGCCACTCGGTCTTTTCCTTGCGCTCGCCGGTCGACTTGTCCTTCCAGCTCTCCGAGGTGGCGACGCTGAGGTTCACGACCGGCTCGCCCGATCCCATCCGCCGCACCTCCGGGTCCTTGCCGAGGTTGCCGACCAGGATGACCTTGTTGACGCTGCCCGCCATGGGACCTCTCCCTTCTCTCCGCCCGTAATTGGGCCGATCTCCCGTCGAGGACAACCCGGGCGCGCCGCTTTCGCGCCCCTGTCCCCACAATTCAGGACTCGGCATGTTCTATATTTGTTCCAGAGAACATGCAAGCGGCAGTAGGAGCTCAGTTGTGGCTTTGCCGCGCCCGGCTTGCCAGCGCCCGCCGCTCCCCCGACATTATGCCGATCTGCCTGAAGGCGCGCCATGACCGTCCACGCGACCGCCGACGCCTCGCCGCTCCTGCGCTCGGATGCCGGCGGGATCGTCACGCTGACCCTCAACCGCCCCGCCGCCCGCAACGCCCTCTCCGATGCGCTGATCGACGCGCTCGCCGGAGAGCTCGACCGCATCGCGGCGGATCCCGCGGTCCGCGTCGTGCTCGTCACGGCGGAGGGCTCCGTGTTCTCGTCCGGCCACGACCTCAAGGAGATGACCGCCCGCCGGGCCGACCCCGACCGGGGCCGCGCCTATTTCGCGGATGTCATGGCGCGCTGCTCCGCCATGATGCAGCAGATCGTGCGCCTGCCGCAGCCGGTCATCGCGGTGGTCGAGGGGATCGCGACCGCAGCCGGATGTCAGCTCGTGGCGTCCTGCGACCTCGCGGTCGCCGGGGCGAACGCCCGCTTCTCGACGCCGGGCGTCCACATCGGCCTGTTCTGCTCGACCCCGATGGTAGCGCTGTCACGCAATCTTTCGCGCAAGCACGCCATGGAATTGCTGCTCACGGGCGAGATGGTCTCGGCCGCGGACGCCCATCGCATGGGCCTCGTCAACCGCGTCGCGCCCGAGGGGGAGGCGATGCACGAGGCGCGCCGCTTGGCCGAGGCCATCGCGGCGAAGTCGCCGCTGACCCTCAAGATCGGCAAGCGCGCCTTCTACGAGCAGCTCGAGATGGGCCTCTCCGAGGCCTACCGGCACGCCTCCGCCGTGATGGTCGAGAACATGCTCGCCCGCGACGCCGAGGAGGGCATCGGGGCATTCATCGGGAAGCGCGAGCCGACGTGGGAGGGACGGTAGACCCCCTCTCCCCCGCGAGGCATGACGTGCCGGTCAGTTCGGGTCGCCATCGACCGGCGCGTCGTCGGAGGCGTCCGGCGGTCCGGCGCCGGAGCGCGGGAAGCGTCCGCCGGCCTGCGGGCGGGGTCGCGGCGGAGCGCGGGCCTCTCGCGCGGCGGCGCCGCGCCAGGGGCGGGTCTCGTCGGGTGTGCGGGCGGTCGCGACCGCGTGGCCGACATGGCCCGCCCCGCCGGTGAAGCGGATCGCCGTCGCGCCGTGGCCCCTCAGGAAAGCGCCGTCGATCACGACGGCGGCGGCGCAGGACGGCGGCGCAAAAAGGCGGGTCACGACGATCGCGGCGCGGGCGCAGTCCTCCTCGAAGGCGCGGCGGTCCTGCACGAGGGCGACGATCCGGCCGCCCATGGCCTCGGCGACGCAGCCGAGCGGATCGCAGCGCAGTCCCGCCCGCAACGCCGGATCGCCCGCACGCCGGGCGTCGCCGTCGGCTTTCAGCCACTGCTCTGCCGTGAACGCGGACGAGCGCCCGACGAGGACGAGGCGGCCGTCGGTGCCGCGCACCGCGGCGCCGATCCCGGCCCGGTCCACGTAGACGTCGAATCTCTGGGGCGTCGCCGCGAGCCATAGCCCCAACGCCGCCGGCGCCGCGGCGAGCCGGCGCAGCGGCGACGCCATGAGGGTCGCGACCAGGAGCGCGACCGAGAGCAGCCCGAGCGCCGCGGCGCCGAACGCCGGCACGGTCACGGTCGAGCCCGAGAGCCCGTTCACCCAGGCCGAGACCTCCAGCACCTTCTGCACCGCGATTCCCATGGTTTCCCAGGCGATGCGGTCGAGGCCGAACGGATAGGCGACGACCCCGAACACGGCGCAGGGCATCACCACGAGAGACACGAGCGGCAGCGCGAGCGCGTTGCCGATCAGGCCGAAGCTCTGCAGGTTCTGGAAATGGTAGGCGCCGAACGGCGCCGTCGCGACCGTCGCCACGACCGTGGTGAAGAGGATGCCGAGCGCCGCCCGCACGAGCCACCGCGCGGCGCGCGCGGCCCGGCCCTCCGGCTCCTCCACGCCCCGCCCCCGCTCCCATTCGGCGGCGGCGATCAGCGCCGCGACCGCGGCGTAGGACATCTGGAAGCTCGGGCCCAAGAGAGTCTCGGGCTCGCGGGCGAGCACGATCAGCGCCGAGAGCGCGAGGTTGCGCAAGGACAGCGCCGGGCGGTCGATCAGGATCGCGCCGAGCATGACGAGGATCATGATGAGCGAGCGCTCGGTCGCGACCTCGGAGCCTGAGAAGACGCAGTAGGCGACAGCGCCGGCCATCGCGACAACAGCCGCGATCTTCTTGATCGGCCAGCGCAGGGCCGCGAAGGCGGACAGCGCGAGGAGCGCCCGGGCGAGCCAAAAGAAGGTGCCGGCGGCGAGCACCATGTGCAGGCCCGAGATCGAGACGATGTGATAGATGCCGGCGCCGCGCAGGACCTGGTTCGTCTCCTCCGTGATGAGCCCGCGCTTGCCGGTCACGAGCGCCGCCGCGACGGCGCCGGCCTGCCCGCCGATCGCGTCCGCGATGCGGCGAGTGAGCGCGTTGCGGGCCCGGTCGATGGTCGCGGCCGCCGTCAGATCGAGCGGCGGCGGGGCCGGCGGCGCCTTGACCTCGATCCTGCCGCTGAGCGACCCGACCGCCCCGATGCCGTTGAAGTACGCGTCGCGGGCAAAGTCGTAGCCGCCGGGACGCGCGGCTTCCGGCAGGGGCAGGAGGCGCGCCTGCGCCGCGACGAAGTCGCCGGGCTTCACGCCTTGCAGGTCGCGCACGGTCGCCCGCACCCTCAAGGGACGGCGCTCGGCCGGGAGGCCCGCGAGCTCGCTCGGCCGGATCACGAGGCGCCCTCCCCTCGCCCGCTCCTCGAGGGTCTCGACAAATCCCACGACAGGACCGACGGTCACGCGCCCGATGACCGGCGCCTCGACCCGCCACTCGCGCCATGCCCCCGCCGCGAAGCCGCAGAACGCGGCGCAGAGCCCGAGCGCGACGGCGAGCCCGAACGGACGGGCGCGGACCAGGACCGCGGCGCCGGCCGCGACCGCCGCGCCGGCGAGCGGCGCCCACAGGGCCGGGCGGCCTTCGGCGGCGAAATAGAGGAGCACGCCGGCCCCGAACGCGACGGCAAGCCACGGGAACAGCCGCCGCTGCTCGAGCTCCTCGGCGAGGCAGGCCCGGAAGGCGCCGCGCCAGTCGCGGAGCGGAACCGCGCCGGCCCGCCAGGGGGCGCCGCCGGCAAGCGCGAGAGCCGCGGATCGCGCCGCGGCGGCTCGCCACGCTGTCCCGCCCCCACCCGGCATTGCTCGACTTCATGCTGGAGAGACCCTACATGCTACACGACGCGCGGCGCGCGGAAACAGCCCGGCGCCTCCCATTCCTCCCAAGCTCCGCTCGCCATGGCCGACATCGTCACGCGTTTCGCCCCCTCTCCCACCGGATTCCTGCACATCGGCGGTGCGAGGACGGCCCTGTTCAACTGGCTCTTCGCCAAGAAGCACGGCGGCCGGATGCTGCTGCGCATCGAGGACACCGACCGGGAGCGCTCGACCGACGCCGCCATCCAGGCGATCCTCGACGGGCTCACCTGGCTCGGCATCGGTTGGGACGGGGAGGCGGTGCACCAGTTCGCCCGCGCGGCCCGCCACAGGGAAGTGGCCGAAAGCCTCGTCGCGGCGGGCCGCGCTTACTACTGCTACGCGAGCCCGCAAGAGCTGGACGAGATGCGGGAGAAGGCGAAGGCGGAGGGGCGGCCCATGCGCTACGACGGGCGCTGGCGCGACCGCGACCCCGCCGAGGCGCCGGCCGGCGTGAAGCCGGTGATCCGCCTCAAGGCGCCGACCGAAGGCGAGACGGTGGTCGAGGACAAGGTCCAGGGCCGGGTCGTGTGGCAGAACAAGGACCTCGACGACCTCGTGCTCCTGCGCTCCGACGGCACCCCGACCTACATGCTCGCCGTCGTCGTCGACGACCACGACATGGGCGTGACCCACGTCATCCGCGGCGACGACCACCTCACCAACGCGGCGCGCCAGACGCAGATCTACGAGGGGCTCGGCTGGGACGTGCCGGTGATGGCGCACATCCCGCTCATCCACGGGCCGGACGGGGCGAAGCTGTCGAAGCGTCACGGCGCGCTCGGCGTCGACGCCTACCGGACCATGGGCTATCTGCCGGCGGCGCTGCGCAACTACCTCGTGCGGCTCGGCTGGAGCCACGGCGACCAGGAGATCTTCTCGACGGACGAGATGGTCGAGGCCTTCTCCCTCGACCAGGTCGGGCGCTCGCCGGCGCGGTTCGACTTCGCTAAGCTCGAGAGCCTCAACGGCCACTACATCCGCCAGTCGGACGATGAAGCCCTCATCGCGGCGCTGGAGACGATCCTCCCCGAGCACGGCCCGGCGCGGGGGCTCGGCGCGGCGTTCCCGCCGGAGCTGCGCGAAAAGCTCCTGAAGGCCATGCCGGGCCTCAAGGAGCGGGCGAAGACCCTGGTCGAGCTCCTCGACAGCGCCGGCTATCTCTACGCCCGCCGCCCGCTTTCCCTCGACGACAAGGCCGCCCAGCTCGTCCAGAACGGCGGGCGCGAGCGCATCGCCGGCGTCCTCCCGCGCCTTGCTGCCCTGCCCGATTGGACGGCCGAGACGACCGAGGGCGCCGTGCGGAGCTTCGCCGAGGACAGCGGCCTCAAGCTCGGGCAGGTGGCGCAACCCTTACGCGCGGCGCTCACCGGCCGCGCGACCTCCCCGCCCCTCTTCGACGTCATGACCGTGCTCGGCCGCGAGGAAAGCCTCGGGCGGCTCGAGGATCAGGCCATCCCGGCGGCATCCATAGGACCTGAGCCGCCGCCGCTTTAAGCCTTTCGGCGTGCTTGAATGCAGTGCAGCAATACGCTACCGAAACCCTCGATTTCCGATGCCGTCGAAGCTCGGACGAGGTGGCGGCCGCGCTCCGGGTCACGCCGGAGGGGTGCCACGGAAGGCTTCGCGCAGGCCCTGCCATGAAAGGCGCGCACTCCATGAACGGCGCATCGAGCACCCTCATCGCGGACAACAAGCAGATCGAGCTTCCGGTCAAGGCCGGCACCATCGGCCCCGCCGTCGTCGACATCTCGAAGCTCTACGCCCAGACGGGCCTGTTCACCTACGACCCCGGCTTCACCTCGACCGCCGCCTGCGAGTCGCAGATCACCTACATCGACGGCGACGAGGGCATCCTACTCTACCGCGGCTATCCGATCGAGCAGCTCGCCGAGCATGGCGACTTCCTCGAAACCTGCTACCTCCTGCTCTACGGCGAGCTGCCGACCGCCGCCCAGAAGGCCGACTTCGACTACCGGGTCACGCGCCACACCATGGTGCACGACCAGGTGAACCGCTTCTTCCAGGGCTTCCGCCGCGACGCGCACCCGATGGCCATCATGGTGGCC
>DASVPW010000144.1:0-36700 GCA_036389455.1 Beijerinckiaceae bacterium
TCACGGCCGACCAGCTCCGCTCGACCCTCTACACCGGCTTCGGCTCGCGCCAGGTCTCGACCATCTACGAGACCGCCGACAGCTACCAGGTGATTGCCGAGTTCGACCCCTCCCTCAACTGGACCGCCGACCGCCTCGACCTCGTGCGTATCCGCGCGCCGGCGAACGGCAAGCTCATCCCGCTCTCCGCCTTCGCGTCGGTCGAGCGCACGGCGGGGCCGCTCTCGATCAACCAGCTCGGGCAGCTTCCCGCCGTGACGATCTCGTTCGACACGCCGGCCGGGGTATCGCTCGGCGACGCGGTCCAGCGTATCGACGCCATCAAGGCCGCGGAGGGCGTGCCGACCACGATCTCGACCACCTTCGCCGGCACCGCGCGGGTGTTCCAGGAGGCGCTCGCGAATCAGGGACTGCTCTTGGCCGCCGCCGTCATCACGATCTACATCGTGCTCGGCATCCTCTACGAGAGCTTCGTCCACCCGCTGACGATTCTCACGGGCCTTCCCGCCGCGGCGGTGGGCGCGCTCGGGGCGCTGGAGCTGTTCAGGCTCGACCTCTCGGTCATCGCGATCATCGGCATCCTGATGCTGATCGGCATCGTCAAGAAGAACGCCATCATGATGATCGACGTCGCCCTCGTGCGTCAGCGCGAGGAGGGCGCCTCGGCCTTCGAGGCGATCCGCGAGGCCTGCCTCCTGCGCTTCCGCCCGATCATGATGACGACGCTCGCGGCGATCGCCGGCACGCTCCCGATCGCCCTCGGCGCCGGCGCGAGCTCCGAGCTGCGCCAGCCCCTCGGCATCGCCGTCGTCGGCGGCCTCGTGGTGTCGCAGCTCCTGACGCTCTTCATCACGCCGGTGCTGTACCTCTACATGGACCGGCTGCAGTCGGGGCTGAAGCGCCTCTTCCGCCGCCGGCCGCGCGCGCGGCGGGAGGAGACGCGCGAAGGCGAAGCGCCGGTGCCCGCGCCGGCGGAGTAGCGGATCCTCCCCCGCTGCGCGGGGAGGATCCTACAGCCGCTTCTCGAACCAATGGTGGGCGTAGGGCTCGGCGTTGAAGGGGGCGACTTCCGCGTAGCCCTCGCGGCGGTAGAGCGCCTGGGCCTCGGCGAGGGCGCGGTTCGTCTCCAGGCGAAGCCGTCGGAGGCCGATCTCGCGCGCCTTCGCCTCGAGCGCCCGCAGCACCTTGCGGGCGATCCCGAGCCCGCGGGCGGAGGGCGCGGTCCACATCCGCTTGATCTCGCCGATGCCGTCTCCGACCTTGAGGGCGCCGCAGCCTTGAGGCGCGCCGTCGAGCCAGGCGACGACGAAGTAACCCGCGGGCGGCGTCATCTCCGCGTCGGTCGCGGAGATGCTGCGGGCCGGATCGAAGCCGGCCTCGAAGCGCTCGGCCAATTCCGCGTAGTACTGCGCGAGGCACGACCGCGCCGCCGCGCTGCCCGGCGCCTCGATGCGCACCTCCACGCTGCCTGCCCGGAGCAGGCGTCGGACGGACAGCGCATTCGGCGCGGCGAAGCCGTGCGCCGTGTTGTCGAAGATGCACCACACCTCGGCGCCGCCTGCGGCAAGGGCCGCGAGCCTGCGGGCAAGCGCCTCGAGGTAGGCGGGCTCGTAATCCGAGAAATAAATCTGCGGCGAGCCGTGCAGGCGGACGTAGACGAGGCCCGGCCACCCCGCGGGCTCGCCGGCGCCCTTGGCCCGCGCCGGATCGGCCGCGACCCGCGCGACGGCGTGGCGCACGAGCAGGGCCTCGGCGTCGGGCGTGAACCAGCTCGCGTGCCGCGGCTCGCAGGCGACGGGGCCCTGGAAGCGCTCCCGCAGCATGGCGAAGAACGCCTCTGCCGCGTCCGCGTCGAAGGCGAGGCTCGGCGGAAGCTGCACCAGCAGCGGCCCGAGCCTCTCTCCGAGCGGCGCGGTCTCGAACAGGAAGCTCTCGAACGGGCCTGACGAATCGACGAGCCGCAGCTCGTGCGTGACGAGCCGCGGCACCTTCACGGCAAAGCGGAAATCCTCGGGCACGCACTCCGCCCAGCGGGCGTAAGTGGCGGGCCGGTGCGGGCGGTAGAACGAGGAGTTGATCTCGACCGCATCGAAGCGTCCGGCGTAGCGGGCGAGGTGCCCGCCCTCGCCGGGAAACTTTTCGGCGACGGCCTTCGGGACGGTCCAGCCGGCGGTGCCGATCCGGATCCGCACGGGCTATCCGGCGCCTGCGTGGGCCGGTTCGGCCGGAGCCGGCCCGGCCTTCTCCCGGAATCGCGCCTGCGTCTCGCCGATGTCGGCGAGCGCCGGCAGGCTCGCCTCGTTGCCGAGGCGCTGGATCGAATGGGCCGAGGCCGCACGGGCGAAGGCGAAATGCTCCTCCCATGGCGCGCCCGGCCGCGCCATCGACGAGTACACGTAGGCGCCGTGGAAGATGTCGCCGGCGCCGTTGGTGTCGACCACGAGCTCGTCCGGCACGTCGAGGGCCGGCAGGAAGCGCTCCCCGCCGTCCTCGCCGAACCACACCATCCCGCGCTCGCCGAGCGTGATGCCGCCGACCCGGCAGCCGCGGCTCTTGAGGTAGGCCAGCATCTCGCCGTGGGAGAGGCTCATCTGCTCGCACAGGCGCTCGGCCACGATCGCCACGTCGACGAAGCCGAGGAGCTCGTGCGTGTTGGCGCGAAGCCCCCCGCCGTCGAGGGAGGTGAGGATCCGGGCCTCGCGGCAGGCCCTGGCGTAGTGGATCGCGGCGTCGGGCTGGTGGCCGTCGAGGTGCAGCGCGCGGCAGCCGTCGAGGTTCAGGGGCGGGAAGGGGTGCAGGTAGTGGTCGTCGCGGCAGCGCACGATCGCGCGCTTGCCGCCGTGCGGCATGATGAAGGAGAGCGACGATTCGCGCACCTTCCGGTGGTGGACCGAGATGCCGTACTTCGCCGCCATGTCGATGAACATGCGCCCGAGCCAGTCGTCGGCGACCTGGGCGAGGAGGTCCGGCGCGATGCCGAGCTTGGCGCAGGCGAAGGCCGCCGTCACGGCGTTGCCGCCGAACGAGATCGCGTAGTCCTCGGCGACGGCCTTCTCGTCGCCGGTCGGGATCTCGTCGGTCAGGAAGGTGACGTCGATATAGGCCTGGCCGATGAACAGGGCTTCCATGACGGCTTTGCTCCGCTGGCTCCGTCCATGCTAACGCGCGAGCCTCAGGTCAAGGCAAGCCGAGGGGCATGGCAATGGGCGAGACGGTGAAGCTGCGGGCGGCGGACGGGTTCGAGCTGTCGGCCTACGTGGCGCCGCCGCAGGCTAAGCCGAAGGGCGGCCTCGTGGTGGTGCAGGAGATCTTCGGGGTCAACGGCCACATCCGGCGCGTCGCCGACGGCTTCGCGGCGGACGGGTTCCTGGCCGTCGCCCCGGCCCTGTTCGACCGCATCGGCCCGGGCATCACCTTGGGTTACAGCCAGGACGAGATCCAGGAGGGCATCGGGCTCAAGGGACAATCCTCGACCGAGAACACGCTCGCCGACATCGCGGCGGCGCGGGACTTCGTGAAGGACGCCGGCAAGACCGGCGTGATCGGCTATTGCTGGGGCGGTTTCCTGGCGTGGGTTTCGGCGACGCGCCTTCCCGGCTTCGCGGCCGCCGTCTCCTACTACGGCGGCGGCATCGGCGGGGTCGCCGAGGAGAAGCCGCGCTGCCCGGTGCTCATGCACTTCGGCGAGAAGGACCACGCCATTCCCCTTACGGACGTGGACAAGGTCCGCGCCGCTCAACCCACCGGCGTCGAGATCCACGTCTACCCGGCGGGCCACGGCTTCAACTGCGACGAGCGGGGAAGCTACGACGCCGAGAGCGCGAAGGCCGCGCGGGAGCGGACCGTCGCGTTCCTCGGCCGGCACCTGCGCTGACGCATCGCCGCAGCCGCTGTCGCGCCCGAGAGCGAGCCACGCCTTCACGGGCCCGCTTGCGCACGCGTCTCTCCCGCAAGCCGGGAGAGGCGAAGGGCCAGGAACTTCGCGAAAGAAGCCCGCGTTGAACGCGCGAGCCTTCAGCGAGGATTGCCCATGGCCGACGACCAGAAAACCCTTCCGCCGCAGACGCAGGACCGGCAGCCCGGACGCGAGACCGAGATGCACCCGCGGCCGCAGTACGCGCCGCGCTATCCGGGCAGCGGGCGGCTCGCCGACAAGGTGGCGCTCGTCACCGGCGGCGACTCAGGCATCGGGCGCGCCGTCGCGGTGCTGTTCGCCCGCGAGGGCGCCGACGTCGCGATCATGTACCTCGACGAAGGCGAGGACGCCCGCGAGACCGAGCGGCTCGTCAAGGCCGAGGGGCGCGACTGCCTCGCGATCGCCGGCGACGTCGGCGACGCCGGGTTCTGCGAAAAGGCGGTCGAGGCGGTGATCGACCGCTTCGGGCGCCTCGACGTGCTCGTCAACAACGCCGCCGAGCAGCACCCGCAGAAGGACATCGGCAAGATCACGCCGGAGCAGATCGAGCGCACCTTCCGGACGAACATCTTCGGCTACTTCTACATGACCCAGGCCGCGCTGCCGCACCTCAAGAGCGGCGCCGCGATCGTCAACACCACCTCGGTCACGGCCTACCGCGGCAGCCCCGAGCTCCTCGACTACAGCGCCACGAAGGGCGCGATCGTCGCCTTCACGCGCTCGCTTTCGAAGAAGCTCGTCGAGAAGGGCATCCGCGTGAACGGCGTCGCGCCGGGGCCGATCTGGACGCCGCTCATCCCCTCGACCTTCGACAAGGACAAGGTCGCGAGCTTCGGCGCTCAAGTGCCGATGAAGCGCCCGGGCCAGCCGAACGAGGTCGCGCCGTCGTTCCTGTTCCTCGCCTGCGAGGATTCCTCCTACATCACGGGCTCCGTGCTGCATCCGAACGGCGGCGACGCGACGGAGAGCTGAGTGGCGCTCAGCCCCACTGTCGTCCCCGGCCGAACGGAGCCGAAGGCGAAGTGAGGGGAAGTACCCATGCTCGGGCCGGACGCGGAGCCCTGGCGTGGGTCCCCTTCCCTCGCCTCCGCTCCGCTTCGGCTCGCCGGGGACGACAGTGGTCCAAAACCAAAGCGCCCCGACGGGGCGCTTTTTCGTTCGAGCTGGTGGGGTCGTTCAGCGCAGGCGCCGCTTCGCGCGCACCGGCACGGGCGCGTGGACCGCCGGCGCGAAGGCGAGGAGGAGCATCAGAGCACAGACCGCCGCGGTGATGAGGAACAGCGCTTCCGCGACCGGCGCATACGTATTGATTCCGACCGCTCCGAAGAAGAGCGCAAGAAGAACGAAGATCGTGCCGGCACGAAGGGCAGCGCTGCGGGTCATCGGTGAGCCTCCGGATTTGGCGGTCAACGTCGCGGGGCGAATGGGGTTCCGGCTCCGCCGCCTGCAACGTCCGGCACAAAGAGCATCAGGTTAAAATGGGAGATCAGCCGGCGAACGCGCCGGAACCGCCGCTGCGCCGGCCGGACGGCCGGAAAGGTTAAGGTCCGGACCCGACCTTGACCGTGGAACCCGCATCGGAACTTCGCGTTGTCCAGGCATCATCGGCAGTGAGCCGATCCGACAGCGAGGTAGCACCCATGATCGGTTGGGCTATTACTTTCCTGATCGTCGCCCTCGTGGCGGCCATCTTCGGCTTCGGCGGCATTGCCGGCGCGGCCGTCGACATCGCGAAGCTGATCTTCTTCGTCGCGATCGTCCTGTTCGCCATCTCGGCGGTCATCGGCCTCCTCAGGGGCCGCAGCCCGACCCTCTAGCGGGCGGGCATCGCCGAAAGGAAACGCCGCCCCCGGGGCGGCGTTTTCGTTTGGCGATATCGTAGTAGACGTACCCAATTGGGTGTGTGGACGCGCAAGGTACGCTGCAACTTGAAGCGCCGGAGGCCCCGGATGGCCAAGAACTCAGCGATGAAGAAATCGAGTCAGCCGTCGCCGAAGTCCGCTCAGACGACAAAGAGCCCGAGCCGCCGAACCCCGATAACGAAGGCTGAGCAGCTACGCCGTTTCGAGGACTAGCGGCCGAACTCGGATGCGACAACGGCGAAGCCATGGACGCCGCCTTCGGCAAGATCGTGCCTCCAAAGCTTCCGCGCGAGGCGACCTGACGCACGCCATTGTGACTCCCCTTCCGCGTGGCCGGGGCGTTACCTTCCCGACCACCATGGAGGGAACGAACAATGCGCCATGCTCTCGCTTTGACCGCCACGCTCGCGGCCCTCGCCTGGGCCGCGCCGCCGGCCTCGGCTCAGATGTGCGGCGGCTCTCCAAGCACCACGGGCGCGACCGCCAGCTCGGGCGGAATGATGTGCGGCATGATGGGCCGCTCCGCTCAGTCCGGCTCAACGACCGCGCCCGGGCAACAGCAAGGCCAACAGCGGGCCGGGGGATGCCCGTGCTGCCGCAACATGGCGATGATGCAGGGCGGCATGGGCGGGATGATGGGCGGCGGACAAGGCTCCGGCGGCGGCATGGGCGGGATGCAGATGCCGGCTCAGCCCTCGACGCCGCAGACGACGCCCGGCACGCCCGAGACGCCTAGGCCGCAATGACGACGCTCTCCCGTCGCGGCTTCCTCGCCGCGCTCGCCGCGCCTGCCATGGGCGCGGCTGGCCTGCCGAAGATCACCGTCACGAAGGACCCGACGTGCTCTTGTTGCGCGGGCTGGACAGAGCACGTCCGCGCGTCCGGCTTCCCCGTCGAGGTAATCGAGACGAACGAACTCAACCGGGTCAAGGTGCGCCTCGGCATCCCGGCCCACTTGCACGCCTGCCACACCGCCGAAGTGGATGGCTACATGATCGAAGGGCACGTGCCCGCGACCACGATCAAGCGCCTCTTGGCCGAACGTCCGGCGGTCAAGGGCCTCGCCGTGCGGGGTATGCCCATAGGCTCGCCCGGAATGGAGGTCGAGGGCGCTCAACCCGAGACCTACGACGTGATCGCCTTCGGGCCGGCCGGGGAGTCGCGCTACGCCCGGTTCAGGGGCGCGGAGCCCGTCTAGCCATGATGGAGTGCATGGGCCTGGGCAGCGCCATGATGTGGGGCATGGGCGCGCTCGGCATCCTTATCCTGGCCGTACTCGTGATGGCGGTTGCGGCCCTCGGCAAGTACGTGTTCGCCGGGCAAGGGGTTGCTAGCCTCGGAAGGCGTCATTAGCTTCAGGCCCATGCGGCTGCTTCGCGCCCTGGCCCATCTTGTTCTAGCCCTCGCCCTGATTGGGGCGGTGGTGGCCCCGGCGCGGGCCATCGCGGTAGCGCCCGCTCCGGCGGCCCACCACCACATGGACCACGACGCTGGGCTTGCGGCCAACCACCGGACTCACGACCACGGCGCACCCGCGAGCGAGCACCCGGCGCACAAGGCCGAGGCGTGTCAGACGTTGTGCTGCTTCATCCCGTCTCAGATGCCGCCGCACGCCCCTGAGGCGTCGGCGGTCGAGTTCTTCTGCGGCGTCCGCTACATGGATGCCGCGCAACCCCGGCTCGGCCGGGCCGATGCTCCGGACCCTGGAATCCCGAAGCTCGTGGTCTGAAAGGCAGACCTTCACCGCTTCGAAATTTCTAGGAGGGAGCTATGCATCCCAAGTCACGCAAGTTCACGTCTCACGTCTTGCTCGCGGTGGCGCTCGCCGCCGGGCTGAGCATCGCCCCGCTTGCCGCCGCTCAGGCGCAGCACAGCGGGCACCACGAAGGGCATGCCGCCAAGCCCGCGAAGAAGAAGCCACCGGCCAAGAAGCGCAGCTCCGGCGCGCACCATGGACCCGGTGCGGTGCCCGCGACGCCGGCCGTGGCCGAGTATCAAGTTGCTCACGCGAGCATGATGCGCGGCATGGCCGTTCCGTACACGGGGGACCCGGATGTGGACTTCCGAGTCCAGATGATCCCGCACCATCAAGGCGCAATCGACATGGCGCGGGTTGCCCTGCGCCACGCGAAAGACCCTTGGACGCGGCAGATGGCCGAAGGCGTCATTGTCGAGCAACAGCGCGAGATTGCCGAGATGCAGCAATGGCTCGCGCGGCGCGGGATCACTCCGCCTCCCGGCGGACAGCCGCGCCACGTCATCTCGGCGAACTCCTACCGGACTATCCCGGAAGAGCCGGGAACCCGGGCCGAGTTGCGCGGGCAGTCGTGGGCGCCGGGAACCGGCCTCCCACCGGCTTCTAGGTGAAGGGCCGTATAGGTGCCTTCGGGGCGGCGCTGCTTATCGGCAGCGCCGCCCTCGCTCACGAAGGCGCAACCGGAGTCGTCAAGCAGCGCATGGACGAAATGGAGCACGTTGGGCGCGTCGTGAAGCGCATAAACGAAAGGCTCAAGTCCAAGCGCGGGCTGGCGGAGATCGCGAAGGACGCCGAAGAGATCAAGGCGGCAGCCGGCCGAGTACCGTCACTGTTCCCGCCGGGAAGCCGGGACGGGCACTCAGAGGCGAAGCCCGCCGTCTGGGAACGATGGCCGGAGTTCGTCGCCTCCGCACAAGCCCTTGAACGCGAAGCCGCGAAGCTGGCCGACACCGCTAGTGCCGGGCAAGAGCCCGCCATCGCCGCGCAATTCCGTTCCGTGACGCGGGCGTGTAGCGGCTGCCACGACGTGTTCAGGGCGAAGAGGTAAGCGACTTGGCCCTGTTGGGTCGCATGCTACGATATCGCCTTTCGTTTCGGGGCTTCAGATCCCCTGCAGCGCCGCGCGGGTCATGCTGTCGGGGCCGAGGTCCTCGACGTCGTCGACCGCGAGGAGCTGGGCGAGGCGCGAGCGCGCCCGGTTGACGCGGCTCTTGATGGTGCCGACGGCGCAGCCGCAGATCGACGCCGCCTCCTCGTAGGAGAACCCCGAAGCGCCGACGAGGAGGAGCGCCTCGCGCTGATCGTTCGGCAGCTTCGCGAGCGCCGCGCGGAAGTCCTCGAAGTCGAGCCGCGAGCCCTGCTCGGGCGACACCTTGAGCCGCCCGGCATAGGAGCCGTCCGGGTCCTCGACCTCGCGGCGGCGCTTGCGGTACTCGGAGTGGAAGAGGTTGCGCAGAATGGTGAACAGCCAGGCGTTCAGGTTCGTGCCGCGCTCGAAGCGGTCGATGTGGGCGAGCGCGCGCAGGAGGGTGTCCTGGACGAGGTCGTCGGCCCGGTCGATCTGGCCGGAGAGCGAGATCGCGAACGCGCGCAGGCTCGGGACCGCGGCGAGGAGCGCGTCCCGGATTTCCGGCTCGAGATGGTTCATCGGTCGGCCGTGTCGTTCCGCTTCTCGAGGCGGTTGAGCAGTTCGACGAAGCGGTCCGGGACCGGCTGCTGCACGAGGTCGTCGTACATGGCGCGCAGATGATCCCCGATGCGCTCCTGGATGGCGCGGTCGAGGCCGGGTTCCGGCGGTTCGGGCAAGGTCGATTCCGGAATCAATGGCGCGGCTCTTTTGCCCTTGCCGTGGATCATCATTTGTGGGTTCCCCGCACCGTCTTGAAGTTGGTATACCAACGTGGCGGTGTTTTGTGCACGCTTGGGCCCACAACGCCGAGCCCGCCGCTCCGGTTCCTGCCCGAGGAACCTTTTTTCGCTCTCCGAGTTCGAATCAGGTCAAGCTACGAACAACGTCAAAGCAGTCAGTCGCAAGGGGAAAAGAATGTCGACAGCCCAGCTCGTCGTCCAGCATCTGCCGTACCTGCGCCGCTACGCGCGCGCTCTCACCGGTAGCCAGATGGCCGGCGACGCCTACGTCGCGGCGACCCTCGAGACCCTCGTCAACGAGCCCGAGACGATCGGGCAGGGGACGAACGTCAAGGTCGACCTGTTCCGGGTCTTCACGCGGATCTGGAACTCGCTCTCGGTCAACGGCAAGAGCGAGCTGATCCAGCGCGACCTGCCCGCCGAGGTGCGCCTCGGCCAGATCACGCCGTTGCCGCGCCAGGCGTTCCTTCTCTCCTGCCTCGAGGGCTTCTCCGAGGAGGAGACCGCCGCGATCCTCTCGGTCGACATCCCGATGGTGCGCGACCTCGTCGAGGAGGCGGGCCGGGAGCTCGCCGCCGACATGGCGACCGACATCCTGATCATCGAGGACGAGCCGCTTATCGCCATGGACCTCGAGGCCCTCGTCGAGGGCCTCGGCCACAACGTCTCGGGGGTCGCGCGCACCCGCACCGAGGCCGTGAAGCTCGCGGGCCAGCACCGCCCGGGCCTGATCCTCGCCGACATCCAGCTCGCCGACGGCTCGTCGGGCCTCGACGCGGTGAACGACCTTCTCAAGTCCTTCGAGGTGCCGGTGATCTTCATCACCGCCTACCCCGAGCGCTTCCTCACCGGCGAGCGCCCGGAGCCTGCCTTCCTGATCGCGAAGCCGTTCCAGCCCGCGAACGTCTCGGCGGTCATCAGCCAGGCTCTGTTCTTCCAGCAGAGCGCAAGGCGGCGCGAGGCGCGCGCGACGGCGTAAGCCCTACGCGGCCCACCTCTCCCTCCAGAGACCCTTCCTTTTTGGGGGACGGCCGGCTCGCCGAAGGCGAGCGGGATGGGGCGCCGGCATAGAACGCGACGTCGCCCAAAGGGGCGCTGCGCCGCAGCCGCAAGGCGATGGGCCGTGCACATCCCTTCGTTCCGGCGTGCCTCTCGCCAACAAGGCGCTTGATTGCCGGGCCCTCCGCTCGTGCGGACCTTTCCGGCAGGCTCGATGGTGCGACCGCAAGGGCATGTTTGTAAGGTCCCGGCACCTCGTCTCGGCTCCGCCCCGAGCGGTTGTGTAGTGTGAAGAAGCAATTTCTATTGGCTGATGCGTCCTCCCTTGGTGCAACATGCTTCGTCGCCCTGATGGGAGGAACCGTTCATGAGAACCTTCAGCCTTTGTCTGGGAATGGCTTTCGCGACCGCAGGAGCGGCCGTGGCGCAGCCTTTGCCGGCGGGCGTCGATTCGCAGATCGCCAGCATTGCGGCCGGGTCCTCCTGTGCCGCACGAAACTGGCGCGACAGAGGCCGCGCGCCGGTCGGGTACATCAAGGGAATGGCGCTGGTCTACGCGAAGTCCTATTGCGAGCTTCGAAGAGGGACGGGCACGGCCGTTGCGGTCATGGCGCAGCCCCTTGGGGGTGCGGGGAGCGACGCCCTTGCCTGGTACGGGCTTCCGGGCGGCACGGCCATCGACCGCTTGCGCGGGGTGTACAACCTCGCGATCGGCTTGGGAATGCGCGAAAGCTCGGGCAACACTACGGAGGGGCGCGACACCACCGTGGCCCATCCGACGGCAGCCAACGCCGAGGCCGGCCTGTTCCAGACGAGCTTCGATTCCTTCGGCAAGAGCCCCTTGTTCCCGGGCCTCTTTTCCGAATACGCGGCGGCCCCTGCGGCATGCAGGCTCGCCACCTTCAGGCAGGGTGCCCGGGACCTGCGGCGCCCCCTCGTCGGGAGCGGTCCGGGCGCCGACTACCAGAGAAGCATCAAGGAATGCCCGGCCCTTGCGGCGGAGTATGTCATGATCATGCTGCGCATCGACCGGGCGCATTTCGGGCCGATCAACCGCCAGGAGGCCGAGTTCTCCACGGCCTGCGAGGCAATGCTCAAGCGGGTGGAGGCGGCGAGCGGCTGCTGAAGAAAGCGGTGCATACGACGAGCGGCGGTCCGTCCGGCGCTCGTGGCCGCCCGCCCTCCTCGGACGGGCACCTCGCTTTCCGCCGGTGATCTGGATGGGGCTTGTAGCGTATGAAAATCTATACTTTGATGAAACGCTGACGCTATCGTGGAGTGGCCCATGAACACCTCGTGTTTGGTTGTTCTCATGGCCGGTCTTGCCCTTGGCGCGGGCACGGCCCAGTCGCAGAGCTTGGGCGAGTCAATTGCGAAGTACAAACAACGGTATCCGCTCGTCGACCCGCTTCAGAAGCTCATCGGTCCACATGGCAAGGTGCCCGACGGCATATCGGGCGTCGACAAGGACAAGCTCGCGAGTGAGCTCAAAGGCGTCCGGAATTTTCGAGTTGTCCTAGGCGGATTGATGTACAGAGGAGGAAAAATTCACCCACTGGACGGCAAGAAGAATCCGGACGACGGAAAAAAGGATAATCATTATCCTCTTCCGGACTATGGCCTGAAAAACCTGTGTGAACAGGGATTCGGTGAGGCAGTCTACTTATATGCGAGCCGTATGTCGGAGAAACAGATTGAGAAATCCTGTATTAGCGGTGGAGCTTCGAACGTTCTCACTTATCGTAAGCTCCCGCCGCTCAACAGCGAGGCGAATGCAACCGAGATCTTGAAGATCATGCACCGTCGGTTGACAGGAGCCGACAACCGACCCGTCTACGTCCATTGCTGGAACGGTTGGCACGCTTCCGGCTACATCTCGGCGCTCGCGCTACGCCAATTCTGCGGCGTCTCGCTGGAGCAGGCGATAGCCTACTGGGACCTCAATACCGACCATGTCTGCGGCTCGAGCTACGAGCACGTACGAGAGAAGATCCGAGCCTTCAAGATGAAGCCGGAGCTGGAAGTCGGGGAAGAGATCAAGGGACTGATCTGCCCGACAATGTCGTTCAAGGTTGACGAAAAGAAGTGGTGCACCATCAACAGTTGAACCGGTTTCGGAAAGATCAGCGCGAACAAAAAGATAGAGTGGGGCTGCCGACTCGAGGAAAGTCATCCCCGCTCTCGCTCCGCGCGTCGTGGAGATGCCGCCTGGAAATCTCGCCCGGCCTCTTGGCCCGGCCCCGTGACGGGCCCGTCACCAGTACGGTACCCCGCACGGTGAGTACGATGGTGCGGGTCATGGTGGCTCGCAGCGTTGAGGGCGAAGAAGAGGCGCCGGTCAAAAAAAGCGGCTCGGAATCGGACCGAGCCGCTTCAAGTGTCCGGCCGATGCACAAGGGGAATGCGGGGAGGACCAGGTGGCCGGGTGCTCAGTGAACGCGCCCGTCCACAAAATGGTTCCCGGCCGCGGCGGCCGGATTTTTCGAAATTTTCTTTCCGGAGCTTGGCCTTTCGGCGCACTTGTCCGAGGCCGGCTTACCGTAGGCGGCTGATCCCGGGCTTTTCCGGAACGGACACGCGGGTGCTTTGTTGTCGGACAGGCCGGGCTCGGCCGTCCGGTTCCCACCCCGCATGCCGCGCAAGAAAGCCCCAAGAAAGCCCCATGAAGCCCATCGTCCTCGTCAACCCGTCCGCCGGGACGGCGGTGCAGTTTTCCGGCGAGGACCTGTGCGCCCGGATCTCCCGCGCCTTCGGCGAGGCCGGCCGGCCGTGCGACGTCCACTCCATCAAGCCGAAGGGCCTCGCCGCGGCCCTCGATGAGGCGGCGGCGGAGCGGCGGCCGGTGATCGTCGCCGGCGGCGACGGCTCGGTCTCGGCCGCGGTGCAGCGCTTTTCCGGCACGGGCATCCCGCTCGGCGTCCTGCCGTTCGGCACCTACAACCTCCTCGCCCACGACCTCGGCATGTCGGGCGACCTCGACGAGGCGGTGCGCCAGATCGCCGCTGCGGACGAGCGGCGGATCGACCTCGGCAAGGTCGGGCGCCGGCGCTTCCACACCCTCGGGGGTCTCGGCTACTTCTCGCGCGTCGCGCGCCAGCGCGCCGAGGTCAGGAAATCGATCTCGAACAAGCTCGTCGGCGCGGCGGTCGCGGCCTTCCGCTCGCTTGCCCGCGGCGGCGCCCTCGACGTCGAGATCGACGACGGGACGCGCCGGGAGAGCTTCCGCACCCCGGCGGTCCTCATCACCAACAATCTCATGGAGCCGGACAGCTGGCGCCGCCGCCGGCTCGACGCCGGCGTGTTCGAGGTCAACGTGGTGCGCGGCGACGTGCCCTTCGGGCTCCTGCGCGGGGGCCTCGCCGCCTTCATGGGCTCGTGGCGCGAGAGCGCCGAGATCGCGACCTTAACGGCGCCGGCCGTGACCCTCACCTTCCGGCGCCCCCGCGTGTTCCTCTCCCTCGACGGAGAGGTCATGAGGCCGCGCACGCCGCTCAGGTTCGAGATCATGCCGCGGGCGCTCACCGTGCTCGCCGCTCCGGCGGCGGAGCCGGAGGCGCCGGCGGAGCAGCGGATCGCCGCGCCGGCGTGACGGCCCGAGCTTGGCGGAACGATCCCGGACAGCGACGCGTTGACGCGGTGCGCGCGCCAAGACGCGATTTTTCGCACCTCCCGGGAGACATCGATGTTGAAAACCCACATGGCGGCCTGCCTCGTCGCCACCGCGCTTGCCGCGGCGCCGGCCTTCGCTCAATCCACCACCAGCCCGCCCGGCCCCTCCGGCGCGACCGACCGCCCGGCCGCGACCGGCTCCGGCTCGACCACCTCCGGCTCCCCCGCGATGCAGCCGGGCACGGGCGCGAGCGTCGGCACGCAGCCCTCGACGACCGGGACCGGCCCGAGCGCGGGCGCCTCCGGCTCGCAGGCGACCGGGGTCTCCGAGACTCCCGCGACCGGCTCGGCCGGCACGGCCACGTCGGGCTCCGGCACGTCCGGCTCCTCAGCGACGAGCGCTTCGAGCGGCAGTTCGTCGTCCGCCATGGCGAGCAGCTCGGGGAGCCAGCACGTCATCACCCAGCAGCAGCCCGGCCAGTGGCTCGCCTCGAAGCTCATCGGCACGACCGTCGTCGGGCCGAACAACGAATCGATCGGCGACGTCAACGACGTGCTGATGGAGAAGGACGGGCGCGCCGCCGCGGTGATCGTTGGCGTCGGCGGCTTCCTCGGCATCGGCGAGAAGGACGTGGCGGTGCCGTTCGGCCAGCTCGAGTTCACCTCGCGCGCGGCGAACGCCTCGACGGCGCACACGACCGGCTCGACCAGCGCCACGGGCCAGAGCGGCCCGGGAACGACCGGCTCGACGAGCTCCGGCGCGACGGCGAGCGCCAATTCGAGCGGCGTCCCCGACCGGATCATGGTGCGGATGACGAAGCAGGACCTGCAGAACGCGCCGAAGTTCGCCCGCGCCGACCAGCGCCACGATACGACGAGCACCGGCGCGACCGGCGGTTCCGGCAGCGGCCGCGGCACCACGGGCACGGCGCCCGCGGCCCCGGGCGGCGGCAGCCAGGCTCCGAAGCAGTAGAATGCCGGCCTGACGATCGAGGGGGAGGCCGCGGCCTCCCCTTTTTCTATCCGGCGGCCTCGCGGCAGCGCAAATAAAGAAGCGCGGCTGGGATTGATCCCAACCGCGCCACTAAGGTGCCGGCCCGTGGGGGCAGAAAGAGGCCGGTTGCAGTCTCAACGTCGGTCCCCCGGCGGCGGTTCCAAGAATTTTTCGCAAGGTTCGAATTTTTTTGCCGTCCGCTTCTTGGGCAATCGGCGGCGAAAAAGGCCCGGGGAAAGCCGGAACCGCGACTCCAAGCCTGGCGTTGTCCGTGGAAACGGGAACCTTGGCGGAGGACGGTCATGGCATCGACGAGGCTGGTGGAGACGGTTCTGTGCAGCCAGGACCTGCCGCTGGAGCTCCGCCACCGGTCGAGCGCGCACGAGGGCGAGGAGCGCAAGGTCGCCTCGCGCCTTTCCGGCGTCGTCGCGGTGCGCCAGCTCGACGAGGTGATCTGCCCGTACCTCCTGCGCCGCAACCTCGTCGTCCCGGCCCATCTCGGGCCGGCGGCGCTCGGACCCTACCACGCCCGCTGAGTCCTCCGGGCCTTCGACAGCCTTGAAACGATCAGGGCCGCCCGAGGGCGGCCCTGATGCGGTCTCCGAGCGATCGGCCGAGGAACTACTCGGCGTCTTGGGCTCCGCGGGTTCCGCCCGACGCCTGGCCGCCCTTCCGGCCGGCTTCGGAAGCAAGCTCGCGATCCTGCGAGAACGACCGCTTCTCGGCGGGAACGCTGCGGCCGCCCTTGCTTGCGATCTCGCGCTGGCGCTCCGCGTCCATCGACGCGAAACCACGCTTCGAGGTCGAATCTCCAGTCGCCATCTGCTGCCTCCTTGGCGCTTTCTTAGACCTGAACAACGGGCCTCGGATTCGATGGTTCCGGCGCGGCTCAAGTCATTTTCGCCCTACAAAGGCTTTTGCCAGCTTGAGCATTGCCCTTCTACTTTGATCCCCATAGGTATCGGAAAGCATTCGGAACCCGGCGGCGCGAGGCCGAGTTCGAGACGAGAAGCCGAGGAGAGCCGCGATGACCAACCCCGAGATGGTGAAGGACCCGAAGGGCGGCGCGCGGCCCGAGCCGAACCGCGCGCCGCCGACGCCCGTGCCGGCGCCCGAGGGCGACCCTCGCATCCTCACGACGGAGGATCCGCCCGACTCGCCGCAGCCGAACCCGATGATCAACCCGCCGAAGACCGCCGGCCTGCGCAAGCCCCGCGACTGAGCCTCGCCCTCGCCTTCGCGGCCCGGCCGGTATAACCCTCCGGACGATCGAGCCTCGGGAGGGACCGGTGCCGGCCGAAGACGTCTTCATCTGCGACTATGTCCGAACCCCGATCGGGCGCTACGGCGGCGCGCTCGCGAAGGTGCGCACCGACGACCTCGCGGCGGTGCCGATCCGCGAGCTCGTCCGCCGCCA
This sequence comes from Beijerinckiaceae bacterium, assembly GCA_036389455.1. Classification (GTDB taxonomy): domain Bacteria; phylum Pseudomonadota; class Alphaproteobacteria; order Rhizobiales; family Beijerinckiaceae; genus JAJKJG01. The sequence goes on from DASVPW010000144.1 coordinate 16,423, forward strand.
CCCCGGCGTCGCCGACGCCGTCGACGAGGTTTTCTACGGCTGCGCCAACCAGGCCGGGGAGGACAACCGCAACGTCGCCCGCATGGCGGCGCTGCTCGCGGGCCTGCCCGAGCGCACCCCCGCCGCGACCCTCAACCGCCTGTGCGCCTCCGGCCTCGACGCGGTCGGGGCCGCGGCGCGGGCGATCAAGGCCGGGGAGATCGGGCTCGCGATCGCAGGCGGGGTCGAGTCGATGACTCGCGCCCCCTTCGTCATGGGCAAGAGCGAGGCTGCGTTCCAGCGCACCACGGAGGTGTACGACACCACCATCGGCTGGCGCTTCATCAACCCGCTCATGAAGGCGCAGTACGGCGTCGATTCGATGCCCGAGACCGGGGAGAACGTGGCCGAGGAGTTCCAGGTCACGCGCGAGGCGCAGGACGCCTTCGCGCTCAGGAGCCAAGAGCGCGCCGCCCGCGCGCAAGGGGAGGGCGCCTTCGACGGACGCATCGTGCCGATCGAGATCCCGGACCGGAAGGGGACGACGCGGGTCGACCAGGACGAGCACCCGCGCGCCGACACGACGCTCGAGACGCTGTCGAAGCTCAAGCCGATCGTGCGCCAGGGCGGGACGGTGACGGCCGGCAACGCGTCGGGCGTCAACGACGGCGCCGCGGCCCTGATCCTCGCCTCCGCGAAGGCGGCCGAGCGGCACGAGCTCAAGCCCATCGCCCGCGTCCTCGGCCTCGCCTCGGCCGGGGTGCCGCCGCGGATCATGGGCATCGGCCCGGTGCCGGCGGTCCGGAAGCTCGCCGAGCGGCTCGGCGTGAAGGTGTCCGACTTCTCGGTGATCGAGCTCAACGAGGCCTTCGCCTCGCAGGCCCTCGCGTGCCTTCGCCAGCTCGGGGTCGCGGACGACGCCGAGCACGTCAACCCGAACGGCGGCGCCATCGCCCTCGGGCATCCCCTCGGCATGTCGGGCGCCCGCATCGCCGGCGACACGGCCCTGGAGCTCAAGCGGCGGGGCGGCAAGCTCGGGCTCGCGACCATGTGCGTCGGCGTCGGGCAGGGGGTCGCGCTGGCGGTGGCGGGGGTTTAGCTCCAACCTCTCCCGTGAGGGAGAGGTCGAGTCGCGCCGGAAAGGCGTGACCGGGTGAGGGTTCGGCGGCGGGGGCGGAGCCGGCGAGGGCGTTTACCGCGCCTTCTGCGGGTAGAGCGGGCCCTCACCCCTGCCCCTCTCCCGTTCGGGAGAGGGGTTTAAGTCCGTCATCACAAAACCGCACGTGACCGATCAGCATCTTTCATCGGACCGCGCCGCCTTCCGCCATTGACGCGGGGGGCGGCGCGGCGTTCGATAGGGCAACAACGCTGACCGATTTGGGAGGCCGCCGTGGCTTGGCATTCGCAGACCTGGACCTGGTTCGACGGCGCCTGGCACGAGGGCAACCCGCCGTTCATCGGGCCGCGCACCCACGCCGCCTGGCTCGGCTCCTCGGTCTTCGACGGCGCCCGGGTGTTCGAGGGCGTGATGCCCGACATGGACCGCCACGCCGCCCGGGTGAACCGCTCCGCCGAGAGCATGGGCCTCAAGCCCACCATGGCGCCCGAAGCCATCGTCGGGCTGACGCGGGAGGGGGCCAGGAAGTTCGCGCCGGGCGCGGCGCTCTACGTCAAGCCCATGTACTGGGCCGAGGCCGACGGGCCCTCGACGATCCTGTTCGACCCCGACTCGACCCGCTTCGCCCTGTGCCTGTTCGAGGCCGCGATGCCGCAGCCCTCGGGCTTCTCGGTCACGAAGTCGAGCTTCCGCCGCCCGACGCTGGAGACCATGCCGACCGACACCAAGGCCGGCTGCCTCTACCCGAACAACGCCCGGGCCCTGCGCGAGGCGAAGGCCAGGGGCTTCGACAACGCCCTCGTCTGCGACATGCTCGGCAACGTCGCCGAGACCACGACCGCCAACATCTTCATGGCGAAGGACGGGGTCGTGCGCACGCCCGCCCCGAACGGCACCTTCCTCAACGGCATCACCCGCCAGCGCGTCATCGGGCTCCTGCGCGACGCGGGCGTCGCGGTCGAGGAGGCGACCCTGCGCTACGAGGACTTCCTCGCGGCCGACGAGATCTTCTCCAGCGGCAACTACTCCAAGGTCGTGCCGGTGACCCGCATCGATGCCCGCGACCTCCAGCCCGGCCCGGTCTTCCGCAAGGCGCGCGAGATGTACTGGGACTTCGCCCACAGCCGGGCCGCGAAGGCGGCTTAGAAGATCCTCGTTTGGGCCACGCTCCAACCTCCTCATCCTGAGGTGCTCGCGCGGAGCGCGAGCCTCGAAGGACGCACTCCGCCGATGCAGCGCCCAACCGCGGTGCGTGCTTCGAGGCTCGGCCTTCGGCCTCGCACCTCAGCATGAGGAGAGTTGAGGTAGCCGGGTCCGCAGTTAAGCCCGCTGGAGACGCACGCCGAGGAGCTTGAGGCCGGCGAGGAGCGCCAGGCCGTAGGCGAGGGCGCCGCCGAGGGCGAGGACGGCCAGCGCCGTCTCGTCCCGCCAGGCCACGAGGGGTGCAACGAGGCGGGCGACCGGCGCCTGCGCCAGCACCGTGTAGAGCGCGAGGATAAGGCTCGCGGCGGCGACGGCCGCGAGCACTTTGCCGAGCGTGGCGCTCGGCGCCGTCCAGTCGCGCCTGTAGGCGAGCCCGAAGAGCAGGGCGACGTTGACCCAGGCCCCGGCCGCGGTCGCAAGCGCGAGGCCGACGACCCCGAAGGGGCGCGTCAAGACGAGCTTCAGGGCGACGTTCACGGCGACCGCGACGAGCGCGGCGATTACCGGCGTGAGCGTGTCGGAGCGGGCATAGAAGCTCGCGACGGCGGAGCGGATCAGCACCACCGCCGGCAGGCCGATCGCATAAGCCGCGAGCACCGCGCCGGCGCGCTCGGCGGCGGCAAGGTCGAAGGCGCCGCGCCGGAACAGCGCCGCCATGATGAGGTCCGGCACGATCAGGAACGCCACCGCGAAGGGGGCGGCGAGCGCGAGGGTGAAGCCGAGCGCCCGGTTCTGCGCCCCGTGCGCGCCGGCCGCGTCGCCGGCGGCAAGGCGCCGGCTCATCTCGGGCAGGAGCACGGTGCCGGCCGCGATGCCGATGACGCCGACCGGGAGCTGGTAGAGCCGGTCGGCATAATAGAGCGACGACACGGCGCCGGTCGGCAGGAACGAGGCGATGATCGTGTCGGCGAACATCGCGATCTGGATGCCGGCCGAGCCCACCACCGCCGGCCCGAGCGCCTTGAAGAATCCCTTCAGGGTCTCGTCGAGGCGCGGGCGCCCGAGCGAAGGCGCGATGCCGGCCCGGCGGGCGTCGATCCAGACGAGGAGGAACTCGAGCACGCCGGCCGCCGCGACGCCATAAGCCGCCGCATGCCCGGCGGTCGGGAAGAGGAAGGCGAGCGCGAGGGCCGCCACCATGGCGACGTTGAGGAGCACCGGCGCCGCCGCGGCCGCGGCGAAGCGCTCGTGCGCGTTGAGGAGGCCGGAGAGGAGCGTCACCAGGGTGACGAAGAGGAGGTAGGGGAAGGTGATGCGGGTCAGCGTCACCGCGAGCGCGAACTTTTCGGGGTTCTCGGCGAAGCCCGGCGCGAGGAGGCGCACCACCCACGGCATGCCGGCGAAGGCTGCCGCGAGGAGCGCCACCTGCACGGCGAGCATCAGGGTGAACACCCGGTCGGCGAACTTCTGGGCGTCCGCCGGCCCCTTGGTCTCGCGCGCCCGCGCGTAGGCCGGCACGAAGGCGGCGTTAAAGGCGCCCTCGCCGAAGATCGCCCGGAAGTGGTTCGGCAGGCGAAGGGCCACCACGAAGGCGTCCGCCACGGGGCCGACGCCCATCACGGCCGCGATCACGACGTCGCGCACGAACCCGGTGACGCGGGAGACGAGCGTCCACCCGCCGACCGACAGGATGTGCTTGAGCATCTAGAGCCGCGCCGCGCGACGCTCGTCGCGGATCAGCTCGGGGGCGGCGGGATGGGCTGCGTCCTCGACGCTCCCGACCCGATCCGCCACCACGTAGAGCGGCCGGCGCTTCACCTCGGCGAAGATGCGCCCGATGTACTCGCCGAGGATGCCGAGCGAGAGGAGCTGCACGCCGCCGAGGAACATGATCGAGACGATGAGGGAGGGATAGCCCGCGACGTCCGGCCCGAACAGCAGGGTCCTGACGAAGAAGTAGAGCGCCGCCGCGATGGAGAAGAGCGAGATGACGCCGCCGAGCCAGGTCCAGACCCGCAAAGGGACGGTCGAGAACGCCGTGATGCCGTCGAAGGCGAAGCGGAACAGCTTGCCGAAGCTCCATTTCGAGGCGCCGTGCTCGCGGTCGGCGACCGTGAACGGCACGCCGACCGAGCGGAAGCCGATCCAGGCGTAGAGCCCCTTCGAGAAGCGGGCCCGCTCGGGCAGGCCGCGCAGCACCGCGACGCCCTTGCTGTCGATGAGGCGGAAGTCGCCGGCGCCGGCCGGCAGGCGGGTCTCGCCGAAGCGGTCGAAGAGGCGGTAGAACAGGCGCGCGAAGCCGCGCTTCACCGGGCTCTCGTCCTCCCGGCTCGTGCGCTGGCCGTAGACCATGACGTAGCCTTCGCGCCAGCGCTCGACGAAGCTCTCGATCGCCTCGGGCGGATGCTGCAGGTCGGCGTCCATGATCACGACCGCCCGGCCTCGGGCATGGTCGAGCCCCGCCGCGATGGCGATCTCCTTGCCGAAGTTGCGGGAGAACGAGACCGCGCCGATCCGCGGCTCCTGAAGGTTGCGGGCCCGGATCGCGGCAAGCGTCTCGTCGTCGCTGCCGTCGTCCACGAACACGACCTCCCAGGACGCCGCGACCCGCTCCAGCACCGGCACGAGGCGGTCGCACAAGGGGCCGACGTTGCCGGCCTCGTTGAAGACCGGAACGACGACACTGAGCTCGGGGGGCGGGTTCACGCCTTGATCTGTCCTTGGCCGGAGCGGCATAGAGAGCCGAGTTTGGCGCTTTCCTCAAGAGCGCCGCGTCGCCGCCCGCCCGGAGCCCGGCATGTCCGCGAAGCCCATCGTCCTCTGCGCCGACGACTTCGGGCTGACCGAGGGGGTGAGCCGCGGCATCCTCGAGCTCGGCTCCATGGGCCGCCTCTCGGCGACGAGCGCGATGACGAATTGTCCCGCCTTCCCGCGCATGGCGCCGGGGCTTGAGGACCTCGACGGCCGGATCGCGGTCGGGCTGCACCTCAACCTGACGACGGGCGCCCCGCTCGGGCCGATGCCGGCCTTCGCGCCGGGAGGGCGTTTTCCCGAAAGCCGCGAGGTGGTCCGGCGCGCCTTCACGGGCCGCCTGCCGCTCGAGGAGATCTCTTCCGAGATCGAGCGGCAGCTCGACGCCTTCGAGATGGCGCTCGGCCGCCCGCCCGATTTTGCCGACGGCCACAACCACGTCCACGTCCTGCCGGGGGTGCGCGCCGCGCTGCTGCGGACCCTGCGGGAGCGGGCGCCCGGCGCCTGGGTGCGCGACGCCGCCGACCGGCTCGGCGCGATCGTGCGGCGCGGGGTCTCGGTGCGCAAGGCCCTCATGGTGCGCGGCTTCTCCTTCGGCTTCGAGGCAGCGGCGCGGCGGAGCGGGCTCGACGCCAACGAGGGCTTCTCGGGCTTCAGCCCCTTCGACCAGACGACCGAGGCGGACGCGCACCGCCTCTTCGACGCGGCGCTGACCGCGCTTGGGCCGCGCCCCCTCGTCATGTGCCATCCAGGCTACCCGGACGACGCGTTGCGCGAGATCGACACCGTCGTCGACACCCGGGCGGTCGAGCGCGCCTATCTCGGCTCGGAGCGGTTCCGGGAGCTTCTGGAGGAGCGAGGGGTGCGGCTCGTCGCCCGGCCTACCCGTGCCGTAGCTTGAACCAGAGGATCGTGCCGGCAAGGCAGAGCGTGATGCCGTTCGCGATGATGAGCGGCCACTCGCCGCGCCAGATGCCGTAGGTCAGCCACAGCGCGAGCCCGGTCACGAGGACGCAGAACATCTTGAGCGAGATGTCCTTCGTCTCGCGGGTGCGCCAGACCTTCAGGACCTGGGGGATGTACGCGGAGGTGGTGCAGAACGCGGCGACGTAGCCGGAATAGTCGAGGAGGGCCATGCGGTTCCCGTGGCGGAGGAGCCGTGGGAACGCCGGAGGCGGGGGAGGGTTCCGATGCACCTCCCCTCAATGCAGGCCGGGATCCGCGGGTCACGCGCCGGAGCCATGGATCCCGGACAGCCGCGTTCCACGGCTTCCGGGATGACGATGGAAGGCAGCCGTCAGCGCGTCGCCTCGGAATACATCTTCTCCACGTGCTCCCAGTTCACGAGGTTCTCGAGGAAGGCCTTGAGGTAGTCGGGACGGCGGTTGCGGTAGTCGATGTAGTAGGAGTGCTCCCACACGTCGCAGCCGAGGATGGGCTTCGCCCCGTGGACGAGGGGGTTCTCGCCGTTCGGCGTCTTCATGATGGCGAGCTTGCCGTCCTTCACGGCGAGCCAGCACCAGCCCGAGCCGAACTGCGTCACGCCGGCCTGGACGAAGTCCTCCTTGAACTTGTCGACGCCGCCGAGGTCCTGCGCGATCTTCTTCTCGAGGCTGCCCGGGATCGCGCCGCCGCCTTTCGGCTTCATCCATTGCCAGAAGTGGATGTGGTTGTAGTGCTGGCCGGCGTTGTTGAAGAGGGGCTGGTTCTTGCCGAAGCTCGCCTTCACGACCTCCTCGACGCTCTTGCCCTCGAGCTCCGACCCTTTCAGGAGAGTGTTGCCGGTGTTGACGTAGGCCGCGTGGTGCTTGTCGTGGTGGAATTCCAGCGTCTCCTTCGACATGTAGGGCTGGAGGGCGTCGTAGGCATAGGGCAGCTCGGGTAGGGTGAACGTCATCGGCCTCTCCTCGCGAGTTTCGGATGCCCTTGGCGGCTCGCGCGGCCCGGGCGGCTCCCGGCAGGTAGTTACGCCTTGAGGGGCGGAACGGCAACGGCGAAGCCGGCGTTGGCGGCTTGGTTGCAAACCACAGCCAAGCCTCTAGTGTTGCTGGCAGTTTGCGCATCTCGGAGGAGTCATGGTCGTCGCGCTGTACCTGATCGCGCTGGCGATGATCGGCAGCGGCGCGGCGGCGGTCGCCTACGGCTGGGGCATCGTCCTGAACGAGCGCGGCTGGACGATGGTGATCGCGGGCGCCGTCGTGCTCTCGGGCGGGCTCCTTCTCCTCGGCATCGCGGTCGTGGCCGGGCGCATCCGGCGGATCGAGCGCGAGCTGTCCGTCTTCCGGGACCACGTCACGCGGCTGGGCGGCGTCCTGCCGCCGCCGCGGCCGTTCGAGCCCGAGCCCGAGGCCGTCCCCGCGGCCGAGATCGCCCCGTCGCCCGCCTCCCGCCGCGACGCCGCCGCGCCCGCGCTCGGCCAGGAGGAGCAGACGGTCCTCAAGGCCGCGGACGTCATCCCCGAGCCTGCCCCGCCGGCGGCTTCCGCGGATCAGCGCTCCGCCCCGCCCGCGCCCAACCCCCAGGAATCTCCGGAGCCCGCCGGCCCGGCGATCGTCGGCACCTACAATTCGGGCGGGAACGCCTACGTGATGTATTCGGACGGCTCGATCGAGGCCGATACGCCGACCGGGCGCTATCGCTTCAAGTCTCTCGACGAATTGAAGGATTTCATCGCGTCCGGGGGCGAGGGGCCGGCCCGGACCGCTTGAGCCGGCCCGGGGAAGCGGATCGCGCAAAAAAGAAGCGCCCCGAAGGGCGCTCGATGAAAGGTGCCGGCCGGTGGGGGCAGAAGATGGCCGGTGATACCCGTCAACGTGGACCCCGAGGGTTAGGTTCCGGCCGGTTCCGAATTTTTTTCAGCAGGCCCGAAATTTTTTCGTAACCCGTGCTCGGTCCCTCTCCGGCAAGCGGGGGGATGGGAATCGGTCAGGCCGCGGCGGAACGGGCCTCCACGTCCTCGAAGCCCTCGATCGCTCGGATCGCGAAGGCGTAGATCAGGCCGACCTCCTCGAGGCGGTCGAAGCGGCCGGCGGCCCCGGCGTGGCCCGCCTCCATGTTGATCTTCAGGAGCGCCGGGCCGCCGCCGGTCATCGTGGCGCGCAGGCGCGCGATCCACTTCGCCGGCTCCCAGTAGGTCACGCGCGGGTCGGTGAGGCCGCCGAGCGCCAGGATCGGCGGATAGGCCTGGGGCCTCACGTTGTCGTAGGGCGAGTAGGACAGGATCGTGCGGAAATCAGCCTCCGAGGCGCCCGGGTTGCCCCACTCCGGCCACTCCGGCGGGGTCAGCGGCAGGTCGCCGTCGAGCATGGTGTTGAGGACGTCGACGAAGGGCACGTCGGCGACGATGCCGGCGAAGAGGTCGGGGGCCATGTTGGCGACGGCCCCCATGAGCATCCCGCCGGCGCTGCCGCCATGGGCGACGATGAGCCCTCGCGAGGTGTAGCCGGCCGCGGCGAGGGCCTCGCCCGCGGCGATGAAGTCCGTGAAGGTGTTCGGTTTCCTCTCGCGCTTGCCGTCGAGGTACCAGCGCCAGCCCTTCTCGGTGCCGCCGCGCACGTGGGCGATGGCGTAGACGAAGCCGCGGTCGACGAGGGACAGCGGGTTCGTCCGGAAGGCCGCCGGCATGGACGAGCCGTAGGAGCCGTAGCCGTAGAGAAGGCAGGGGGACGAGCCGTCGAGCCTGAGATCCCGGCGATGGACGAGGGAGACCGGCACCGTCTCGCCGTCTATGGCCGTCGCGTGGATGCGCCGCGTCACGTAGGCGGCAGGGTCGTGACCGCTCGGGACCTCCTGACGCTTGCGCAAGGTCCGCTCGCGCGTCGCCATGTCGTAGTCGTAGACCTCGGCCGGCGTCGTCATCGACGAGTAGGTGAAGCGGATCGTCTGCGTGTCGAACTCGTAGCCGGGGTTGAGGCTCAGCGCATAGGCCTCCTCGGCAAAGGCGATGGCGTGCTCCTCGGCCGTCCAGATATCGCGCACGACGATGCGGGGATTGGCCTCCTCGCGCTCGAGCCGAACGAGGTGGCGGGCAAGCGCCATGTGGAACAGGATCATCACGCCCGGCCGGTGCGGGACGAGGTCGCGCCAGCTCTCGCGCCCCGGCCGCGACAGCGGCGCCGTGACGAGCTTGAAGTCCTCGGCCCCGTCCGCGTTCGTGCGGATGACGAGGTCGGCGGCGTGGTGGTCGACGGAATAGAGCACGCCGGGGTCGCGGGCCGCGACGAGGCGCGGCTCGGCTTGCGGGTCCTTGCGGTCGAACAGCCAGACCTCGGAGGTCTCGTGGTTCGAGATCGTGAGCACGATGAACAGGCCCGACGTCGTCACGTCGAGGTCGATGAAGAAGCCCTGCTCCTTCTCCTCGTAGACGAGCTCGTCCGCCTCGGGGGGCGTCCCGATCCGGTGCCGCCTGACCCGCATGGGCCGGTGCTTCTCGTCGACTTCGACATAGTAGAAGGTCGCCGAATCCGCGGCCCACACGACCTCGCCCGCAGTCGCCGGCACCTCGTCGGCGAGCTCCCGGCCGGTCGCGAGGTCGCGCACCCGGATGGTGAAGAGCTCCGACCCCTTGGTGTCGGCGCTCCAGGCGAGGAGCCGGTGGTCGGGCGAATGGTCGGCGTCGTGGAGGTCGAAGAAGGGAAAGCCCTTCGCCTCGGCGTCCCCGTCGAGGAGGATCTCGGACGCTCCGCCGTCGCGCGGCTCGCGGCACACGAGGGGGTGCTGCCCGCCCTCGCGGTAGCGCGTCGAGTAGGCGAAGGCGCCGTCCGCCTCCGGCACCGTCCAGTCGTCCTCCTTGATGCGGGAGCGCATCTCGGCGACGATCCGCTCCTTGAGCGGCGCCGCGCCGGCGAGGATCGCCTCGGCGTAGGCGTTCTCGGCCTCGAGGTGCGCGCGGATGGCCGGCGGCAGGACGGACGGGTCCCTGAGCACGTCCATCCAGTTCGGCGCTTTAAGCCAAGCGTAGTCGTCGCGCAGCCGGACCCCGTGCAGCTCGAATTCCTTCGGCTCGACGGACGCCTTGGGGGGAGGCGCGAGCGCCCTCGATCGGTCGGTCTTCATTGATTCGGCGTCCGGCGGCGACGTTGCGTAATAAAGGCGGGCACCTGCCGGATTGCGACAGAGTTTCGCATGACCCCGGCATGCGCCAGCGCCGGTTATGGCGCGGGCGGAGCGGCGGGACAAGCGCCTTCCGAAGCTTGAATGCAGCGGCTGGTTGCGCGGCTGTTCAGGTGCGTTGCAGGAAACACTGTGAATGTTCGGATGTTTCGATAAAGTTCTACTTGTCTTCTGTCCGCGATTGACCTAATTGGGACCACAATCACGGATGCACGGTCCTAATTCGCGTCCGTGAAAGTGTCGACATTCTTCGAGATCAAGGTTTCGCCTCCGGTGACAGCCGGCAGGCGGCTTTGTCCGGGTGTCGGGAAAAAACCAGGACCAGAAAGGACAACAAATCGAAATGGACGAGAACGCCTCTTCGAACTACATCGAGCTCGCGTCGGAGATCGTCTCCGCCTATGTGAGCAACAACTCGGTCCCGGCCGGCGAGCTGCCCGCGCTCATCAGCGAAATTCATCAGGCGCTTGCGCGGGTCGGGAACGGCGCCGCCGAGGCGCCGGCCGAAGCGCCGAAGCCCGCCGTGTCGATCAAGAAGTCGGTCACGCCGGACTTCATCATCTGCCTCGAGGACGGCAAGAAGTTCAAGTCGCTCAAGCGGCACCTGCGCACGCAGTACAACATGACCCCCGAGCAGTACCGCGAGAAGTGGAGCCTCGCCCCCGACTACCCGATGGTCGCCCCGAACTACGCCAAGGCGCGCTCCGACCTTGCCAAGGAGATGGGCCTCGGCCAGCAGCGCCGCAAGCGCCGCGCCCGCGCCGCCGCCTGAAGCGGCCGCGCCTCTTCTCGGAGAAAAAGCCGCCGGATCCGGCGGCTTTTTCTTCGGCGATTCGCCGCTGCCAACTTTCATCGATAGAGAGCGAAAATTCATGGGCAAGAGCACGCCCAGAGCACGCGCTTTGCCGATCTTGTCGCCCTATGCCGCGATGAATAGACGTGCAGGCATGGCAACCGGACATGTCCTCCCCCGCGCGCTCGCGAATCTCGGAAGCGCGTTGATCGGTGCGGCGCTTGCTCTTGGCGCGCTTTGGTGCCTGGCGCTCGCATCGCACTCCGCGTTGCGGACGGAACGCCTCGACAGGCTTGTCCAGATGGCGAAGGCCGCCGGAGACCTCGACTACAGCCGCAATCAGAACGAGGACTATTTCACGGAATGCAGCATGGTCGGCATGATCCGACTTCGCGAGCAGGAGGCGATGCGCGACGCGTTCATCACCCGCTGGCTCAGGCCCGGCGCTGGCGAACACCCGTGCGATACGCTGCGACGAGCGTTCAACGCAGAGAATGCCCCGCCATATGTGAATTACGCCTTCGCAAGCCGGTTCGTCGGAGCGATCACCCTTAGCCGTTTCGATATTGCCGGGGCGCGTAAGCTCTACCTGGCCTTGTCATACCTTTCGGTCGTCGCCCTTTTGATTGGCGCGGTTGCCGGCTCGTTCCGGCTCGCGCTCACGCTGGCGCCGGGCATAGTCTTCCTTCTGTGGATGTTCTCCTTCCACAGGTTCGGGGGCAACCTGGCGCACGCGCCGGGCTTCATCGCTGGGTTCCTCGGATTGGCCCTGTTCGTCGCGGCCCCGGCCTGGTTTCAGGACAGGCGGCGGCGGGTTGGATACTTCGCGTTCCTCGGAACGATCGTTGGGGCGTTCGACCTCATCCACGGCACGATCGTCACGACGCTCTCGCTCGGCCTCGTCCTCAACCGCCTGTTTTACGGCAAGGGCGACACAAATTGGCGTCGTGCGCTTGCCGATGTTGCAGTCCTCTCGACCTCCTTCGTGCTCGGCTACGCCGTGCTGACCGGCGCCCGTCTGTTGATCCTCGACGCTCTCTATGGGATCGGCTGGACCTCCTACGCCGTATCGCTGTCGAACAGAATGGCCAGCGGCCTGGAAAGCATGTCCGGCATCGGGGCTCGCGAGATCGCGGGGGCGCTGTGGCAAGCTCGCCACCAACTCGCGCCGGGCGGCTATATGCCGGCGACGTGGGCGGTGTGCATCGCAATCGCAGCGGCGCTCCTGGTGGTTGGCTTAGCCCTGCGTCAGCGGCACCATCGTCTTCCGGCGCTTTCAATCGACCTCGCCGTATGCGGCATTGCGGCCCTCGGCGTCGGCGCGTGGTATATGCTCTTCGCCGCCCACACTTATATCCACGCGCTGTTCGCCGTCCGCCTCGCGACGATCCCGATGGTGATTGCCCTTGTCGCGGCGGCGCTCGCCATCAGGGCGGTCCGCCCCGCTGCGAAACGGCTCGCGCTCGACGGCGCAACCTCGCTCGCGGCCGCGGTCGTTCTGATGACCCCTTTCTGGGGGGCCGGCAGCGCCGAGCTCCGAGGCGCCACCCTCGAGGGGCCTACCGACCTGGTTTCCTGTTCGCGGCTCGGCCTTGCCCCGGACGGGAAGCCTGACGGGCTGGTGAGCGTCGTCTACAGCCAGAGCCAGGGGCCGCTTGCGTTTCTATGGGGCGCCGCCGATTCCAGCCCAGCCGAGGTCGTTCTGGAGCGCTTTAACCCCCATGGCATCTGGGCTACCGGGCCGACCTCATTCATCCTCGGCGTGAGCGCGGACCGAAGCGGGCCGTTGCTGAACGGAGGCGATGGTAGGGTTAGGCTTCCCGGCAATGCATCGAAGTTGTGGCTGCACTTCTGCCAGGATGGCGGCGATCGGCCGGATAGCCGCTACCGGGTCACGCTCAACGGCCAGGCGACTGATCTGTCGTGCGATCCTAAAGCCTGCGGGCGGGTGGACGCTCGGGAAGGACACCCTGGCCTCTGAAAAGGCGGCCTGCAAAGCGTCCGTAATCGCCTTTCCCTTCGCGCGGCGCCGCTCACTCCTTGCGCAACGGCTGCAGCAGCATGCGGTCGAGGCGCAGCTCCTGCGGGTCGCGGAACTGCGGCACGCCGATCGTCATGCCGTCGTGCCCGGCCTCGGGCTCCGGCCGGTAGGTGCCGAACAGGCGGTCCCACCAGGGCAGGTTGAAGCCGAAGTTGCTGTTCGTCTCGCGCCGCTCGATCGAGTGGTGGACGCGGTGCATGTCGGGCGTGACGACGACGAGGCGAAGCCAGCGGTCGAGGCCGGGCGGGACGCGGATGTTGCCGTGGCTGAACATCGAGGTCGCGTTGAGCAGCACCTCGAAGGCGAGGACCCCCACCGCCGGCGCGCCGAGCGCGGTGACGACCGCGAACTTGATCACCATCGAGAGCACGATCTCGACCGGGTGGAAGCGCACGCCGGTCGTCACGTCGAGCTCGAGGTCGGCGTGGTGCATCCGGTGCAGGCGCCAGAGCGCCGGCACGGCATGGAAGAGGACGTGCTGCAGGTAGATCGCGAGGTCGAGGACGACGATCGCGGCGATCACCTTCGCCCAGGCCGGGATGGCGAGGTTGTTGAGGAGCCCCCAGCCGCGCGCCTCGCCGAGCATCGCGATGCCGACCGCGGCGGTCGGGAACAGGAGCCGGAGGAGGACGGTGTCGACCGCCACGACGCCGAGGTTGCCCGGCCAGCGCCGGACGCGGCCGATCTCCTGGCGGCGGCGCGGACTCCTGAGCTCCCACACGGCGAGGACGGCGAAGACGCCCGCGAAGCAGGCGAGCCGGATCAGCGGCTCATGCGAGAGAAGGGCCATCGCGGCGAATCTGGGCCGGCGGCGCGGCCGCGGCAAGTGGAGCGGCCGCCTGCGACGGCGCTTCCCCAACGTCACTTCATCCGCGGCTGTGGCTTTCGCATGACAGCTTAGCCTAGCCGAATCGGCTAAGGTGAAGCCTGTTCCTCCCGTGGGGCGTTTGAGGGCGTTGCTCTTCGATGAGCGCTCGGACGCTTAACTTCAATGGGGCGGTGCCGCCGCCCCATTTTTATTTGTCCCCGGGCTGTCCTTCGAGGTCCTTTGCGCCTGCCCTCGAGAGCGCTCCATAGCGAATCAAAGCTCCTCCGAGACGCAGCCCGCTCGCGTCCATTTCCTCGATCCTGCAACCGCGAGTTGATCGTGGTTGACAAAGGAAAATAAGCCGCTAGGATGAATGTCCTTGGCTCATGTGGAGCGGGGGACTTCATGAAGACGAGACAGGGACATGCATCCGGGGGCCACGGCATCGCAGGCGAGGGACTGTCGCGGGAGGCGGCGCGGCTGCTCCGCGCGCTGGCGGACCCCGGCGCCTACGCGCTCGCCGATCCGTTCCGGGAGGGGACGCTCATCCTGCGCCGCGCCCGCGGCGGCGGCGTGTCCCTCGGTGGCGGACGCTTCCCGGCGGCGGCCGGCGAGGAGCTTCTCCGCCGCGACCTCGCCGAGCCGGTCGCCGGGCGGTCGCGGCCGACCCTGCGCATCGCGCCGCCCGGCGCGGCGCGCCTGAAGCGGCAGCAAGCGTCGGCCGGGGTAGCCAACCTTGGGGCCGAGGGCGATCTTGCGTTCCGGGCCCAGCACCAGGACCTCGTCGCGGCGCGGATCGACCTCGACGGCCGCGGCATTGAGGTCACGCTCAACGCTTCCGAGAGCCCCCTCGACTGGCTGCGCCGCCGTAAGGACGCGGCCGGCCTCCCCTTGATTGACGCGGCTTGCCACGAGGCCGGCGAGCGCCTTCGCCGGGACCTCACGCTCGCCGCCATGCTGCCGCGGGTGACGGCGAACTGGGAGGCCGCCGTCTCCGACAAGGCGCGCGGCGCGCCCGGCGATCCGGCCTCGGCGACCGAGGCCGCCGTCGCGGCCCGGCAGCGGGTCGGAAGGGCCGTCGAGGCGGTCGGCTCGGACCTCGGCGGCGTCCTCGTCGACCTCTGCGGCTTCCTCAAGGGCCTGACCGAGATCGAGCGCGAGCGCGGCTGGCCGGCGCGCTCGGGCAAGGTCGCGGCGAAGCTCGCCCTCGCGCGGCTTGCCGAGCACTACGGGCTTGAGCGCGAGGCCTGCGGCCCGTCGCGCTCCCGCGGCGTCCGGGCCTGGCGCGAGGCCGCGGCGGCGTGATCACCGCTGCGATGGGTTGGAACGAGCGTGGCCATGGTCGCGTTATGGTGGCGTCGGGGGCTGCGGCTGCGTAGGAGTCGGCCATGTCCCGCAATCCCGAGAGCACGGCGCAGATCGCCGGCCATCCCATCCATCCGATGCTGATTCCGTTCCCGGTCGCGTTCCTCGTCGCGACGCTGGTTTCGGACCTCATCTTCCTGCGGACGGGCAGCCCCGGATGGGCGACGGCCTCGCTTTGGCTGCTCGGAGCCGCGCTTCTCATGGCGGCGCTCGCCGCGGTCGCGGGGCTGATCGATTTCTTCGGCGAGGAGCGCATTCGCGACCTCTCGGCCGCGTGGCATCACATGATCGGCAACGTGATCGCCGTCGTGCTGGCGCTCATCAACTGGTACCGGCGCTATGCCGCGACGGAGCCCGGCATCCCGTCGGGCGGCGTGGTGCTGTCGCTCCTCGTCGTGCTGATCCTGCTCTACACGGGCTGGCGCGGATGGGAGATGGTCTACAAGCACCGAGTGGCCGTCTCCGATCAGCCGTAGGCGGGCACACCCCTCTTCCGCAGAGGCCGCCTCCGGAGAGGCCGGCTCAGTGAGCCCCGGCCGCGACCGCGCGCGCGTCGCGCTTGATGCGATCGACCATGGAGCGCAGGCCGTTCGAGCGCTGCGGGGTCAGGTGCTCGGAAAGGCCGAGCGCCCTGAAGGTCTCCTGCGGGTCCGTCTCGACGATCGCGGATGCCGGCCGGCCGGACAGGAGCGCGATCAGGAGCGCGATCAGGCCGCGCACGATGTGGGCGTCGCTGTCGCCGCGCAGGCTCAAGGTCGCGTCGCCGTTTGACCGCTCGGCCTTCGTCTCGAGCCACACCTGGCTCGCGCAGCCCATGACCTTGTTCCGGTCGGTGCGGGCCTCGTCCGGCAGCGGCGGCATCATCCGCCCGAGCTCGATGAGATAGCGGTAGCGCTCCTCCCAGTCGTCGAGGAGCTCGAAGTTCGCCAGGATCTCTTCGATGGACGGGAGCATGGGCCGGCTTCACGGGGTTCGGCCCCGATATAAGGTCCCGGGCCGGCCCTGGCGAGGTTCCACTCGCGGGGATCGCGCCCTCCCGGGTCGGGCTCTCCTCCGAGTGCCCTCAGCCGCCGGGCTTCCTCGCCGGCGCCGGTTTCGGCGCCCCGGCGGACGATTCGCGGAAGAATTGGCCGAGGTCGGGCCGGCGCAGGTCGATAGCCGAGGCGCGGGCCTCCGGGGACATCCTCTCCCAGGCCTCCATCATCCGGTCCATTTGGGCGGCGTCGGGCGGGAAGGGGAGCCCTCGCGCCGCCGCAGCCTGTGCCGCGGCGGCGCGCACCTCGGCGACCTGGTCGGCGTTCCACGACGGGCGCAGCGGCGAGAACCAGACGATCAGGCCGATGAGGATGGCGATGCGCAATACGAGCATGGAAGGTCCCGCAACGAGGAATGCCGCGCGAGTCTAGCGGCTCTTCCTGGACGCCGAGGAGGGCGAATGATTCCAGCGTAAACGCTTTCGCTAGAAGGCTGGTTAGCGAGGCCTTACGCCGCCTCTCCCCCCGCGTCTGCCTCTCCCGACGAGAGAGGTCGAGTCGCGGCGTCAGCCGCGACCGGGTGAGGGTCTCCCAGGGGCGGAGCCGGCGCAGGCAGCGCCCCCCACGCTTTCTGCGGAGAGGGTAGGCCTTCACCCCTGCCCTCTCCCGTTCGGGAGAGGGGTTCGCGCGCCTCTCCGCGTCGCCCCGCCTTAGGGTTCATTTAAGCGCCCTGTGGCACGGTCGAACGACGGAGAGGCGAGGGGCGCGCGGGCAAACCGTTCGCGAGTTGAGTTTGCGTATTCCTGACACCATAGCGGCGGTCGAAGCGCGCCTCGCCGGGCTCGTCCACGACGCGGCCCGGGGCGATCCGGTCGAGCGCTGCCGGCACGAGCGCTTCATCGCGAGCCGGATGTCGGTCGGCGTCATCGCGCTCGCCCTCCTGCCGCCCTACCTCCTCGTGCGCGGCGTGCCGACGCTGCCCGAATACGCCGCCATGATCTGCCTCGTGGCCCCGGTCGCGGCGGCGGTCGTGCTGTCGCTCTCCGGGCGGCTGTGGCTCGCGCACGCGATCTCCTCGGCCTCGCTCGCCGGCCTTGTCGTCTGCATCGCGGCGACCTCGGGCGGCGTCTCGTCGGCGGCGGCCGTGTGGCTCGTCGCGGTCCCGCTCGAGGCGCTGCTCTCGGGCTCGCGCCGGGCGGCGCTCGCGGCGAGCGCCATCGCGGGCCTGTCCGCGCTCCTTCTCGCCGTTCTCGACACCCTCGGCATCCTGCCGCAGGTCGAGCCGTGGCCGGTCGCGGTCGCGATGCCGGTCTTCGCCATCACGGCGATCGCGCACGCGGCGACGCTCGCGGCCGAGCACGGCCGCGTCGACATGAGCCGCCGGGCGTCGGCGCGCCTGCGCGACGCCCGCGACCGCTCGCTGCTGCAGGCGATCGACGACCTCGTCACCTGGCACGACCGCAACGGCCACGTCCTGAGCGCCAGCGCCGCGGCCGCGAAGCTCATCGGCGTCGCCCCCTCGAGCCTTCTCGGGCGCGGGCTCCTCGACCGGGTGCACGTGTCCGACCGCCCGGCGTTCCTCAAGGCGATCAGCGACGCTGCGCTTTCCGGCGAGCCGGTCGCGATCGAGTTCCGCCTCCATCTCGGCCCGCCCGCGGCTGACGGCCACGAAGGCCCGCGCGCCCCCGGCCGGGTGATCTGGGCCGAGACCCGCGCCCACCGGATCGACGCCGAAGGAAGCGGCCCCGGCGAATACGCCGTCGTCGCCGTGACCCGCGACATCACCGAGCACAAGCGCCGCTCCGACGAGCTCGAGCGCGCCCGAGCCGACGCGGAGGCGGCGGACGAATCGAAGGGCCGCTTCCTCGCGACCGTCAGCCACGAGCTGCGCACGCCGCTGAACGCCATCATCGGCTTCTCGGAGCTCCTCGCCGCCAAGGGAGCGCTCCCGGGCGCTCACGGGGCGTCCGCGATCGGGGCCGAGCGGCAGCGCGAGTACGCCGCGATCATCCATGCCTCCGGGCAGCACCTCCTCGACGTCGTCAACACCCTCCTCGACATGTCGAAGATCGACACCGGCAACTTCGATTTCGTGCCCGAGCCGTTCGTGGTCGGGCCGGTCGTGCACGCCTGCTGCGACCTCATGCAGCTCAAGGCCGAGGAGGCCGGCATCCTCATCGCCCGCGACGTCGCCGGTGATCTGCCCGAGCTCGTCGCCGATGCCCGCGCGTGCCGGCAGATCCTGATCAACCTGCTCTCGAATGCCGTGAAGTTCACGCCGAGGGGCGGAAAGGTGAGCGTCCGGGTGGGACGCCGGCACGACCGCATCGAGCTCACCGTGTCCGACACCGGAATCGGCATCGCCGAGGAGGATCTGCCGCGGCTCGGCGATCCGTTCTTCCAGGCGGGCTCGGCCTACAGCCGCAGCCACGACGGCACCGGGCTCGGCCTGTCGGTGGTGCGCGGCCTCGTCGGGCTGCAGCGGGGCGAGCTCACGATCGAAAGCGCCGAGGGCGACGGCACCACCGTGACGGTGAGCCTGCCGATCGACTGCCGCGGCGGGCAGAGGAACGCGCCGGCGCGGATCCACGCGCTCCCCCGCCGCCCGGCGAACGGCAACGCGCTCAAAGCAGGAGGCAGTCACCGTGCGTGAGGCTCTGGCCGCCCGATCAAGCCGCGACTTCATGACGACCGGCGCCTCGCCGCTCGCGGGGGGAGGCAAGCGCCTCGCCCGCGCCCTGGGGGCGGGGCTCAAGGCCGCGCTCATGCTCGCGGTGCGCCGTCCGGCGGTCGTCTTCGGCACGGCCGTGGTCCTTGCGGTCGGCGCGGCGGTCGCCTTGAATGCGCTCGCATGGCAGACCGCGCGCCATCCGGCCCCGCTGTTCCCGCGCAACGAGCCGGCGCTCAGGCGCCCGGTCGTGGTGCCGGCGCCGCTGCCGCCGGCGCGCCCGCCGGAGGTCGCCCCCCCGGCGGCGGCGCCGATGCCCGCGCCGGCCGCGGTCCCGGCGCCTGCGCCCGCTCCCTCGCCGGCGAAGCCCGCCGGACGCGACCCGATCGGCGACCTCATCCGCGGCGTCGACCCGGCGGCCGTCGCGGCGAAGGATGCCTCGAAGATCGCGGCCGCTCAGAGGGCGCTGACCAAGCTCGGCTACGCGACTCTGAAGAGCGACGGCGTCATCGGCCCCGGCACCCGGCAGGCAATCGAGAAGTTCGAGCGCGAGCGGCGCCTGCCGGCGACCGGCGAGCTCGGGCCCCGCACCGTGCGCGAGCTTTCGGCCCAGGCCGGGATGCCGATCGAATAGGACCCGGCCGGGTCGGGAGGCTCGGGTGAGCCGCCTGCGCTCCGACTTCTTCGTCACGGCGCACCTGCGCCGCTGCGCCGTCGAGGGCGTCGACGCGGTGCTGCGCCGGCGCGGCTCGCCGGAGGCCGGCGCGATCTTCGTCAAGGTCGACCGCCTCGACGGCACGGCGAGCCTCTACGGCCCGGCGCCGCAGTCCCTCGTCGAGGACCGCGGCGCGCGCCTCTTCGCTCCGATCCTTGCCGATGCCCCCGCCGCCGACGTCGAGGAGCGGATGCGGCGCGAGGCGAAGTTCGACCCCGACCTCTGGCTTTTGGAGATCGAGGACCGGGCCGGCCGGCATTTTCTGGAGCTTGCGGAGGAGGAGGGGGAGTGAACCTCCAGGCGCTTGCTCGCGCGCGCCGACGGGATCTCAGCGCATGACCGCTCTGCCGTCCGGATGGACGGTGGCGGGGCGTTGATGCGTGGTCTCCGCCGCGCCCGCGCGCGCGGTGCCGCCCGCCTGCATGTGCGGCACGTGGCGACCGGCGCGCGGCGCGCTTGCGCCGACGATCGCCTCGACGAGGTAGATCGCCGTCGCTCGCGGCGTGTCGCGGAAGAGGCGCACGAGCCGGAAGACCTTTTGGACCGACAGCGCGATGGCGGGCTCGAGCGTCAGGAGGATGCGCACCGCGTCCTCCTCGCCGACGCCGGCGGCCGAGAGCGCGAGGGGCAGGAGGTCGTGGCGCTTCTCGCGGGAAAAGTCCCAGCGCGGGGCGGCGTCGAGACGGAGCATCGCCGCGAGCTGCACGCCGAAGCCGATGGACGCGCGCGCCTCGCCGAGCTCGATCAGCTCGGCGCAGGCGTCCGCCGCGGGAAGGCGCAGCGGCGTCGCGCGGGCGCCGGCGAGCGCCGCG
>DASVPW010000145.1:0-12435 GCA_036389455.1 Beijerinckiaceae bacterium
CCCTCGGGCACGAGACCATCGGCGAGGGTTTCGTCCGGACGACGGCGCCTTTTGCGCATGCTTCCATCATTGTCTCCGTCTGGCCAGCCTACTTCGCGAGGCCGAGGTCCTTCAGCACCTCGGTGCCGCGCGCGACGAACACCTTCACGTAGGCGTCGAACTCGCCCGGCCTGTCCCACACCGGCGTGATGCCGCGCGCCTTCATGGCGTTCTGGACCTCCGGGCGGCTCATCGCCTTCTGGGCCGCCTCGAACAGCTTCTGCCGGCGGTCCTGCGGGATGCCCTTCGGGGCCGCGAGCGCGAACCAGTTCTGGTAGGTCCAGTCGATCCCGGCCTCCCTGGTGGTCGGGATGTCGGGGAAGGTCGGCGGGCGCTCGTCCGTCATGAGCGCGATGGTGCGCACCTTCTTGGCCTCGAGGAGGGGCTTCGCCTCGATCGGCGAGCCGGTGAAGGCCGTGATGCCGCCCGCCGCCACGTCCTGGAGCGCCGGCGCGCCGCCCTGGCTCGGGACCCATTTGAGGCGGTCCGGCTCCATGCCGGCGGCCTTGAGGAGGCCCCCCGCCGCGATATGCCAGGAGCCGCCGGCGCCGGTGCCGGAGGCCATCAGGGTGCCCTTCGGGCTCGTCCTCACCGCCTCGAGGAACTCCTTCAGGTCCTTGTAGGGCGCGTCCGCCCTGACGGTGACGCCCGCCGGGATGAGCGAGATGCGCGAGAACAGGTCGAAGCTCTCGGTCGTGATGTCGCCGAGGCCCATGGCCTTGTAGAAGGCGATCTCCGGGCTCGCGCCCCCGAGGGTGTAGCCGTCGGGCGAGGCGGTCGCGATGAAGGTGTGCCCGGTGAGCCCGCCGCCGCCGGTGCGGTTGACGACGTTCACCGGCACCCCGAGCTCCTTCTCGAAGCCGTCCGCGAAGATGCGGATCACGGTGTCGACGCCGCCGCCCGCCGCCCACGGCACGATGATCTGGACCGGCCGGTCGGGGAACGCCGACGCGCCGCCCGCAAAGGCCAGGACGGCGCCGAGCGCCAAGAGGGTTCGCTTCGTCAGGCTCATTTATTCTCCTCCCGCAAGACGCGCGGCGTGTCGTGATCGAGGCAGGCGTCGAGGCCCGCCGGCGGCAGGTTTAAGGGAAGCGGAGTGGATGCGCCATACGGGGTTCAGTGCGCCGCGGCTTCCGGGTCCGGCTCCGGGATGAGCGTCACCACGGCGGCGCCGTCGAGCTCGCTCTTGCCTTGCGCGACGAGCATGCGGAACAGGGTCGTGGCGAGCGCGGTCATCGGCAGGGCGAGGTGTTGGGCGCGGGTCGCCTCGTGCAGCATCTCGAGGTCCTTCAGCACTTGGCGGGCGTAGCCGCGGGGGGCGAAGTCGTTCTCGACCATGCGCGGGTAGATCGCCTGCAGGACGGCGGAGTTCGCAAGCCCCGGCGCCAGCGCCTGCGGGATCTTGCGGGCGTCAACGCCGTAGGCCTGGGCGAGGCGCAGCCCTTCGGCGACGACGCAGTAGTTCGTGAGGCAGAGCGCCTGGTTGACGAGCTTCGTCGCCTGCCCGGCCCCGGTTGCGCCCATGTGCGTGACCTGCCCGAGGGTCTCGAGTACCGGCCGCGCGGCCTTAAGCGCCGCGGCGTCGCCGCCGGCCATGATGGCGAGCGTGCCGGTCTCGGCCGCGCCGGGGCCACCCGACACCGGCGCATCGATGAAGGCCGCGCCGGCTTGCGTGAGCGCCTGCGCGACGCGGTGCGTCGCGGCCATCTCGGTCGTCGAGAAGTCGACCACGATCTTGCCGGCGAGGCCGCCGGCCGAGAGGAGGCCGTCCCCACCCGTGGCGACCGCCTCGACCGCCGCGGTCGTGGTGACGCAGATCGCGACGATGTCGGCGCGGCGGATCGCGTCCGCGGGCGAGCGCGCCGGCTTAACGCCCCAGGCCGCGGCGGCCGCGACCTTTTCGGCGTCGATGTCGTGACCGATCACGGCGTGCCCCGTGGCGGCGAGCCGCTTCGTGAAGCCCGTTCCCATCAGGCCGAGGCCGATGAAGCCCACAGTCGTCATGGCGCGTGTCCCTCGTCAGAGCCGGTATATGCGGACGGCGTTGTCGTGGAAGAGCTTTTGGCGCTCCTCGGGCGAGCGGTCGGCCACGGCCGCCTGGAAGCCCTCGAAGATGTCGCGGAACGAGCCCGCGAGGCTGTCGACCGGATAGTTGCTGGCGAACAGGCAGCGGTCGGCGGAGAAGATCGAGATCGCGTCGCGGATCACCGGGCCGTTCGCCTCGACGGTCCAGGGCAGCCCGGGCCGGCCGAGGCCGGAGATCTTCAGGGCGACGTTCGGGCAGGCGGCGGCCGTCTCGAGACCCTTTCGCCAGCCGGAGAGTCCCTCAAGCGAGCGGTCCGCCGGCAGGGCCGTGTGGTTGATCACGATCTGCGTGTCCGGGAAGTCGCGGGCGAGTTCCGCGGCGGCGTCGAGGTGCCACCAGGGCGTCTGGAGGTCGAACGAGAGGCCGTGGCGGGAAAGCAGCGCGTAGCCGCGCCGCCATCGCGGATCGTCCATGGAGCCCGCCTCGCCGCGCCGCGCGGCGCCCGGCGACGCAGCGGCGCGAGGCTTGTGGCGGATGCCGCGCACGAGCGGGCGCGCGGCCTGCGCCGCCAGGACCTCCTCGGCGTCGCCGCGGTCGAGCCACGCCTGCGCCACGCAGGCGCTCGGCAGGCCGTGCGCGGCCGCGACCTCCTCGAGCCAGCGCGTCTCCGCGACCGGGTTCTTCGGGTCCCACTCCGCCTCGACGTGGACCGTCTTCACGACGTCGAAGCCGGCGGCGTCGCGGCGATAGTCCGGCGGCAGGTAGGAGCGCCGGAGCGCCCGGTAGTCGCCATAGCGGAAGGGGATCGGCTCCGGATCGCAGAGCCACGGATGGTAGTTCTTCCCGAGATCCCAGAAATGCTGATGCGCATCGACGATGCGCAGGCGCTCAGCACCAGCCGACATGGCATCACCCTTTCGCGCCCGTTTCTCACATCTCCAGGGCGGCGTCACAATAGGGAGTCGGTCGGTATGCCGGCCGACTCCTCGCGCTCGCCGACGAGGTGATCGACTAAGGGCGGCTCGCAATTCAAAAGACCCCACACCCGCAGGCCGCGCTTGACCGTCCCGAGAGCCTGCGGGCAAGATGCCGCAAAACGAACGCGCCTGAGTCTTCGTAAAGGCGCGTCGGGACAGGAACGCTCGAGCCGTCGCGCCTGTGGCGGCGATGCTCACCGATGGCTTCGTTGGCGTGCGCGTGGTGCCTCTCGTCGCGCGTCGCGACGCATGAGGAGGACAGGCATGACAGTCACCCGCCGTCGTTTCCTGCACACCGGCGCGCTTGCGGCCGGCGCGGCGCTTTCCCCAAGCCTCCTCGATTGGACGGATGCCTGGGCCCAGGAGCAGCCTTTCAAGCCCGAGGCCGGCGCGCGGCTGCGGCTCCTGCGGTGGAGCAAGTTCCTCGACGCCGAGGATGCCGCCACCCGCGCCAACATCGAGGCCTTCTCGAAGGCGACCGGCGTCGAGGTCAGGGTCGAGAGCGAGTGGCAGGACGACATCCTGCCCAAGGCCGCCGTCGCGGCGAATACCGGGCAGGGGCCGGACATCGTCTGGGCGCTGCACACCACGGCCCATCTCTTCCCGGACAAGCTCGTCGACCTCTCGGACGTCGCCGCCCACCTCGGCGGCCGCTACGGCGGCTGGTACCCGCTTTCCGAGCAGTACGGGAAGAGCGGCGACCGGTGGATCGCGATTCCGCACGTCTTCGTCGGCGTGCTCCCCGTCTTCCGGGTCTCGGCCGTGAAGGAGGCGGGCTTCGCGTCGTTCCCGAAGGACACCGACGGCTTCCTGAAGCTCTCGCAGGAGCTGAAGCGCATCGGCAAGCCTGGCGGCATGGCCTTCGGCAAGGCGCCGAACGACGCCGCGACCTTCACCCACTGGCTCCTGTGGAGCCACGGCGGCAAAATCGTCGACGAGAACGGCGGGGTTACGATCAACAGCCCCGAGACCGCCCGCGCGCTCGACTACGCGAAGGCGCTGCATGCGAGCTTCGTCGACGGCACGGTCGCCTGGAACGACGCCTCGAACAACAAGGCGTTCCTCGCCGACCAGATCTCCTTCACCAACAACTCGGTCTCGATCTACGGCAAGACGCGCGCCGACAAGATGGGAATGGCGGACGACATCGACCACGCCTACTGGCCCGTCGGCCCCGTCGGCAGCGCGACCGAGCTCCACCTCGTGTTCCCGCTGATGGCCTTCAACTACACGAAGTACCCGAACGCGGCCCGGGCGCTCATCGCCTTCCTGATGGAAAAGGCGCAGTACGACCGGCTGATCGAGGCCTCGGCCGGATACGTCAGCCACACGCTCAAGGGCTTTTCCGACCACCCGGTGTGGAACCAGGACCCACGGGTCGCGGTGTTCAAGGACGTCGGCGCACGCGGACGCTCGATCGCCTACGCCGGCAAGCTCGGCTACGCGGCGGCGGGCGTGCTCGCCGACGACGTGGTGATCGACCTCTTCGCCGACGTGGTCTCGGGCCAGATGCAGGTCAGGGACGCGATGGCGAAGGCCGAGAAGCGCGTCGCCCGCTACTACAGGGTCTGAGCGAAGCTCGGAGCCGCAGGGGCGCGCCCTCTGTTTCGGGAGGCCGAATGGCGATCGTCGGATTCATCGGGCTCGGCGTCATGGGCCGGTCCATGGCGGTCAACCTGATCAAGGCCGGTCACGAGGTGGTCGCGCACGACGTGCGCCGCGCCGCGGTCGACGACCTTGCCGCGCAAGGAGCTCAGGCAGCCGCGCGCGTCGCGGACGCGGCCGCGCGTGCGGACGTCGTGGTCACGATGCTGCCGGACACCCCGCAGGTCGAGGACGTGGTGCTCTCGCCCGGCGGGCTCGCCGAGAACCCGCCGCTGGGCAAGCTCGTCGTCGACATGAGCACGATCGCGCCGACCGCGTCCCGGCGCCTCGCCGAAACGATGGCCGGGCGCGGCGTCGCCATGCTCGATGCCCCTGTGAGCGGCGGGCCGCAGGGCGCCGAGAACGGCACGCTCTCGATCATGGTCGGCGGCGAGGAGGAGGCGTTCCGGCGCGCGAGGCCCGTGCTCGAGGCCATGGGCAGGACGATCGTCCATGTCGGCCCGGCCGGGGCCGGGCAGACGGTGAAGTGCTGCAATCAGCTCATGGTCGGGATGCACATCCAGGCGGTCTGCGAGGCCCTCGCGCTCGGACGCGCCGCGGGCCTCGATCTCCACAAGCTGCGCGAGGTGCTGCTCGGCGGCGCCGCCGCGTCCTGGATGCTCCAGAACCATGCCCCGCTGATGCTCGCGAAGGACGACCGCGCGGGCTTCCGCATCGACCTCCAGCTCAAGGACCTGAGGCTCGTCAACGAGCTCGCCTTCGAGCTCGGCGTGCCGCTTCCGGGCACGGCCCAGGTCACGAGCCTCTATCTCGAAGCCCGCGCCCACGGGGAAGGCGACAAGGGCAACCAGGCGCTGTTCCGGGTCTACGACCGGATGGCCGCGCAGGAAGGCTGAGCTCGCGCCTTTACGCGATGCGCTTTCAGGCCGCCGCCTTCACCCCGCCGTCGGTCATCCGGTACCAAGCGATGACCGCCGAGACGTAGGCCTTGTGCAGGGGGTGGAAGGGCAGCGGCCTGATCGGCACGAGCGGGAAGGGCAGGGCGCGCTTGTCGCCGGTCGCGACATAGTCGGCCATGCGCTGCCCCATGGCGGTTTGGAGGCCGACGCCGCGGCCCATGCAGCCGATGTCGACGAGGAGGCCGCTCTCGGGCTCGTGCAGGTGGGGCAGGAAATCGCGGGTCAGGGCAACGCGCCCGCACCAGCGGTATTCGATCGGCGCTCCTTTGAGCTGCGGGAACATCTTTTCGACCACCCGCTCGAGATGGGCCCAGTCGGCGTCGCTCACAGGCTCGCGGAAGGGGCCGCGCCCGCCCATGATGAAGCGGCCGGTGTGGTCGAGCCTGAAGTAGAGGAGGAGCTTGCGCGTGTCGGACGAGACCTGGCCCTCGGGCAGGATCGATTTGCGCAGGTTGTCCGAGAGCGGTGTCGTCGCGATCTGGAACGAGTTCGGCGCGATCACGGTCTGGCGCAGCTTCGGCACGAGGTCGCCGGTGTAGCCGTTGGTGCAGACCACGACCTTGTCGGCTGTCACCGCCGGGCCGCGCTCGGTCGCGACGGTGAAGCGTGGGCCGTTGCGGGCGAGCCCTGTCACGCGGCTCTGCCCATGGATCGCGGCGCCGGCGTTTAGCGCCGCCTTCGCGAGGCCGCGGGCGTAGGACAGCGGCTGGATCGCGCCGCCGCGGCGGTCGAGCCAGCCGGCGTCGTACTGCGCCGTGCCGAGGTGACGCTCGGTCGCGGCCTTGTCCAGGAACTCGGCCGGGGCGCCGCGCTTCGCCCATTGCTCGGCGCGCTTCTCGACCGCCTCGACCGCGTCCGGCGTGTGCGCGCCCTGGATCCAGCCGGCGCGTACGTGCGGCACGTCCATCCCGTGCTTCGCAATGAGGCCGAACACTGCGTCCGCCGTGCCGCCCGCGAATTGGACAAGCTCCTCGCCGCGCTCCGGGAATTTTTGGACGAGCTCGTCCGGGTCGTATTTCAGCCCGGGGATCACTTGGCCGCCGTTGCGGCCGGAGCCGCCCCATCCGGGCTCGTGCGTCTCGAGCACGACGGTCTTCACGCCACGCTCGGCGAGATGGAGCGCGGTCGAGAGCCCGGCGTAGCCGGCGCCGATCACGCAGACGTCGGCCGTGGTCGACTCCTCCAGCGGCGGCGTCGGCGCGGCCGGCGGCGCGGTCGCGGCCCAGAGCGAGGGGTCGAGCGGGAACGGTTCGGGCATTCTCAAGGTCCTTCAGATCGGGCGCAGCACGCGCCGCAAGAAATCCTGGGTGCGCGGGTGCTGCGGGTTCGAGAGCACGTCGAGGGCCTTGCCCTCCTCGACGACGATGCCGTGGTCGAGGAAGAGCACGCGGTCGGCGACCTCGCGGGCGAAGCCCATCTCGTGGGTCACGACCACCATGGTCATGCCCTCCTCGGCGAGCGAGCGCATGACGGCGAGCACCTCGCCGACGAGCTCGGGATCGAGCGCCGAGGTCGGCTCGTCGAAGAGGATCGCCTTCGGCTGCATGGCGAGCGCGCGGGCGATCGCGACCCGCTGCTGCTGCCCGCCCGAGAGCTCGTGCGGATGCGCCGCCTCCTTCTCGGCGAGGCCGACGCGGGCGAGGAGCGCGCGCCCGCGCGCGAGGGCTTGCGCGCGCGGCTCGCGCTTCACGAAGATCGGCCCCTCGACCACGTTCTCGAGCGCGGTGCGGTGGGGGAACAGGTTGAAGCGCTGGAACACCATCGAGACCTGCGTGCGCACCGCGGTGATCGTCGGCGAGGCGCGGTCGACCTTCAGGCCCTCGACGGTGATGGCGCCCGAATCGTAGCCCTCGAGCCCGTTGACGCAGCGCAGGATCGTCGACTTGCCCGAGCCCGAGGGGCCGACGATGCACACGACCTCGCCTTTCGTGACCGTTGTCGAGACGCCGCGGATGACGTGGTTTTTTCCGAAGCTCTTGTGCACGTCGGCAAGCTCGATCATCGCCATGGCGTCAGGTCCGGCCGAAGCGCTTCTCGAGCCGCGACACGAGAAGGATCAGCGGCATGCTCATGCACAGGTACAGCGCCGCGACGAGGGTGAAGACGGTGGTGTTCTGGAACGTCGAGGAGGCGATGAGCTTGCCCTGCAGCGCGAGCTCCGCGACCGTGATGGTCGAGGCCTGCGAACTATCCTTCAGCATCATGATCATGATGTTGCCGTAGGGCGGCAGCACGATCTTGAAGGCCTGCGGCAGGATCACCCGGCGCATGGTCATCCACCAGCCCATGCCGATCGACTGCGCGGCCTCGATCTGGCCCCTCTCGATCGCCTCGATGCCGGCGCGGAAGTTCTCCGACTGGTAGGCCGAATAGGCCAGCCCAAGGCCGATGATCGCGGCCTCGAGCGCCGTCAGCGACACGCCGAAGTCCGGCAGCACGAAGTAGATGTAGAACAGCTGCACGATGATCGGGATGCCGCGGATCACGTTGACGATCGTCTTGGCGATGCCGGACAAGAGCGGCACGCCCGAGACCCGCATCAGGGCCCAGACGAGCCCGAGCGCCGTCGAGAGCGCGAGCGAGCCCACCGTCACGAGGACCGTGAGCCGCAGGCCCTGCATGAGGATCGGCAGGAACTCGGCCGACTGCTTGAGGAAGCCGTCCATCTAACTCCTCACCCGCGAAGCGGGGAGGAACCCGGTCAGTCCTGCAATCCCCACTTCGCCAGGATCTGCTTCAAGGTCCCGTTCTCCTTGATCCGGCCGAGTCCCGCGTTGATCTTCTTCAAGAGCTCCTGGTCGCCCTTGCGCACGCCGATGCCGACCGAGCCCACCACCATGGGCTTGTAGCCGTTGACGAGCCGGACCTCGGGGAAGCGCCCCTGCTGGAGGTTGTAGGCGACGATCGGGTAGTCCGCGAAGCCGGCCTTGAGGCGGCCCGTGTTCACGTCGCGGATGATGTCGGGCAGCGTGTCGTAGACCTTTACCTCGGGGAAGAAGCCGCTCTTCTGCAGGGGCTCGACGTAGGCGGTGCCGACCTGCGCGCCGACCGTCAGGCCCTTGAGGTCCTCGAGGGTCTTGTACTCCTTCGTGTCTGATTTCGGCACGAACAGGCCGTCGCCGTAGGTGTAGATCGGGTCTGAGAAGTCGATCACCTGCTTGCGCGGCTCGGTGATGTACATGGCGGCCGCGATAATGTCGATGCGGTTCGAGGTCAGCGCGCCGATGAGGGTCGAGAACTGCATCGGCTCGACCTGCACGGAAAAGTCCGACTCCTTGCCGATCGCCGTGATGATGTCGACCATCACCCCCTGGATCGTGTTCGTCTGCGTGTCGAGGAAGGTGAAGGGGATGCCGGTCGGGGTCGAGCCGACCTTGAGCGTCTGCTGCTGCCCGAGGGCGGGCCCGGCAAGGCCGGTCAGAAGGCCGATGGCCGCGAGGCCGAAGAGCTTGCGAAGCCGCATGAGTGGTTCTCCCCCTGGTGAACGGTTGCCTGCTTTGTTGGAGCCACGCTTTCACGACGGCCCCTGTCCCGTCAACAACGCACGCTCCCGCGGGCGCTTGTGGCGTGCCGCGAAGCCCAATAAGCATCCGCCCTCATGGGGCTCTCCCGACGCCTGTCCGCAAGCCTGAGGTTCCTGGCGCCGCTCCTGGTGCTGCTGGCCTCGTGGCCGGTGCTGATCCGCGCCTTCGACGTGAACCCGCAGGTCTTTCCCGACATCACGGCGGTCGCCCGGGCCGGGCTCGAGACCGTCCGGGACGGGTCGCTCTTCTCCCATGCGGGGGCGAGCCTCGCGCGCGTCGCGGTCGGGACCGTGCTCGCCATCCTCGTCGCCGTCCCGCTCGGCGTCGTCATGGGGGTGAGCCCCGCGGTGTCGGGGTTCCTGACCCCGCTCCTGCGCTTCTTCTCCGTGCTCGCCGGCATCGCCTGGATCCCGATCGCGACCCTGTGGTTCGGCTACGGCTTCGGCGCCATCACCTTCGTGATCTTCAACGCGGTGTTCTTCATCGTCGCCTACAACACGCTCCTCGGCGTCTCGGCCATTCCGATGCCGCTGCGCCATGCGGCGGCGTCCCTCGGGGCGGGGCCCTGGGCGATGCTCGCCCACGTGCTCCTGCCGGGGGCGCTGCCGAACATCGTCACCGGCATCCGCACGGGGCTCGGCTTCGCCTGGCGCGGCCTCATCGCGGCCGAGATCATCGCGACCAACGTCGGGCTCGGCTACATGATCTTCGTCGCCCGCGACTTCTACCGGACCGAGGTGATCGTGTTCGGGATGATCGTCATCGGCGCCCTGTGGCTCCTCCTCGACCGCCTGCTGCTGGCGCCGCTCGAGCGCGCGACGATCGAGCGCTGGGGCTTGGTGCGGGCATGAACCCCGTCCTGCGGGCCTGGAGCCTCTACGCGCGTGCGACGAAGCGCTGGCCGGCGCTCGGCGGGCTCGTGCCCTTCATCCCCGTCGTCGCGCTGTGGTGGATCGTCGCCGAGGCCGGCGTGTTCCCGCGGGCCTTCTTCCCGGGTCCCGCCGACGTCGTGCGCTCGCTCAGTGACCTCGTCTACAAGGGCATCCTGCCGGAGTACCTCGAGGACAGCGTGGTCCGGCTCGCGGTCGGCGCCGCGACCGGCATGGCGATCGGCATCCCGCTCGGCGTGCTCGTCGGCCTGAGCCGGCGGGCGCACGCGGCGTTGTGGCCCGTGCTCCTGTTCTTCCAGGCGATCGGCGACATCGCCTGGCTGCCGATCCTCCTGATCTGGTTCGGCTTCGGGCTCGCCACCATGACCTTCGTGATCGTCTATACGGTGCTGTTCCCGGTCGTGCTCAACACCGTGCTCGGCGTGCGCTCGATCCCGACCGACATGCACCGGGCGGCGCTGTCCCTCGGCGCGTCGCGTCCGCGCGTCGTCTGGGAGGTGGTCCTGCCGGGCGCGCTGCCGAACATCGTCACGGGGCTTCGCAACGGCCTCGGCTACGGCTGGCGCGCGCTCATCGCGGCCGAGATGATCGTCGGCACGAGCGGGATCGGCTTCCTGATGTTCGACGCCCGCCGCGCCGGCTCGGTCGTCGAGATCGTGCTCGGGATGATCGTGCTGGGGCTGCTCTGGTACGTCGTGGACGCCTGGATCCTGGCACCGGTCGAGCGCGCCACGGGCGAGCGCTGGGGGCTCGTGACGCGGTGAAGAGCCTGACCCTCCGCAATCTCTCGAAGACCTATTTCGCCCCCGACGCGGGCGCCCACGTGACGGCCGTGCGGGACGTCTCGCTCGAGGTCGCGGCGGGCGAGTTCGTGTCGGTCGTCGGCCCGTCGGGCTGCGGCAAGACCACGATCCTCAATCTCGTCGCCGGCTTCATCGCGCCCACCGGTGGCGAGATCCTCGTCGGCGGCCGTCCGGTCAGGGGGCCGGGGCCGGACCGCGGCGTGGTGTTCCAGTCCTTTGCCCTGTTCCCGTGGAAGACCGTGCTCGAGAACGTCGCCTTCGGCCCGAAGATGCGGGGGATCCCCAGGGCCGAGCGCGAGAGGATCGCGCGCGAGTTCCTCGCCCTCGCCGGCCTCGCGCACGCGGCCGAGCGCTATCCGAACGAGCTCTCGGGCGGCATGCAGCAGCGCGTCGGCGTCGTGCGGGCGCTCGCCAACGACCCGGACGTGCTGCTCATGGACGAGCCTTTCGCCTCGGTCGACGCCCAGACCCGCATGACCCTGCAGGAGGAGCTGACGCGGATCTGGCAGGAGCGGCGCTCGACCGTGCTGTTCATCACCCACGACGTGGCCGAGGCGGTGTTCCTCGCGAGCCGCGTCGTGGTGCTCTCGAAGGGACGCGTGCTGAAGGAGCTCGAGGTGCCCCTGCCGCGGCCGCGCCGGTGGGATGATCTCGTGGAGAGCGACGCGTTCAAGAGCCTCTCGGGGCAGGTCCTCGGCCTGGTGCGCGCCGCATGACGACGTGGCGCGCCGTCGCGGCTTCCCCCAAGGCCCGCATCGTCGCCGGCGCCGTCCTGGGCTATCTCGCCTGGCAGCTCTGGCTGACGCTCGCGGCGCCGCAGAAGATCGCGCCGGGCTTTACGGCCGAGCGCCCGCGGGCCAACATCCTGGTGACGCTGCCGTTCCCGCCGGAGCGGTTCCACGTCCTGTATTTCCAGCGCTACGGCCGCGTGTCGGGGACGCAGGACAACGCCATCGAAGTGCGCAACGTCAGACAGGCGGACCTCGCCGCCGTCGCCCGGCCTTACTGGGTGCGGCGGGTGGAACCGCTGCCAACGGGAGGATGAAATGCTCAAGAGAAGCCTTGTCTGCCTCGCCCTGCTCCTCGCCCCGCCGGCGATGGCGCAGAACCTCGTGAAGCTCAAGGCCGGCATGGTGACCGGCATCGACCAGATCGGGCTGCCGATCGCGCTCGAGCGCGGCTTCTTCGAGAAGCACGGCCTCGACGTCGAGATCGCCCGCCCCTACGCCACCGGCGTCGACGCCCTCAACGCGCTCCAGGCCGGCGAGAGCGAGATCGTGCAGGTCGGCGTGCCGATGATCGGCGCGGTGCTGCGCGGCATGGACCTCGTGGCGCTCGGCAACTACTCGGGCAACGCGACGAAGCTCGGCTCCGACGCCACCATGGCGCTGATCGCGCGCGAGGATTCGGGGATCAGGAAGGGCGACCTCGCGAGCCTCAGGGGCAAGAAGATCGCGGCCTCCTTCGGCACCATCAACCACCTCTACGTGCTGGCGCTCCTCGAGAAGGCGGGCCTCACGCCGGCCGACGTGACCCTCGTCAACACGCCGCCGCCGGACATGACGGTCGCGCTCCTGGCCAAGGGCATCGACGCCTTCTCGGGCTGGGACCC
>DASVPW010000146.1:0-34512 GCA_036389455.1 Beijerinckiaceae bacterium
CGCCGCGCGAAGGTCGCGACGATCATCGACACCATGCCGGTCGCCGGCAGGAAGATGATGTAGACCTCGGGGTGGCCGAAGAACCAGAACAGGTGCTGGTAGAGGAGCGCGTCGCCGCCCTCGGCGGCGTTGTAGAAGTGCGTGCCCATGAGGCGGTCGAGGATCAGCGTCGTCGAGGCGATGACGATCGCCGGCATCGAGAACACGATGCAGAAGGAGGTGACCACCATCGCCCAGACGAAGAGGGGAATGCGGTCGAGGGTCATGCCGGGCGCGCGCTGCTTGAACGCCGTCACGATGATCTCGACCGCGACCGCGAGCGCCGAGACCTCCGTGAAGGTGATCATCTGGGCCCACACGTCGGGGCGCTTGCCGACGCCGTACTGCGGCCCGGAGAGCGGCACGTAGGCGAACCAGCCGACGTCCGGCCCGATCTTCAGGGCGAAGGCCGCCCAGAGGAAGATGCCGCCGAAGAGGTAGGTCCAGTAGCTGAAGGCGTTGAGGCGCGGGAAGGCGATGTTGCGGGTCCCGACCATCAAGGGCACGAGGTAGACGCCGACCGCCTCCATGACCGGCACGGCGAAGAGGAACATCATCGTCGTGCCGTGCATGGTGAAGAACTGGTTGAAGACGTCGGGCCCGAGGAGCTGGTTCTCCGGCCGCGCGAGCTGGATGCGCATGGCGGCGGCGAGCGCGCCGCCGAGAAGGAGGAAGACGAAGGCGGTGATCAGGTAGCGCCGGCCGATGATCTTGTGGTCGACGGTCGAGAGCCGTGCGATCAGGCCCTGGCCCGTGCCCCAGGTGCGGGCAAGCCGCGCGTTGAGCTCCTGGTCGGGGAGCGCGGTGTCGCGCAGGTCGCGGGGCGCGGAGACCGCGGCGGCGTCGCTCATTTCAACCCCTCGAGGTAGGCCGCGATATTGTTGATGTCGTCGGGGTCGAGCTTGATCGTCGGCATGTTGACGCCGGGCTTGATGCCGTGCGGGTCGACGATCCAGGCCGCGAGGTTGCCGCGACTCATGGGGAGCGTGCTCGCGGCGAGGTGGCGGCGGCCGCCGACGTGGGTGAGGTCGGGCGCGACCTTGCCGCCGGCGTCGGTGCCGCGAACCGTGTGGCACATGACGCAGGGGCGGGACAGGAACGCCTGCTGGCCTTCGATGCGCTCGGGCTCGACCGGCGTCTGCGCCGGCGCGATCTGGCCGTCGCGCCAGCGGTTGAACGCCGCCTCCTCCTCGGCGATCACGAGAAGGCCCATGCGGGCGTGCTGGAGGCCGCAGAACTCGGCGCATTGGCCGCGGTAGACGCCGGGGCGCTCGGCGACGAAGCGAATGTCGTTCTCCTGGCCGGGGATCAGGTCCTGCTTGCCCATGAGGTTGGGCAGCCAGAACGAGTGGATCACGTCGCCGGAGTTGAGCTTCACCTTCACGGGCTTTCCGACCGGCACGTGGATCTCGTTCGCGGTCGTGAAGGTGCGGCTCGCGTCCGCCTCCTCGTAGCGGACCTCCCACCACCACTGGTGGCCGGTGACGCGGACGATCACCGCCTCCTCCTCGACCCGGAAGAGGTTGCGCTGGCTGACGTAGCTGAAGCCGGTGAGGACGAGCACGGTGACGCCGGTCGCGACGGCGAGGCCGGCCACCACGAAATTCTTGCGCCGCTCGCTCGCCGGATCGACGGCGAGCGGATCGTCGCGCGGAGGCCCGCGGGGAATCAGCGCCAGCGCCAGCGCGATCATGACGGCGACGAAGATCGCGGTGAGCACCGCCAGAAACATCCAGAACAGCCAAGCGAGCTCGCGGGCCTGCGGCCCCTGCGGATCGAGGGCCGACTGCCAGCCCTGGCAGCCGCCGAGCGCGGTCAGCGCGAGGACGGCGAAGGCGGCTCGGATTCGGGCTCTGACTTGGGCGCGCTCCGTCACAGGGCGATTCAATTCACCTCTCCCCGCTTGCGGGGAGAGGCCGACTCGCGAAGCGAGCGGGTGAGGGGCCGGGTGAGTACAATCCCCCGGCCCCTCACCCCAACCCTCTCCCCGCAGGCGGGGAGAGGGGGCGCGTCTCGCCCGTCCCAGCAGTCTCGGCATGAATTGAATTGCCCTGCGACCCATCATGGCCGCCTCATTGCGGCGTGGTCCCGCCCGGCACCGGGGGGAAGGTCGGGGTGCGGTTCTCGGCCGGGCGCGCGTGCATGGTGTCGTTGCGCCCGGGCGCCGCATCCTTCGGGACGTTGCCGCTCATGGAGCGGACGTAGGCCGCGATCTGCCAGATCTGGTCGTCCGGGATCTTGCCCCGGAACGACGGCATGCCGTTCGGGCGGCCCTCGCGGATGGTGTGGACGATGTTCTCGATCGAGCCGCCGTAGATCCACACGTCGTCGATGAGGGCGGGGCCCGAGCCGCCGCCGCCGTTCGCGTGGCAGCCGTTGCAGTTGAACCAGGCATAGAGGGTCTTGCCCTGAGAGAGGTGGTAGGCGTTGGCCTCGAACGCCTTGCCCTTGCCGCTGATGCTGCTCGTGGGCGTCGACGGCCCCGGGAAGAGCGGCACGAGGGCGACCTTCTCGTCGGACTCGGTCGCCGCCGGATCCGAGCGGTAGCTGCGCTCTTCCCGCTGACACGCGGCGAGGGCGAGCGCCGCGAGAGCGATGAGGGCCAGGGGTCTCATCGGACGGCTCCGAGCCGCGTCGGCGGGTCGGCCCGCGGCACGCCGTAGTGGGCGAGGATCGCGTCGACGTCGGCCTTGCGGCGAGCGAGAACCGCGTCGATCTCCTGGCGGAAGGCCTCGTCCTCCCTTCGCACGCCCATGGAGATGTCGAAGGTCATGGGCAGGCGCGGGCCGTCGACCTGCGGCTTCACCGGCGTCACTTTAAGCGGCACGCCCTGGCGCGGCGCGAAGTAGCCGGCGAGGGGCCCCCAAACGACCGCGACGTCGACCTCGCCCTTCGCCACCGCCTCGACGAGCCGGGCCGGCGGGTTCGGCTTCGAATAGTCGCCGTAGATCGTGTAGCCGCGCACGGTCTCGACGATGCCGCGCCGCGACAGCGCGTGCGCCGGCGGGGTGTTGAAGCCGTCGTTGCCGATGAGGTGCACGCCGACCTTGGCCTCGCGCAGCACGGGATC
The DNA here is from genome assembly GCA_036389455.1 of Beijerinckiaceae bacterium. Lineage (GTDB taxonomy): Bacteria > Pseudomonadota > Alphaproteobacteria > Rhizobiales > Beijerinckiaceae > JAJKJG01. The sequence continues at coordinate 3,110 of DASVPW010000146.1, forward strand.
GTCGAAGGACGAAATCTCGGGCTCGTCCGCTCGCGTCACGAAGACGTAAACCGAGCGGTAGTAGGGCCGCGTGGTCCGCATCATCTCCATGTTGCTCGGCGTGCCGGGCACGAGGTCGCACAGGCCCGCCTTCAGGGTGTTGCGCACGAAGCCGCGCCGCTGCGCCCACCAGGTGTAGGCGACGGTGGCGTCGAGGTCCTTCGCGACGAGGTCGACGATCTTGTTCTCGAAGCCCTCGCGGGCCTCGTTCGAGAACGGCAGGTTGTTCGGGTCGGCGCAGACGCGAAGCTCGCGGGCGGAGGCGGGAGCGGCGAAGACCATGGCCGCGAGCACGGCGGCTGCCGCGAGACGGCGCACGCCTCCATTGTCCTCCCCGGCGAGCGAAGCGAGGGAAGGGGACCCAAGCCCCGCCGAGGTTCTGGGTCCCCTTCCCGGGCTGCTCCGCAGCCCGCCGGGGACGACAGTGGAGCGCGCGTCACGGAAGGCGGAACACATAGAGGGTTCCTCCTTTCGTGGTGGCGTCTTTCAGGTCGCGCATGGCGTTGACGAAGCCGAGGGCGGCGGTGCCGTCGCGGACGTCGAGGTCGCCCGCCACCACGGCGCCCGACCAGCCGCCGACCCCTGAAAGAATCGCCACGTACTGGCGCCCGTCGGGGCCGCGGTAGGTGGTCGGCTGACCGATGATCCCGGAGCCGGTCTTGAACTTCCAAAGCTCCTCGCCGGTGCGGGCGTGGACCGCTTTGAACCAGCCTTCCATGGTCCCGTAGAACACCACGTCCCCGGCCGTCACCACGGCGCCGCTCCAGACGGGGAAGTTCTCCTTCAGCGACCACACGGATTTGCCGGCCTTCACGTCCCAGGCCTGGAACACGCCGCGGTTGCCGCCCGGCCCCGGCTTGAAGCGCACCTCGGCGCCGACGTAGGGCGTGCCGGCGATGTAGTTCGCGGCCGAGTGCAGGAGGTCCATGCACAGGTTCGCGTGCGGGATGTAGAGGAGCCCGGTCCTCGGCGAGTAGGCCGAGGGGTTCCAGTCCTTGGTCCCGGAGGCGGTCGGGCAGACGTCGCGCACGACCCTGCCCATCTGCGGCGCCTTGTCGGACTTGTACTTGAGGCGGCCGGTCTTCATGTCGACGCCCTCGTGCGCCGTGATCGGCCCGTAGGGGTTCGCCGAGAGCACCTCGCCGGTCGTGCGGTCGAGGACGTAGAGGAGGCCGTTGCGCTCGGGACGGACGAGCACCTTCCGGGGCTGCCCGTTCCAGTCCATGTCGAGCAGGATCTGCTCGTTGATGCCGTCCCAGTCGAAAAGGTCGTGGAAGCTCCACTGGTAGTACCAGCGCGCCTCGCCGGTCTCGAGGTCGCGGGCGAAGATGCCCGAGGTCCACTTGTTGTCTCCCGGACGCTGGTCCGAGTTCCAGGGCCCGGGGTTGCCGGTGCCGTAGTAGATCAGGTTGAGGTCGGGGTCGTAGGAGATCCAGCCCCAGACGGTGCCGCCGCCCTGCCGCCAGCCGTCCGGCGGCCAGGTCTTGACGCCGAGATCCGCTCCCTGGTCCTGCTCGTAGAACGGCTTGAACTTCGGCCCGATCAAGACCTCCTTGTCGGGGCCGGTCGAGTAGGCGGTCCAGACGAGCTTGCCTGAATCCGCGTCGAGGGCTTTCAGCCAGCCGCGCACGCCGTACTCGCCGCCGGAGTTGCCGACGAGGACGCGGCCCTTGGCGACGAGCGGGGCCATGGTCATCGTCTCGCCGATGTTGATGTCGGCGACCTTGGTCTTCCACGCCTCCTGCCCGCTCTCGGCGTCGACCGCGACGACATTGCCGTCCAGCGTGTTGTAATAGACCTTGCCGTTGAAGAAGGTCGGCCCGCGATTGACCACGTCGCAGCAGGCGACGCCCTGCGCCGCGGCCAGCGGCTTCGGGTTGTACTGCCACTTGAGCGGCGCGCCCTCCTTCGCGAGGTCGAGGGCGTAGAGGATGTTGGGGTAGGGCGAGAGCACGTACATCGTGCTCCCGACGACGAGGGGCGCGGATTCCTGGCCGCGGTTGACGCCCGTCGAGAAGGTGAAGGCAACCGTCAGGTTCTTCACGTTCTCGGCCGTGATCTCGGCGAGCTCGCTGTAGCGGGTCGAGGCGTAGTTCTTCGCCGGCATCGTCCATTGGCCGTCCTCCGCCGGCGCCGCGGAGGCAGGCGGCGCCGGCATCGGACCGGACGGAGACGGCTGAGCGGTTGCCGCAAGGGGGACGAGACCAATGAAGAGCGCGACGAAGGACTTAACGGCGTTCCTCATGGCCTGCGCGACCTCTCGGCTCGCGGCGCCCCGCTTCCGGGGCGTCGTTACGGCTCAGCTTCGAATGAACTCGGAATTTGCCGGAATGGTTCCCAGCGTACGCTATGCGACCAAAAGCTGAGGGTGGCTGCACAACTTCCATGCCGTATCAAGGATTCCGGCGCACCGGGACGTGAATCGAGGCCTGAATGAAATCGTCCGGAACCCACTTGTGTTAACGACCTCGCTCCCCCCTAAGGTGTCATCGCAAGACTGACCAAGGCGCCGGTGATCGGGACCGGCCTGCAAAGCATCCACCTCGCCGTCATGGACCACAACCTCGGCACCCTCGTCCCGTCGAAGGTCGGGTTCGTCGCGCACGAGACGGTCCGGGCGTTCATCCGCGCGCACCTCCGCATCGGCGACATCTTCTGGCGCGACACGCTCATCGATGCCGCCGTGTTCCGGGAGTGGATCGCCAACGTCGGCCGCCGCGAGGCGTACGTACGAGCGCATCGCGCATCTCCTGTGCGAGCTGTACGTGCGCCTGAGGGCCGTCGGGCTGGCGAACGGGCAGGCCTACGAGTTGCCCGTCACCCAGGCCGAGCTCGCCGACGCCACGGACATGTCAACGGTGCGAGGGGTCACTCCGCCGCCTCGACCCGCGGCCGCTCCCGCCCCTGGCGCTCGCGCTTGATCAGCTCGGCGGTCAGAAAAGCGACCTCCAGGGCCTGCTCGGCGTTGAGGCGCGGGTCGCAGAAGGTGTGGTAGCGGTCGTGGAGATCCGCGTCGCTGAGCGCGCGGGCGCCGCCGGTGCACTCGGTGACGGGCTTGCCCGTCATCTCGAGGTGCAGGCCGCCGGCGTGGGTGCCCTCGGCCCGGTGCACGGCGAAGAACTCCTCGATCTCCTGCATGATGGCGCCGAACGGCCGCGTCTTGTAGCCCGAGCCCGACTTCACGGTGTTGCCGTGCATGGGGTCGCACGACCACACCACCTGCCGGCCCTCGCGCTTCACGGCCCGCACGAGAGGGGTGAGCTTTGCCGCGACGTTGCCGGCCCCGAAGCGGCCGATGAGGGTGAGGCGCCCGGGCTCGTTCTCGGGGTTGAGCACGTCGATGAGGCGCAACAGCTCGTCCGCGGACAGCGACGGCCCGCACTTCATGCCGATCGGGTTCCTGATGCCCCGGAAATACTCGACGTGGGCGTGGTCTGGCTGGCGCGTGCGGTCGCCGATCCAGATGAGATGCCCGGAGGTCGCGTACCAGTCGCCGGTGGTCGAGTCGACGCGGGTCATCGCCTCCTCGTAGCCGAGGAGGAGCGCCTCGTGGCTGGTGTAGAAGTCGGTCGTGCGCATCTCCGGATGGGTCTCGGGGTCGATGCCGATGGCGCGCATGAAGTCGAGGGTCTCGGTGATGCGGTCCGCGAGCTCGCGGTATCGTCCCGAGAGCGGCGAGTCCTTCACGAACCCGAGCATCCAGCGGTGCACGTTCTCGAGGTTGGCGTAGCCGCCGGTCGCGAAGGCGCGCAGAAGATTCAGGGTCGCGGCGGACTGGCGGTAGGCCTCCGTCTGCCGGCGCGGGTCGGGCGTGCGCGCCTCTTTCGTGAATTCGATGTCGTTGACGATGTCGCCGCGGTAGCTGGGCCACGTCACGCCGTCGACGGTCTCGTCGGGGGCGGAGCGGGGCTTTGCGAACTGGCCAGCGATGCGCCCGAGCTTCACCACCGGCGAGGAGCCGGCGAAGGTCAGCACCACGGCCATCTGCAGGAAGACGCGGAAGAAGTCGCGGATGTTGTCGGCGGAGTGCTCGGCGAAGCTCTCGGCACAGTCGCCGCCCTGGAGGAGGAACGCCTCGCCGGCCGCGACCTTGGCGAGCGCCCGCTTGAGCTTGCGCGCCTCGCCGGCGAAGACGAGGGGCGGAAAGCCCGCGAGCTGGCGCTCGACGCTCTTGAGCGCCGCCGCATCCGGATAGGCCGGCACCTGCTGGATGGGCTTTGCCCGCCAGCCGTCCGGCGTCCACCGCTCGCTCATGACACTCTCCCGATCCTGTCCCGCGCGCCTCTTCTTGTCTCGTGACGCGCCATTCTGCCCCAAATGAGGCGCGGCTTATAGCCGGACTCCAGGACAAAAGGCGAGCCGGGCAGGGCGCGGGCGTCACGCCTCGGCCCACATCCGCATGAGGTTCGCGGCGCTCTTCGAGAGAAGGTCGAGCTCCTGCGTCTTGCCGAGCCGGTCGAAGAGGCGGCGGCGCGCGGTCTCGAGGTCGAACAGGAGCTCGCGCCGCGCGGGATCGCGGACGTGGCTCTGGGCCCAGCCGACCGCGGCGAGGCGCTCGCCCCGCGTCACCGGCTGAACCCGGTGCAGCGCCGTCGAGGGATAGACGATCATGTGGCCGGCCGGGAGCTTGACCTCGTCCTCGCCGCTTAGGCTCTCGATCACGAGCTCGCCGCCGTCGTAAGCCTCGGGCGCCGCCAGGAACAGGGTGAAGGACACGTCGGTGCGGATGCCGTCCATCAAAGGGTTGTCGACGTGCGAGCCGTAGGCCTGCCCGCCGGCGTAGCGGCTGAAGATCAGCGGCGTCAGCGCCTTCGGCCGCACGGCGAGCCCGAACAGCTCGTTCTTGCGGATCGCCGCCTCGACCCGCTCGCGCAGGAGCCGGAGCGTCGCGCTGTCGCGCGCCTGCGCGTTGTCCTTGACGAGGCGCGCGTTCCAGCCCGCCGTGCGGGCGCCGTCCTCGAATGGCGCATGGGCGAGGGTCTGGCGGATCTCGGTGGCATCCGCGGCCGACAGGACGTCAGCGATGACGAGTTGCATGGGACTTTAGTTCCGATTGCCTGAATGGCCCTTAGCAGATAGCTAAGTGCCTGGAAACGCTTGCAGTTTTCAACGATTCTAAACTGGCAGCCTGCGACGGCCTTGAACCGTCCGAAGGAGACATCGCATGAAGCGCCGCAAGATTTGGGTCGGCCTCGGAACGGCCGTCCTCGTCACCTCGCAGGTGGCGGCCCACGAGGAGAAGCCGCTGCCGATCGCGGGCGACGGCATCGCCCAAGCCGGACGCCATGCGGCCCCGGCGCACCGCCATGGTGCTCCCGTCGTGCTCGCCGCCAAGGCAAGGGCCGGCGGCGAGGGCGGGGAAGGCGGAGAAGGCGACGAGGGCGGCGAAGGCGCCAAGGCATCCTATGACGCGAGCCTCAAGCCCACGGTCCGCTTCTACCGCGACGTCGAGCTGATCCGCGGCCATCTCCTCGTCGGCGACGAGCTCGTGCGCGAGAAGCGCTGGGCCGAGGCGCTGCCGCATTTCCTCCATCCGTCGGAGGAGATCTACGGCAAGATCCGGGGCGACCTGAAGGCCTACGAGGTGCCGCCGTTCCTTGCCGCCCTCAAGGCCCTCGCCCAGACCGTCAAGGCGAAGAACGAAGGCGCCTACCGCACCGCGCTCGCGGCGCTCGAAGAGCGGCTCGCCGCCGCCGACAAGGGCGTCAAGGCGAAGGAGGCGGACTGGCAGACCTTCGTGGTCGACACGGTGCTGGAGATGCTGCGCTCGGCGACGGGCGAATACGAGGAGGCGATCGCCAAGGGGCGGATCGCGAAGCCCGTCGAGTACCAGGACTCCCGGGGTTTCGTGTGGGAGGCCGAGAAGCTCTTCGGCACGGTCGCGGAGGGCATCGGACGGAAGGACGCCGACGCCGTGAAGGGCGTGCAGGCGGCCTTCGCCGACCTGAAGAAGGCCTGGCCCGCGCCGGTGCCGCCGAAGACGCCCGTGCGGGACGTCTCGCAGGTGCTCGGCGACGTGTCGAAGATCGAGCTGCAGCTCGGCCGCTTCCGGTAGGGGCCGCCGCGCGCTTCGTGAACGCGGGCAACCCGTGAAGCGGCGCTTCGTCCTCGCCCTCCTGCCGCTCGCGGCGGCGCTGGCAACCGGCGCGGAGCGCGACGTTGCCTCGGACGACGCGCTCGCGGGTTGGCGCGAGGCCTTCGCCCGACCGTCCGCAATCCCGGCGCCGCCGGGCAATCCGGTCACGCCCGAGAAGGTCGCCCTTGGTCGCGCCCTGTTCGCGGACACGCGCCTGTCCGGCGACGGCACCATGGCCTGCGTCACCTGCCACGACCCGGCCCTGTCGTTCTCGGACGGGGTCGCGCGCCGGCCGGGCCACGACGGCGAGCCCCTGCCGCGGCGCACGCCGTCGCTCTGGAACCTCGCCTGGGGCCTGACCTTCTTCTGGGATGGACGCGCGCCGACTTTGGAGGCGCAGGCGAGCGGCCCGATCGAGAACCTCCGCGAGATGGGCGGCGACATCGCCAAGGCGGCGGCGCGCCTCGCTGCCGATCCGGGCATGGCGGCCCGCTTCGCCGCGGCCTTCCCGGAGGACCCGCGCGTCACCGAGGCAAACATCCGCGCAGCGCTTGCGGGCTTCGAGCGCACCCTCGTCTCGCCGAAGACCCGCTTCGACCGTTGGGTCGAGGGCGAAGCGGCCCTCGATCCGGACGAGCGCACCGGCTTCGCCCTCTTCGTCGGAAAGGCGGGGTGCGTCGCCTGCCACAAGGGCTGGCGCTTCACCGACGAGGCCTTCCACGACATCGGCTTGGCCGGCGCCGATCTCGGGCGCGGCGAGGCGCTGAAGCTCGCGGCCGCGAACCACGCCTTCAAGACGCCGTCACTCCGCGAGCGGGTCTGGACCGCGCCCTACATGCACGACGGCTCGCTTGCGACCCTGGAAGCGGTGGTGACGCACTACGCCGAGCGGGTGATCGAGCGCCCGACCCTCTCGGCCGACCTCAAGCGGCCGCTCGACCTCTCGCCCGAGGAGCGGGGAAGGCTCGTCGCGTTCCTGGCGACGCTGTCGAGCGACGACCCGCCGCGGCCGGCGGCGCTGCCGGCGCGGGTCGAGACCCTCGGCGCGCCGGCCGGGCCCGCGGTCGCGGCGAGCGAAATCCGCCAGAAGGGGCGCCGCTTCACCCCCGGAGCGGTCGCGGTGAAGGCCGGCGAGGCGCTGCGGTTCGTCAACGACGACAGCCGCACCCACAACGTCCGCGTCGACGACCCGCGCATGCCGGCCTTCTCAGAAGCGCAGGAGCCGGGCGACACGGTGGTGCTCGGCTTCCCCGAGGCGGGGGAGTTCGCCGTCACCTGCGGCATCCACCCCGAGATGCGCCTCGACGTCGTGGTGACGCCACGTTGAAGTGCGTCAGGCTCCGATGCTCTCCCGCAGCAGGGCCTCGTAATCGGACGCCGTCGCCTTGCGGGGGTTCGTCGGATTGGTGTGGTCGCGCTCGGCTTTCGCCGCCATCTCGGGGATGACGCCCGCCGGCACCCCCATGTCCTTCAGCGACTTCGGCAGCCCGATACGGGCGTTGAGGTCCTCGACGAAGGCGGCGAGGTCGGCGTCCGGGCTCAAGCCCATGGCAAGGGCGAGGCGGGCGTACTTGTCGCCGACATGGGCGGCGTTGAAGCGCAGGACCGGTGGCAGGAGCACGGCGTTCAGCGTGCCGTGGTGCAGGCGCGGCTCCTTGAGCGACCCGAGGGCGTGGGAGAGCGCGTGCACGGCGCCGAGGCCCTTCTGGAAGGTCATGCCGCCCTCCATGGCGCCGGCCATGAGCTCCTTTCGCGCCTCGCGGTCGGCGCCGTCCTGCACGGCGCGCTCGAGGTTAAGGACGATGCGCCGCGCGCCGTCGAGGGCGATGCCCTCGGCCGGCGGGTTGTAATTGGGCGTCAAAAAACTCTCGATGCAGTGGGAGAGGGCGTCCATGCCGGTCGCGGCGGTGAGGACGGGGGGCAGGCCCAGCGTCAGCTCGGGGTCGCAGATGGCGCGCTTCGGGATGAGGTTCGGGCTGATGATGCCGAGCTTGCGGCCGTCGGAAAGATTCATGACCGAGCCACGTCCGACCTCGCTGCCGGTGCCGGACGTGGTCGGGATCGCGATCAGCGGCGCGACCTTCGGCGTGATCCTCGGGACGCCGCCCTCGACCATGGCGTATTGCGATAGCGGCCCGGGGTGCGTCGCGAGCAGCCCCACGGCCTTGGCGAGGTCGATGGCCGAGCCGCCGCCGAGAGCGATGAGCCCGTCGCAGTCCTCCTCGCGATAGACCTCGACGGCGGCGAGCGCCGCCTCCTCGGTCGGGTTCGTCGGCACGTCGTCGAAGACGAGGCGCCGGTTGTCGCCAGGCAGCACGCCGAACAGGCGGTCGAGGAGCCCCGCCGCGACGATGCCCTTGTCGGTGATGACGAGCGGCCGCCGGATCCCAAGCGCCGAAAGATCCTCCGGCAGCTCGTTGAGCGTGCCTTCGCCGAAGCGGATGTGGGTGAGGTAGGTGATGATGGGCATCAATGCTCCTTAGCCAACCGCCTGCGGGTGCTTCACGACGAAGGGGGTGCGCATGGTGACGAGCTCTTCCGAGGCCGTGGGATGCACCGCGACGGTGCGGTCGAAGTCGGCCTTCGTCGCTCCCATGGTGACGGCGATGCCGACCGACTGGATGATCTCGCTCGCGCCCTCGCCCATGACGTGGACGCCGAGCACCTTGTCGCTTGCGGCGTCGACGACGAGCTTCATGAACACGCGCTCGTCGCGCCCCGACAAGGTCGCCTTCATGGCCCGGAAGCTCGTCTTGTAGACTATGACCTCGCCGCGCATGCGTGCGGTCGCCTCGCTCATGCCGACGACGCCGATCTCGGGCGACGAGAACACTGCCGTCGGGATCAGGGAGTGGTCGACGATGGTCGGGCGGCCGCCGAACACGGTGTCAGCGAAGGCATGGCCCTCGCGGATCGCGACCGGCGTGAGGTTCGCCCGGTTGGTCACGTCGCCGACGGCGTAGATCGAGGGCATCAGCGTCTGCGAGTAGCCGTCGACCGGGACCGCGCTCGCCCTGTCGACCGTGATGCCGGCCGTCTCCAGGCCGAGGCCCGCCGTATTGGGACGTCGGCCGATGGCGGCGAGCACCTGGTCGACGACGACCTCCGAGCCGTCGGAGAGTTTCGCCGCGATGGCGTCGCCGCGCCGCTCCAGGCGCTCGACGGTGCGCCCGAGGCGCAGGTCGATGCCGCGCTTGGCGTAGGCCTCGCCCAACCCTGAGCGGATGTCCTCGTCGAAGCCGCGCAGGAGCTTGTCGCCCCGGTGCAGCAGGGTCACCCGGGACCCGAGCCCGCAGAACACGCCGGCGAACTCGACCGCTATGTAGCCGCCTCCGATGACGAGGATGCGCTCCGGGAAGCGGTCCAGGTGGAAGACCTCATTCGAGGAGATGCCGAGCTCGCCGCCGGGGATCGGCGGCTCGAGGGTCGGGTGCGCCCCCGTCGCGACGAGGATGTGGCGCGCCCGCACCCGCGCGCCGGTCTTCAGGACGTGGACCGTATGCGCGTCCTCGATCACGGCGCGGCTGTCGAGGATCTCGACGCCGGCGCCGGTCAGGTTCGCACGGTAGACGCCCTCCAGGCGCGCGATCTCGGCGTCCTTGTTGCGGATGAGCGTCACCCAGTCGAAGCGCGCCTGGGGCACGGTCCAGCCGAAGCCCGCCGCGTCCTCGAACTCGTCCCGGAAGCGGCTCGCATAGACGAGGAGCTTCTTCGGCACGCAGCCGCGGATCACGCAGGTGCCGCCCATGCGGTATTCCTCGGCGAGCGCCACGCGGGCGCCATGGCCGGCCGCGATGCGCGCGGCGCGCACGCCGCCCGAGCCGCCGCCGATCACGAAGAGGTCGACGTCGAAGTCGCTCACGGGGCGCCCTCCTTATGCTTATGCTCGTCCGGCCCGACCCGGAACCACACGATCGCGCTCCCGATCGCCGCCGCCCACCACCCCTGCCACAGGCCGTGCCCGACGAGCGACACGGACACCACCGCCGCCATGAGGGCGAAGGCGGGCGCGAACAGGTCGTCCGGCAGGGTCGCGACGAGCCGCAGGACAAGCCCCAGCACGACGAGCGCGAGGAAAGCGCCGACGCCGCCGAGCTCGGTCCAGAGCTGGAGCGCGCCGTTGTGGGGATGGCCGACCGCGAGGAGAGTGGCGTATCCAGGGTCGACGCGCTTCGCCCCTTCGCTCTGCGGGAAGGCGGCTCCAACCGAGAAGCCGGCGCCAAGCCAGGGCTGCTCCCGCACCGCTGCGCCGAAGCTGCGCCAGATGTCGACCCGCGCCTGCGAGTTCGAGCCCGAGAGCTTCTCGTGCCAGGAGGCCGGGATCGCCCGCTGCATCAGCTCGCCGGCGACTGGTGCGAGCGCGACGGCGAGGACGATGCCTGCGGTCGCGACCGCGAGCGCCGCCGCGCGCGAGAAGCGTGCCACGAGATAGGCGAGGACGGCGGCGGCGAGCCCGAACGTCGCGGCGCCGCTGTCGGACTGCAGGATCGCCGACGCGATCAGGACCACGCAGGCGGCGGCGAGCCAGCGCCGGCCTTGCGCGGCGAGCCCCCACAGGAGCGGCGGCGCCAGGGCCAGGAGGGTCAGCGCCGGACGGTTGTAGACGAAGCTGTTCCAGCGCACCCCGATGGCCCGGCGCACCGCCATCCCGGTCCAGACCTCGAACGTGAGCACGCAGGCGGCGATAGCCATGACGGCCAGCAGCAAGAAGGCCCAGCGGGGCGTGCGCCCGGGGAGCGCCAGCGCGAGCCCCAGCGCGCCGGAGACCGGAACGATGAACTCGATGAAGCCGTAGGCCGAGGCGCCCGGGTCCGGGCTCCAGGCGACCGACGCCGCCGCGAAGACCAGGAAGGCGAGGGACGCGGCCCCGAGAGGCGTGAGCGCGAGGCCACAAGCCTCGCGCAGGAGCGCGACGAGGCGGCCTTCGACCGTCAGGGCCGCGAGCGCGAGGGCGGTCCCGGTCCCGGCGACGAGCGGCGCCGAGCGATGCGCGACCGCCATGGCGAACGGCACCGCCGCGAACAGGATCACGGCGGCCCGGACGAGCGCGGCCGCGACGGGTCTCGCAGATGCGGGGAGCGGGGGCGCGGAGGCCGGGAGGGCGGACATGGCGGGCGTTAACCGCGCCCCGTCTAAGCCATGGCGCCCGATCCATAAAGGCGTAAGGTGCGCGGCGCGCGAAGCCTTGGTATGCTGTCGGCCACAAGACGGGCACGCTTCGGCAGGCCGGCTCCGGACCAGGTCCGCACGCGTATTTTCGGGAGGAGCATCATCGGTCACGCCCCGATCCGGATGCGGCGCGTCCTGGCGCCGGCCCTCTTGGCCTTCTCGGCTCTGTCGGGGAGCCTCCCGGCCACGTCCGCCCTTGCCCAGATCGACCTCAGGATCACCGTGCCGGCGGCGCCCGGCAGCGGCTGGGACCAGACCGCGCACGCGATCGAGCAGGCGCTGCTCGACAGCGGGGCGGCGCGGAGCGTCGCGGTTACCAACATCCCGGGCGGGCGCGGCGCCGCGGGCTTCGCCCAGTTCGTCAAGGGCGACCCCGAGCCCAACCGCATCATCACGGTCGGATTCCCGATGATCGCCGCGCTCGTCCGCGGCAAATCCGGACTAAGTCTGAATGACGCGGCGCCGCTTGCCCGCCTCACCGCCGACTACCTCGCGATCGCTGTGCCGGCGGACTCCGCGATCACGACCACCCGCGAGCTGGCGGATGCGGTTCGGGCCGACCCCGCGAAGGTCACCTGGGGCGGCGGGCAGGCCGGCAGCATCGATCACATCCTCGCGGCCCTGTTCACGAAGGCGGTCGGAGCCGACCCGGGCCGCATGGCCTATGCCCCGTTCTTCGGCGCCGGCGAGATGATCAACGCCGCCCTCGATGGCCACGTCAGCGCGCTCGTCGCCACCCCGCAGCAGCTCGAGGAGCCGGTCCGGGCCGGCAAGCTGAGGATCGTCGCCGTGACCGCGCCGATCCGCCTCGACGGCGTCGACGCGCCGACCCTCAAGGAGCAGCAGATCGACCTCGTGCTCTCGAACTGGCGCGCCGTGCTGGCGCCCGCGAATCTCCAGCCCGAGGAGCGCGCCGTCCTGGCGCGCACTGTCGACGATATGGTGAGGTCGCCGGCCTGGGAGGACATCCTGCGCCAGAAGGGCTGGTCGAACGCCTATCTGCCGCCCGAGCGCTTTGCGGCGTTTCTCGCGGCCGAGCAGGCCCGGGTCGCCGAGGCGCTGCGGTCGGTCGGGCTCGCGAAGTAGAGCCACCGGTTGCGGCTATCGCGCGACTCGGCCTCTCCCGTGAGCGGGGAGAGGAGTTCCGCGCCTTACTGCAGCTGATGTCCCTTCTTCTGCATTTCGGCGCGGACCCGCACCATGACGTACTCGGCGAGGTCCTGGCTCCACACCTGCATCTCGCGGACGAGGTCGTCGAGCACCACCGGCTGGGTCTCGACGTACTTCTTGCCCGAGGGCGACTTGAAGAACGCGATCGTGTCCTTGAGCTCGGCTTCCGTCATGGCCCGGGCGTAGACCAGGGCGATGGCGTTGATGACCTGCTGTTTCTGCAGCTCCATCTCGGGCTCGATCGTCTTGAGGACGTCGTTCAGGTCCTTCGAGATCTCCGGGCGGGCGACGACCTGCTCGCGCAGGCGCTCGAAGAGCTGCGGCGGGATCACGTCGATCGAGCGCACGATGCCCGAGGTCAGCGCGACCTCGCGGGCGACCGCAAGGTGCGAGGCGGCGGGCACCGGCGCGGCGCCCGGGGCCGGCGCGGCGCTCGGGGCCGGCGCGGGCTGCTGCGCGTGGGCAACGGTCGGGAGCGCGAGTGTGGTCAGGACCGCGGTCAGGGCCGCGCTTTGGCGGAGAAGAGTCCACATGCAGGGAAGCTCCAGAAGGCAAGCTTGCAAGAAGGTTTGGTCAGACCTCGCCGAGCTCGACGAGGCCCGTCCCGGTCGCGAGGATCGCGCCCGAGGCGAATCCGAGAAACAACCCGTGCTCGACGACGCCCGGGATCGCGGCGAGCGCGGCGGCGACGCGCTCCGGCGCCTCGATCCTCCCCAGCTCCGCGTCGAGGATGTAGTGGCCGCCGTCGGTGACGAATGGCTGGCCGTTTGCGGCGCTTCTGAGGCGCAGTTCCCCGTCGGAGCCGGCCCGCCGGACGCCCTCTCGAACCGCGAGCCGCGTCGCCGCGAGCCCGAACGGCGCCACCTCGATCGGCAGCGGGAAGCGCCCGAGCGTCTCGACGCGCTTCGAGCCGTCGGCGATCACGACCATGCGCCGGCTCGCGGCAGCGACGATCTTCTCGCGCAGGAGCGCGCCGCCGCCGCCCTTGATGAGGCGCAGCTCATCGTCGAGCTCGTCCGCCCCGTCGATGGTGAGGTCGAGCTGAGGAATCTCGTCGAGGGTCGCGAGCCTGATGCCCTCCCCCTCGGCCTGCTCGCGGGTGCGCTCGGAGGTCGGCACGCCGACGACGTCGAGCCCGGCCCGCACCTTTTCGCCGAGCGCCGAGACAAACGCGGCCGCGGTCGAGCCGGAGCCGAGCCCGAGCTTCATGCCGTCGCGGACGAGCGCGACCGCCCGCTCGGCGGCGGCGCGCTTGAGGGTGGCTTGGTCCATGGGGCCGCCTCTTACAGGCCGGCGCGGGCCGGCGAAAGTCCGGCTACTGCGGCCGCCCGGTGCCCGGCCCCGAGGCGGGGCGCCCGCCGGCGCCTGGCAGGGGCGGGCGTGGGGGAGCGGCATCGGCGGAAGGCCCGGTCTGGGGGGTGCACACGACCTTCTCCTCGAGGACATAGCAGACGCTGACCTCGCCGGTGCGGAAGTTCGCCCGGAACACGCCGGCCTCGCGCTCGTGCCGCGAGGCGACGAGGCCGTATTCGCCCGGCGTCTGCGGTCCCGCGCCCTCGCCCGCGCCGAAGCACAGCGTCACGCCGACGGTGCCCTCCTGGAGCCCATACTGGCACGAGATCACCTCCCCCGTGACCTTGTCGATCCGGTAGACGCGGTTGAGGTCGGTCTGCGGCGCCGGGACGAAGTCGTAGGACGCCGCCCGCGCCTCGTCTGCGGCAAGCGCCGTCAGGAGGGCGAGCGCCGCGGCGATGCCTCCCCGTCCGGACTGTTGCATGAAAGCCTCCAGCCTCGATTAACCGAATCGCGGCCATGATAGCACCGCGCCGCCGCGCTTGATCCCGCCGCCGGCGCTCCCTAGCGAGGTCGCATGACAACCGCCCCGACCGCCGTCTTCGACCTCGACGGCACGCTCGCCGACACGGCGCACGACCTCGTCGCGACGCTCAACGTGATCCTCGGGCAGGAGGGCCTGCCGCCGCTGCCGATCGCGGCGGCAGGCGACATGATCTCGGCCGGCGGGCGCGGGCTGCTGCAGCGCGGCTTCGAGGCGGCGCGCCGCGAGCCGGCGCCGGATCTGATCGAGGAGCTCTATCGCCGCTTCCTCGCCTATTACGGCGACAACCTGTGCGTCGAGACGCGGCTCTATCCCGGGGCCCTTGACGCCCTCGACCGGCTGGAAGCGGACGGCTGGCGGCTCGCGATCTGCACCAACAAGATGGAAGCCCACTCGCTGAAGCTTCTCGCCGCGCTTGGCGTCCTCGACCGCTTCGCCACGGTCTGCGGGCGCGACACCTTCCCCTGGTTCAAGCCCGACGCGCGCCACCTCATCATGACGATCGAGCGTGCCGGCGGCGATCCGCGCCGGGCCGTGATGGTCGGCGACTCGTATTCCGACGTCGCCGCCGCCAAGGCCGCCGGCATCCCGGTCGTGGCGGTGAGCTTCGGCTACCCGGACCGTCCGATCCGCGAGCACGGGCCGGACATCGTCATCGACCACTTCGACGAGCTGTTCGGAGCCGTGCAGAGGTTCGTCGCCGCGGAAGCGTGCTGACCGTCGGCAACATCGTGAATTGGCGAGGATGGTGGGCGCGACAGGGATTGAACCTGTGACCCTTCGCGTGTGAAGCGAATGCTCTCCCGCTGAGCTACGCGCCCGGTCGGCCCTACCTAAGGGCGGGCGCCGGAAGCGTCAAGAAAACCGGCACCGGGAATCTCCGGCCCATGTTGCGCCGCCGCAACGGTGCGGCGGGATTGTAGCCCTCCCGTGCATTTGGCTTTGTGGATTCACCACTTAACCACTGAATCGAATCGGAAATGCGAATCGCGCCCGTTTCCGGCATCAATGCTTGAAGTTCCACCACATGAGGCACCCATGCGCCGCGTCGCCCTCACTTTGACTGGCCTCTTCGCCTTGGCGGTCCCGGCCGCCGCCTACGAGATCGACCCGCTGACCCGCGAGCCGTTGACCTTTGGCGTCCCGGCGAGCCCCGACTTCCGCCCGCAGGCCTCTCCGATCCCGCGCGAGATCGTCGCGAACCCCGGCCGCTATGCCCCCGGCACCATCGTGATCGCGACGAACGAGCGCCGGCTCTACTACATCCTCGCCGACGGCACGGCGATCCGCTACGGCGTCGGCGTCGGGCGCCCGGGCTTCACCTGGGCCGGCACGAAGACCGTGACGAACAAGCGCGAGTGGCCGGACTGGACGCCGCCCGCCCAAATGCTGCGCCGCCGCCCGGACCTGCCGCGCCACATGAAGGGCGGGCTCGCCAATCCGCTGGGCGCCCGCGCCATGTACCTCGGCGGCTCACTCTACCGCATCCACGGCTCGAACGAGCCCGAGACCATTGGCCAAGCGGTCTCCTCCGGCTGCATCCGCATGACCAACGAGGACGTGATCGACCTCTACAATCGCGTCAGAGTCGGGACGCGGGTAACGGTCCTGCGCTGACCTTCCGCTCCAGGAACGAAGGCCGGCCGGGGTGGCCGGCCTTTCATTTGCGAGGAGCGGGTTCCCGCGACAGACCCTTGGCGTCGAGCTCAGCGAGATAATCGGCCCAGCGCCGCTCGCGCCCGGCGCCCAGCTCGTAGAGATAATCCCAGCCGAAAATGCCGGTTGAGTGCATGTCGTCGAAGACGAGCTTGACGGCGTAGTTGCCGACCGGCTCGACCCCAATGATCTCGACGTTGCGCTTGCCCGGCACGGTCTTCCGCTCGGCCGGGCTGTGCCCCTGCACCTCGGCCGAGGGGCTTGTGACCCGAAGATACTCGGCCGGAAGGTCGAAGGCGGAGCCGTCGTCGAAGGCGACGGTGAGCGTGCGCTTGTCCTTGGACAGGCGGATTTCCGTCGGCCAGCGCTTGGGATCCATGGCAAAAGCCTCTCAAAAGCCCGTCCGGCCGGCATCCGCTTTGAGTTTGGGCGCACCAGGGCTTAAATGAGGGGATAGCCCAAGCGCCCGGGAGCGATAAGCCTTCATGTGGGGAGAGCCCGCCACCGTTGCGGCCCAGCGGCCGCCCCTTATCGACCCGTTCCGGCGGGCGATCACCTACCTGCGCGTCTCGGTGACGGACCGCTGCGACTTCCGCTGCTTCTACTGCATGTCCGAGGACATGGCCTTTCTGCCGAAGCGCGACCTCCTCACGCTGGAGGAGCTCGACCGGGTCTGCACCGTCTTCGTCGAGCGCGGCGTGCGCAAGCTCAGGCTGACGGGCGGCGAGCCGCTGGTGCGGCGCAACATCATGACCCTGTTCGCCGGGCTCTCCCGGCACCTCGCCTCCGGCGCCCTCGACGAGCTGACGCTCACGACGAACGGCTCGCAGCTGTCGCGCTTCGCCCACGAGCTCGCCTCGTACGGCGTGAAGCGCGTCAACGTCTCCCTCGACACCCTCGACCCGGAGAAGTTCAGGCGCATCACCCGCTGGGGCGACTTCTCCAAGGTCATGGAAGGCATCGATGCCGCGCAAGGCGCGGGCCTGCGGGTGAAGATCAATGCCGTCGCCCTCAAGGACCTCAACGAGGACGAGATCCCGAGCCTCATCGAGTGGGCGCACGGGCGCGGCATGGACCTGACGCTCATCGAGGTCATGCCCTTGGGCGAGATCGAGACGCAGCGGGTCGACCAGTACCTGCCGCTCTCCGTCGTCCGCGCCCGGCTCATGGACCGCTACGGGATGGAGGATCTTCCGGAGAGCACCGGCGGGCCCGCCCGCTACGTGCGCCTGAAGGAGACCGGCGGCAAGCTCGGCTTCATCACGCCCTTGACCCATAACTTCTGCGAGAGCTGCAACCGCGTCCGGCTCACCTGCACCGGCCGCCTCTACATGTGCCTCGGCCAGGAGGACGCCGCGGATCTGCGAACGCCCTTGCGCCTCTCCGAGGGCAACGAGCGCCTGGAAGCCGCGATCGAGGAGGCGATCTCGCGCAAGCCCAAGGGCCACGACTTCGTCATCGACCGCCGCAACCGCCCCGCCGTCTCCCGCCACATGAGCGTGACGGGCGGCTAGCCCCTCTCCCAAAGCCGCCCTCGGGCTCGACCCGAGGGACGAGCCGGTAGGCGCACTCCCATCATGACGGCGAGCGCTTCCCGTGCGATTCCAGAGTCCCTCGCTTATGATGATCGGGCGCCCTTCATCATGACGGACAGCTTCACCGAGGCCTCCTCCCGGGAGGGGTTTACGCCGGCGCGGCCCTCTCGCCGGGCGCGAAGCAACCCATTATAGCCCCGCCATCGACGGGGGCTCGGGTGCCACGCTCCACCACCTACGACGTGATCGTCGCCGGCATCGGCGGCATGGGATCGGCCACGTGCTGGCAGCTCGCCCGGCGGGGGAAGCGCGTGCTCGGGCTCGAGCGCTTCGACATCCCCCACGCCATGGGCTCCTCGCACGGCGTCAACCGGATCATCCGCCTCGCCTACATGGAGCACCCGTCCTACGTGCCGCTCCTGCGGCGCGCCTACGAGCTGTGGCGGGACCTCGAAGATGCCGCGGGCGAGCGCCTGCTCTTCGTCACCGGCGGGATCGACGCCGGCCCTGAGGACGGGCGCATCATGCAAGGAGCGCTCGCCTCCTGCCGCGAGCACGGCCTCGACCACGAGGTCATGACCGCGGCGGAGCTTTCCGCCCGCTACCCCGGATGGCGCTTGCCGGAGCGCTTCGCCGCGGTTGTGCAGCCGGACGGCGGGTTTGTGGCGTCGGAGCGGGCGATCGTAGCGCACGCGGCGCTTGCCATGGCGGCGGGCGCCGACATCCGGGCCCGCGAACCGATCCTCTCCTGGGAGGTCACCGGCGCCGGCACGGTCATGGTGAAGACGCCGCGCGCTTCCTACGAAGCCGAGCGGCTCGTGCTTTCGACTAGGGCCTGGATTTCCGACTTTGTGCCAGCGCTCGCCGGCAAGGCGGTTCCGGAAAGACAAGCCCTCGGCTGGTTCCGTCCGCGCGTCCCCGAGCACTTCCGCCTCGGGCGCTTCCCCGTCGGGCTCGTCGACACGGACCCGGGGCCGCTCTACGTCTTCCCGGAATGGGGCGTGCCGGGGTTCAAGATCGGAGTCTACCACCACGAGCGCGAGACCGGCCACGCCGACGCCCTCTCGCGCGAGCCGACCGAGCGCGACGAGGCGGTCCTGCGCGAGGCCGTGCGCGGCTACTTCCCCGACGCCGACGGCCCCGTGCTGTCGCTCCGCTGCTGCCTCTTCACCAACACGCCGGACGAGCACTTCGTCGTCGACACCCTGCCGGATGTCCCGCAGGTCGTCGTCGCCTCGCCCTGCTCCGGCCACGGCTACAAGTTCGCGAGCGTCATGGGCGAGGCACTCGCCGACTTCGCGACCGGCAAGGCCCCACGCTTCGACCTCTCCCTGTTCAGGCTCGACCGGCTGAGGTGAGCCTCAAAGCCGGTACGCCGTCCGGAACCCGCCCCAGTGGCGGCCCTGCACGCGGATCGGGGCGTCGACCTCGCGCATCATGATCATGGTGCCGCCGCCCATGTCGCGGAGATACGACTGCACCGTGAAGGGGCGCGTCGAGCGTCCGGCCGTGATGCCGGCGCGGTCGTCGAAGATGCGCTTGTTGCGGCTGTTCGCGGCGTTCCAGACCGGCTCGCCGGCGCGCTGCGGCGCCGAATACTTGCGGTTATGGACAGGGATGTAGCCGTTGCGGTCGATCGCGAGGCAGAACACCATCCGGTCGTCGGACGCGAGGAGCGGTTCCTGGATCGGCGGCAGGATCTCTTCCAAGACGCGGATGTGCGCGGTCTCGAACTGCTGCGGGTCCGTGCCCGGGATCGGACGGTAGGCGGTGTCGAAGAGCTGCTCCCGGGTGAGCCGTCCCTCGGCGAGGGCGCGCTCGAACGCGGCCTCGACCCGCCGGGCAGCATTCGTCGCGACCTCGATCAGGGGCCGGTACCCGGCCTCGACCTCCGCGACGACCGCGGCGACCCGGGCCTGCCGGTCGGTATCTGGCGCCTCGAAGGCGCAGTGGAGGCCCATCGGGCTCGTCGCCACGACCCGTGCCGCGATGCGGCCGACGCGCTCGAGGTCGACCTCGACTGGCTGCCCGGCCAAGGATTTCACCGCCTCGGTGGACTCGATGAGCACGCCGCCGAGGCTGATGTCGACCGCGCGGGTGTCGAAGATGCGGCCGGCCATGTGGACGCCCGCCCTGAGCTCGACCGGCAGGCGGTCGAAGCGGCGGCGGTCGCCGATCTCGTTCTGCCGCATTACCGTGACGAAGCGCTGGGCAAGGGCGTGAGCCGCCCCCTCGGCATGGCTTGCGGCCGCGCCGGCGCCGGCAATGCGGCGGCCGGCGTCGAACGCCGCCGCGTCGACCTCGAGCGCCTTGGCGCTCACCTTCTCGACGTAGCCCGAGGCTTCGGTCGCGCGCTGCGCGAGCTCGGCGAGCGACGCGTTCTGCTCGTCGACGGCGGTGCGGACGGTCTCGAACACCGGCTGCACGCCCTCGATCACGGCCATCACGGTCTCGACCGCGGCCATCGAGGACGCGGCCCGCTCACGCAGGCGCGCGATGCGCGCGCGGATGTCGTTCGCGGCGTTGCCGGTCTCGACCGAGAGCGACTTCACCTCGCCGGCGACGACCGCGAAGCCGCGGCCGGCGGCGCCGGCGCGCGCCGCCTCGATCGTCGCGTTGAGCGCCAGGAGGTTGGTCTGGCGGGCGACGGAGGCGATCGTGTCGACGATGCCGACGATCTCCTCCGTGGCCTTAGCAAGGTCGGCGATGAGGGTGTTCGCGGCTTTCGCCGATGTCACGGCCTCGCCGACCCGGCGGCTCGCGAGGTCCATGGCGCCGTCGATATCGCCGGAGGTCGCCGCGAGCTCCTCGGTAGAGGCCGCGAGGCCGACGGTCTGCGAGGCCGCGCCCCGGCCCGCGGCGGCGAGCTCACTCATGTGGGCGTGGATGTCCGAGAGGTCGTCCCGGGTCGCGCCGACCTCCCGGCTCGCCGTCGCGGCCGCGCCGGTGACGGCCCGGATGGCGTTCAGGACGTCGCCCTCGAGCGCGTCGACCATGTCGGCGTCGAGCCGCGTCGGTTCGGACGAGGGCGCGGCCGGAGCCGGCGGCTCCGCCCCGGCCTCGGGAAGGTCTGCGTTGCGGCTGGGTCGACGGCGGAGCGCCGAGAGGGCCTTGAGAGGTCGCATGCCGGGGATCGGGAAGGTCGCACCGGCAAGGTGCCGAAACAGGCTTAACGGCCTCTAAAGATCTCCCGCATGCCCACCCCGCATCCGGACGCCTCGACGGCGGCCCTTCGGGCCCTTACAGGGGTCGCCCAGGAAACGCCCATGTCCCCCGCCGACAATCGCCGCGGCATCCTCGCGATGCTTTGCGCGATGCTCTTCTTCATCACCAACGACACCCTGCTGAAGCTCGCCTCGGCGAGCCTTCCGCCGGGGCAGATCATGGCCGTGCGCGGCCTCATCGCCACGATGATGGCGCTCTGCATCGTCGCCGCCATGGGCGATCTGCGCAGCATCCGGAAGCTCGCCTCCCCCCTCGCCGCGCTGCGGGCGTGCCTCGAAGCCGTGGTGGCGTTCCTGTTCATCTCGAGCCTGTCCCACCTGCCGCTCGCCATCATCACGGCGATCGTGCAGTCGACGCCGCTGATCATGACGGCGGCGATGGTCGTGCTCGGGCTGGAACGGGTGCGCTGGCGCCGATGGAGCGCCATCGCGGTCGGCTTCATCGGCGTGCTCGTGATCGTCAGGCCGGGTCCGGAGGGATTGAACGTCTACGCCCTCGTGGCGCTCGCGACGGCGGTGCTCGTCGCCGGCCGCGACCTCGCGACGCGCTTCGTCCCGCCCGACGTACCCTCGACGGTCGTGGCGCTCGCGAGCACCGCCGCGGTCGGCCTCGCCGGGGCTCTGGCAGGCGTCGGCGAGACCTGGCCGCCCCTCGGCGGCCGCGAGATGGCCTACATCGTCGGCGCCGCGATCCTCGTGACGCTCGGCAACCTCGCCAACATCATGGCCTTCCGCGGCACCGACGTGTCCGTCGTCTCGCCGTTCCGCTACAGCGTGATCCTGTGGGCGATCCTGCTGGGGATGGTGGTGTTCGGCGAATTGCCCGACCCGACCGCCTTCCTCGGCATCGCGCTGATCGCGGGCAGCGGCGTCTACACCATCCACCGCGAGCGGGTGCGCCGGCGCCAAGCCGCGCGCGCCGAGGCGGCGCTCGAGCCCCGCGAAGCCGCATGAGCGAGGCCTCGATACCTCCCCGCCCGCCGCTCGCGGTGCTCGTCGCGATCTCGGCCCTGCAGCCCTTCGCCCTGAACGTCCTTGCCCCCGCGACCCCCGGCCTCGCCCGCTCGTTCTCGACCGACTACGCCACGATCCAGCTCACGCTGACCCTCTACCTCGTGGCGGTCGCCATGACGCAGCTCGTGGTCGGGCCGATCTCGGACCGGATCGGGCGCCGCCCCTGCGTCATCGCGGCGCTGGCCCTGTTCATGGCCGGCTCGCTCATGGGCGCGCTCGCGGGCTCGATCCCGGCGCTGCTTGCGGCGCGCGTCGTGCAGGCCATGGGCGGCGGCACGTGCTTCGCCCTGTCGCGCGCGATCGTGCGCGATACCTCCTCGAAGAACGAGGCCGCGAGCCTCATCGGCTACATCACCATGGCGATGGTGGTCTCGCCCATGGTCGCGCCGCTCGCCGGCGGCTTCCTCGACGCGAGCCTCGGCTGGCGCTCGATCTTTGTCGCGATGCTGGGGATGGCGGCCCCGGTCGCGCTCGGAGCTTACGCATACCTCGGCGAGACCGCCCGCCGCGAGGGCGCCGCCGCGTCGCTGTCCGCCATGGCGGCTGCGATGCCGGTGCTCGTCGCCGACCGTCGCTTCCTCGGCTACACGCTTTCCCTGTCGTTCACGACGGCCGCATTCTTCGTCTTCATCGCCGGCGCCCCTTACGTGGTCGTCGAGACGATGGGCCGCGAGCCGCACGTCTACGGCCTGTATTTCATCGTCAACGCCGCCGGCTACATGAGCGGCAACTTCCTGACCGGCCGCTTCGGGCAGCGCCTCGGCAGCGAGCGGCTGATCGCCATCGGCACCGCCCTCTCGGTCGCCTCGGTCGCGGGCGAGGCCGCCGTCGTGGCGCTCGGGCCCTGGACGCCCGCGACCCTGTTCCTGCCGCTCGCCTTCAACGCCGTCGGCAACGGCCTGACGATCCCGGGCGGGACGGCGCTCGCGCTCTCGGTGCGGCCGGATCTCGCCGGCACGGCGGCCGGCATCGTCGGCGCGACGCAGCTCGGGCTTGGGGCGCTCGGCTCCGTCATCGTCGGCCATACGGTCCTCGCCTGGCCGCCGTCCCTCGTCGCGATCATGCTCGCCTGCGTCGTGACCGGCTGGGTGGCGCTTCGCCTCGCCCGCACCCGTCCGGTCGCCTGAAGGCGCTCCGTCTCCTCCCTTCGACATGCTTGTTTGGGCCCGGCCGATGCGGTACGACCGGCCAAGGCCAAGGTATTCATCGAGAACAAGCCAGCCATGCGCCGAGGGGCGGCCTCGGCCGCCGGCCGCGGAAACTGGAGGGGTGGCGCGTGACAGGACTTCTCGGCTTCAGCCGCGCGATCGACCGTCTCAACGAGCGGATCGGCCAGGTTGCCGCCTGGGCGATCTTCGTCGCCATCATCGTCTCGGCCTTCAACGCGATCATCCGCAAGGTGTTCGGCACCTCATCGAACGCCTGGCTCGAGCTGCAGTGGTACCTCTTCGGCGCCGTGTTCATGCTCTGCGCCGCCTGGACCCTCAAGGCGAACGAGCACATCCGCATCGACATCGTCTCGAACCGCTTGAGCCAGGCGGCGCGCAACCGGATCGAGATCATGGGGCACCTCGTGTTCCTGTTCCCGTTCGTCGCCGTCATGGTGTGGCTGTGCTGGCCGTTCTTCCGGCTGTCCTACACGACGAACGAGTACTCCTCGAACGCCGGCGGCCTCGTGGTCTGGCCGGCCAAGGGCCTGATCCTCCTCGGCTTCATCCTCCTGTTCCTGCAGTGGGCGAGCGAGTTCATCAAGCGCGTCGCGATCATGCGCGGCGAGCTCGAGGACATCCACGCCGTCGGCGGCCACCAGGCCGCGGCCGAGGCGGAGGCCGAGCGCCTCCTCGCCGAGCTCGCCGCGACCGGGACCGTCGAAACCCCGCCCGGCACGCCCGAGCCGCCTCCGCCCCAGAGCGGCGTCTCCAGGGTCCCCCACTGATTTGAAGCCGCGGGCCGAAAGCCCTTCCGGAGTCTCGCCCGATGGCCGTGCTGATCGCCCAGAACCTCGCCCCGATCATGTTCGCGGCGCTGGTGATCTTCCTCCTCCTCGGATACCCGGTCGCCTTCTCGCTCGCCGCGAACGGGCTCCTGTTCTTCGCCCTCGCGGTCGAGCTCGCGCCCTATGCCCCCCAGACCATCACCCTGTCCTGGCCGCTTCTCCAGGCGCTGCCCGACCGCATCTACGGCACCATGGCGAACGAGGTGCTGCTGGCGATCCCGTTCTTCACCTTCATGGGGCTGATCCTCGAACGCTCGGGCATGGCGGAGGACCTGCTCGACACGATCGGCCAGCTCTTCGGGCCGGTGCGCGGCGGCCTTGCCTATGCGGTGATCTTCGTCGGCGCGCTGTTGGCCGCGACGACCGGCGTCGTCGCCGCCTCCGTCATCTCCATGGGCCTGATCTCGCTGCCGATCATGCTGCGCTACGGCTACGACCGGCGCCTCGCGTCCGGGGTGATCGCGGCCTCCGGCACGCTCGCCCAGATCATCCCGCCGTCCCTCGTGCTCATCGTCATGGCGGACCAGCTCGGGCGCTCGGTCGGCGACATGTACGAGGGCGCCTTCCTGCCGGGCGTGATCCTCGCCGGCCTCTACGCCGTCTACGTTCTCGGAGTGACGGTCATCTTTCCCAAGGCGGCGCCCGGGCTGCCGCAGGACGCCATCGGCTACCGCGAGGCCGACGGCGCGCGCGGGGTGTGGCAGCTCGGCGTGCTGGTGCTGTTCTCAGGCCTTGTCGGCTACTACGTCCTGACCCAGACCGACACCAAGGCCGGCGCCGACTTCGTCATCCTGACGATCTGCATCGCCACCGTCGTGGCGCTGATCTGCGCCGTCATGAACCGCTTTCTCGGCGCGAAGCGGCTCATGATCTCGGCCGCCCTCGCGGTCGTGCTCGTCGCGGCACAGTATTGGCTGCGGCACAATGGCTACCAGGGCTGGGGCCTGTTCATCGAGATGGTCGCCGCCGCGGCGATCTATGCGCTGGTGGTCGGGCTCGTCGAGCGCCTCACGGGCCTGCGCCTGATGTCGCGCATGGCCGAGCAGGTCACCTTCGTGATGGTGCCGCCTCTCCTCCTCATCTTCCTGGTGCTGGGCACGATCTTCATCGGCCTCGCGACACCGACCGAGGGCGGCGCCATGGGGGCGCTCGGCTCGCTGATCCTCGCCGCAATCAAGCGCCGGCTCGACAACAATCCGGCGCGCTTCAACTTCTCGATCGTCCGGCAGGCGACCGAGACGACCGCGAAGCTGTCCGCCTTCGTGCTGTTCATCCTGGTCGGCGCGCGCGTGTTCTCGCTCACCTTTTACGGCGTCAACGGGCACGTCTGGGTCGAGCACCTCCTGACCTCGCTGCCCGGCGGGCAGACCGGGTTCCTGGTCTTCATCAACGTCCTGATCTTCCTCCTTGCTTTCTTTCTCGACTTCTTCGAGCTCGCCTTCATCATCATTCCGCTGATCGCGGTGCCGGCCGAGAAGCTCGGCATCGACCTGATCTGGCTCGGGGTGATGCTCGGCGTGAACATGCAGACGAGCTTCATGCACCCGCCCTTCGGCTTCGCGCTGTTCTACCTGCGCTCAGTCGCGCCGCGGGAGCCCTACACCGACAAGGTCACCGGGAAACGCATGGACCCGGTGACGACGGGCCAGATCTACTACGGCGCGATCCCGTTCGTGGTGATCCAGTGCATCATGGTGGCGATCGTGATCCTGTTCCCGCCGCTCGTGATGCACTACAAGTCGACCGGAACGCAGATCGACCAGAAGGCAGTCGAGCAACAGCTGCAGAATCTGCAGATGCCCGGCCTCGACAGCCCGGGCGGCATCCCCGGCCTGCCGAGCTTCGATCCGAGCCAGCCGCCGAAAATCGAGTAGTACCGTTCTCGAGTTCCCGCTATGCGGCGAGCGCCTCAAACCCGTTACGCGGATCTGCATGCCGACTCCCCGGCTGCGCATAGGCGCGGGAGATCTCGTCTGCTACGCGGCGCAGGCATCGTTCATGCGCGTCTGCCATCCTGAGCCTTGCGCCCTGAAAGCCTCGATGACGTCGCGGTCGAGACGCAACGTCACCAGCACTTTGGTCTTCGGCGCTTTGGGCCGTCACGCGGGCGCTTCGTCACTGCCTTGCGCCGCCCTCACCCCCGCGCGCGCGCCCGGATCATGAAGTTGTCGTAGGTGTACTCGGCGACCTGGAACCAGATGTACTCCTCGTTGCGGAAGGCCCGGTAGGGCTCGTAGACCTTCTTCCACTCGGCGTTCTTGGCCGACAGCTCGTCGTAGAGCTCGTTCGCGGCCTTGTAGCTCGCCTCCAGGAGCTCCTGCGGGAAGGGGCGCAGCTGCGCGCCGCCCGAGACGAGGCGGCGCAGCGCCGCCGGATTCTTGGCGTCGTACTTCGCCTGCATGTCGACGTTGGCGTAGCCGCAGGCGGCGGTGAGCAGGCTCTTGTAGGCCTTCGGCAGCTCGTTCCATTTGGCGATGTTGACGAAGGCGGTGATCTGGGCGCCGCCCTCCCAGAAGCCCGGGTAGTAGTAGTAGGGCGCGACCTTGTTGAAGCCGAGCTTCTCGTCGTCGTAGGGGCCGACCCACTCGGCGGCATCGACGGTGCCGCGCTCGAGGGCAGGATAAATATCGCCGCCCGGGATCTGCTGCGGCACGAGGCCGAGCTTCTGCAGCACTTGGCCGGCGAGCCCGCCGATGCGCATCTTGAGGCCCTGCAGGTCGGCGACGCCCTTGATCTCCTTGCGGAACCAGCCGCCCATCTGGGTGCCGGTGTTGCCGGCCGGCATGCCGTAGAGGTTATGCTTGGCGAAGAACTCGTTCATCAGGTCCATGCCGCCGCCGTGATACATCCAGGCGTTCTCCTGGCGTGGGTTGAGCCCCCAGGGAATCGCCGTCGGGAAGGCGAAGGTCGGGTCCTTGCCGACGTAGTAGTAGGACGCCGTCTGGCCCATCTCGACGGTGCCGTTCGAGACCGCGTCGGCGAGCTGGAACGTGCCGACGATCTCCCCCGCCGCGAAGGGCTGGATCTGGAAGCGCCCGTCCGACGCCTCGGACACGTACTTGGCAATGACCTCGGCCCCACCGTAGATGGTATCGAGGGACTTCGGGAAGCCCGACGACAGGCGCCATTTGATCTCGGGCATCGATTGCGCGATGGCGGGCTTCGCGACGGCCGTGGCGGCGAGGCCGACGCCCGCCGCTTGCAGGAATTGACGACGCTTCATTGGCTTCTCCTCCCCTTGGCGGGGTTTTCCCTCTGGCCCGGTCCTTGCCGGTCGGTGCGGATTAGGCCCGAAACTTGGCGGTTTACGCAAGGGCCGTGTTCGCGAATCCCGAGATTAACCTTGCGGCAGCCCGCGATGCTTGAAGCCGCCGTCGCCCGCGTGCCAAGGTGCCGGCGCCCGAGCGCCCCGAAATCCTTCGATGAGAAGACGCTTCCTTGCCGCCCTCTGCCTCGTCCTTGCCGGCCTCGGCGCGCGGACGGGTGCGGCCGAGGAGGCGCGCACGATCCGCATCGCCACGGAAGGAGCGTTCCCGCCCTTCAACTATCTCGAGGGCAACGAGCCGCAGGGCTTCGAGGTGGACTTGGGGAATGCGCTCTGCGCCGCCGCGAAGGCGGCTTGCGTCTTCGTCGTCCACGAGTGGGACGGGATGATCAAGGGCCTGTTGCGGGGCGAGTACGACGCCATCATGGCCTCGGTCGGGATCACCGAGCGGCGCCGCGCCCGCATCGCCTTCTCGAAGCCCTATTACCGCATTCCGGCCTCGTTCGTGGCCCGCAAGGACGCCGACCTTTCCGCCGTGACCCCGGCGGCGCTCGCCGGCAAGAGCATCGGCACGATCGCCGAAAGCGACCACGCCCGCTTCCTCGAGGAGCGCTATCCCGACGCGCAGGTCCGGACCTTCGCCTCCCTCGAGGAGGCGGACCTCGACCTCATCGCCGAGCGCCTCGACCTCGTGCTGGGCGACAAGCTCGCCATGACCCGCTTCCTCGACAGCCGCGAGGGGGCCTGCTGCCGCCTCGTCGCCGACGCTCCTTTCGATCCCGCGTTCTACCACCCGGGCGTCGGCATGGGCTTGCGGAAGGAAGACTTAGGCCTGAAGGCGCTGTTCGACCGCGCGCTCGACGCCGTGATCGCGGACGGCACCTACGACCGCATCCGGGCGAAGTACTTCTCGTTCGACATCAAGGCGAAGAGCGGCTCGTGACCCGGCCCGCCCGAGGAGGCCTTGTTCAGGCGAGCGCCCGCAGGCTGTCGAAGCCGACGGCGAGGCCGATCAGGATGATGACGGCGGCGGAGATGTAGGGAGCGCGCGCCGCGAAGGCCGAGAAGCCAGGCCAGCGCCGCTCGGCCTGCCGCACGCCCCAGGCGGCGGCGACGCCGACCGACACCATCGTGACGGCGAGGCCGAGGCTGAAGCACAGGACGAGGCCGGCCCCCAGCGTGAACGCCTTGAGCTGCAGGCAGAGCAGGAGCACCGTGATGGCGGCGGGGCACGGGATGAGGCCGCCCGTCAACCCGAAGGCGACGATCTGCGCCGTCGTCGCCCGCCCGTCCGCGAACCGGCGCCGGATGTCCTCCGCGTGCGCCCGCTCGTGCGCGCCGGCGGGATCGTGATGATGCAAATCATCGTGACGATGATGCCGATCATCCGGATCACGATGATGCGTCCGCCGCCACGTCCGCCACGCCATCCAGAGCGCGATGGCGACGATCAGGACCGCGGACGCGAGCTGGAAGTACGGCTCGCCCGCCTTGGCGTCGAGGTTCTGCCCGAAGGCGAGGCCCGCCATGGCGACGGCCCAGACCACGGCCGTGTGCGAGACGGTGGCGGCGAGCCCGAGGAGGACCGCCTGCGCGGCCGTGCCGCGCACGGCCACGATGAAGGCCGCCATCATGGTCTTCGAATGCCCCGGCTCGAGGCCGTGCAGCACGCCGAGCAGGACGGCGGTCGGGACGAACAGCCACGCGCTGCCGGTCCCGCTCTGGATGAGCTCGGAAAGGGACGCCATGGGCGCCATATAGGAAGGGGCGGCGGCGTTACGCCAGGACCAGAAGGACGGGTAGTGTCCTGGTTAGGCCCTGAGTGTCCTAACTCGCGAGAGCGAGCGTCCGTAGGAGACGTACCCAAGCCGCCGAACCACTCGGGCCGCCGAAGCCGACCTCTGGTCGTGACGGCCGGCGGGCCGCTCAACGCGGCAATCTGTGCGCCAGCGCACAAGCGCGCTTCGATTTACGCACGTTAGCGACGGCAATCCAACATCGGTTCTAGGGTGTGCTGGTCTGGGATGATCCTTGGCGGGTCCCGGTCCCAACCGCCGCCTTGCCAGGCATCTCTCACCCGCCAGCCTCGCGCGTAGCGTTTGTCGAGGCTGGCGGGACCAAGGTCGGAGGAGATGGCGTTGAGCAGCGTGCAGGTGTTGCGGCCTCGCCCGTCACTCGGTCCCGACGAACTCGACATTGCAGCGGCAGCCTTTGAGGCCGCTCAGCGGGCCATTGCTGGACCGACTGGGAACCTTCCTCCGTCGCGCGTGCGCGAAAGCCTTGCCAAGTACATCGCGGAGCGCGCCCTAATGGGTGAACGTGACGCGGAAGCGCTTTGCGATGGAGCGCTGAAGTGCTTGAGCCTAATGGCCGAGTCAAGCACGGAGGCGCCTTGGTAGTGGGCCACTTTGAAGTGGCAGAGCTACTCGACCCTGAGCGCGACCGTCACCGCCTCCGGGGCGGGGCGGGCTCGGGGTCAACTCGGTCAAGTGCCAGCGTCACGGTCGCAGTGATGATCCGCTGCCCGTGCTTGTTTCTAACCTCGACCGTGACGGCTCGGGCAGCGCCTTTCGGGAGCAAGTCGCGCCCAATCTCAGCCGCCGTGGTCGCTGCCTCCCGCTCGGCAGTCTCAACGTCCGGGAACTCAAGCCCCTCTTCGTCGGGAGCGAAGCGGACGCCCTCCCGAACGTCGAAATAGAAGCGCGGCATTGGGGACTAATGCCGTGGTTCCCCATGGGTTGCATTAACTCAGGTTATGCGCCTGCAATGCACGCTGGCGTTACTTGTCTCAGGAGAAAACTCGAAATGTTTGGCGGGATGTTGTCTGTTGTAAACACACTTTGCGGCCAAGATTAACATGGGGTATCGTTCTACTCAGGATGAGAGTAGGGACAGTCCCGTGAGGTAGCATCTCACCGCGACCCGGGAGGCTGCCTTGCACATTCCACCATTGATCAAAGGCGTTGTGATCCTACTTGCCGAGGACGAAATGCTCGTGCGGATGGCCGCGACGGACATCCTTCAGGAAGCCGGGTATCACGTCCTCGAAGCGCGCGATGGCGTCGAGGCGCTCGCGGTGCTCGAAATCCGTGACGATGTGGCGGCGCTCGTTACGGACGTAGCCATGCCGAACATGAACGGTGTCGCGCTCGCCAAAATCGTGAGCGAACGCTGGCCGCACGTCGGCATCATCATCACGTCGGGCGCAATGCCGGAAGGCGTTGAGTTAGAGCTGCCAAAGCGAGCCCGCTTCCTGCCGAAGCCGTATATCGAGCCGCGCCTGCTTCAAGAGATCGAAAGCGTGCTGCCCCACGTCGGCGGGCCGGTTGCGCTCAAGAGTTTGCCGACGATTCCAGCGGGCCGGGAGTTCGGCGCGGGCGGGCTCGCGCATCCGCTATCCGAGCCCGATCAATCCTAACTGCGCCCGAGCCGGGCGGCCCGCGGCGCAATTGCGGGTCGGGTAGGGGCCATTTTGAATGTGGCAGGCGAGTTTTCTCCCGGAATGCCACACATATGTTGGTTCGCCACGTTCCATCCGTGCTATGGTCCGGCATCATCGGCCGACTGATTAGGGCGCCGATGGCTGAGAGACAAAGCGCTCCCGCCTCAAGGCAAGGAGCCGCGTCATGGACGCCCTCTCAAGTGCAACGCTACATCCGCTCATAGTGAAGCTGGCGACCATCGCGCCCGTCTCGGACGAAGAGGCGCATGCGATTCTCGGCCTGCCGATGACTGTGCGGGACCTCAAGGCAGATCAGGACATCGTTCGCGATCAGGACCGGCCGTCGCAGTGCTGCCTCATCCTTGAGGGCTTCGCAGCCCGCTACAAGCTCATGCCGGGCGGCCGGCGGCAAATCTACTCGTTCCACATGTCCGGGGACATTCCGGACCTGCAAAGCATCCACCTACAGGTTATGGATCACAGCCTGTGCACGCTCGATGCGAGCAAGGTCGCGTTCATCGCGCACGAAGCCGTCCGAAAGTTTATTCGGGCGCACCCCCGGATAGGCGACATCTTCTGGCGGGACACGCTCATCGATGCTGCGGTGTTCCGTGAGTGGATCGCCAACGTCGGCCGCCGGGAGGCTTACGGGCGCATCGCGCATCTCTTGTGCGAGCTGTACGTGCGCTTCCGGGCCGTCGGCCTCGTGAACGGCCAGGTCTTTGCGCTGCCGGTCACTCAAGCCGAACTCGCCGACGCGACGGGCATGTCCGCGGTCCACGTGAACCGCACCCTCCAGGAGCTGCGGGGCGATGGCCTGATCCGGTCGGCGAAGCGGTCCGTGACCATCCTGGATTGGGACGGACTTCAAACGGCGGGCGAGTTCGATCCGACGTACCTGCACCTCCAGCGTGACGCCGAAGCCGCGTCGGGAGGCGCGCGGTTCTCAGGTGCCATTGAGGCGGGAGCGCCCGCGTACT
>DASVPW010000147.1:0-30144 GCA_036389455.1 Beijerinckiaceae bacterium
CGAGCAGTGCCCCGGCGCCACCATGACCCTCGAGGAGAAGATCGAGGTCGCCGAACTCCTCGACGAGATGGGAGTCGACATCATCGAGGCCGGCTTCCCGATCGCCTCGAACGGCGACTTCGAGGCCGTGACCGAGATCGCGAAGCTCGTGAAGCGCTCGACGGTCGCGGGCCTCGCCCGGGCCGGGATGAAGGACATCGACCGGGCCGGGGAAGCGGTGCGCCACGCGCAGCGCCCGCGCATCCACACGTTCCTCTCCACCTCGCCCGTGCACATGAAGTACAAGCTCCAGAAGGAGCCGGACGAGGTCCTGGAGATGGTGATCGCCTCCGTGACCCGGGCCCGCAACCACGTCGCGGACGTGGAGTGGTCGGCCGAGGACGGCACCCGCACCGAGCACGACTTCCTGTGCCGCTGCGTCGAAGCCGCGATCAGGGCCGGCGCCACGACCATCAACATCCCGGACACCGTCGGCTACACGGTGCCCGAGGAATATTTCGCCCTCATCTCGATGCTGCGCGGGCGGGTGCCGAACGCCGACCAGGCGGTGTTCTCGGTGCACTGCCACAACGACCTCGGCATGGCGGTCGCGAACTCGCTCGCCGGAGTCAAGGCCGGGGCCCGGCAGATCGAATGCACCATCAACGGCATCGGCGAGCGGGCCGGGAACGCGGCGCTCGAGGAGGTCGTCATGGCGATCCGGACCCGCCAGGACGTGCTGCCGTTCCACACCGGCGTCGACGCGACGCGCCTGACCCGCGCCTCGAAGGTCGTCTCCGCCGCGACCTCGTTCCCGGTGCAGTACAACAAGGCAATCGTCGGCCGGAACGCCTTTGCCCACGAAAGCGGCATCCACCAGGACGGGATGCTCAAGCACACCCAGACCTACGAGATCATGACGCCGGAGTCGGTCGGCGTGTCGAAGACCTCGCTCGTGATGGGCAAGCACTCCGGCCGCAACGCCTTCCGCTCGAAGCTCGAGGAGATGGGCTACCGTCTCTCGGACAACCAGCTCGAGGACGCCTTCGGGCGCTTCAAGGACCTCGCCGACCGCAAGAAACAGGTTTACGACGAGGACATCGAGGCTCTCGTCGACGAGCGCATCGCGACCGCGCACGACCGCATCAAGCTCGTCTCGCTCACCGTCATCGCCGGAACGCGGGGACCGCAGCGGGCGACCATGCGGCTTAACGTCGGCGGCACCCTGATGCTGGAGGAGGCCGAGGGCAACGGCCCGGTCGACGCCGTGTTCAACGCCATCAAGGCCCTCGTCCCGCACGAGGCGGTGCTCGAGCTCTACCAGGTGCACGCGGTGACCCAGGGGACCGACGCCCAGGCCGAGGTCTCGGTGCGCCTATCGGCGGACGGGCGCAGCGTCACTGCGCGGGGCGCCGACCCCGACACGCTCGTGGCTTCGGCAAAGGCCTACCTCGCGGCGCTGAACAAGCTCATGGCTCGCGGCGGGCGCATGCACGCCCAGCACGCGGCCGAGTAGGCGTCACCGAGTCTCGGCGGGCTGCTGCCCCCCGGGCCCGCCCGCGCCGGCCGCCGTGGCGGAAAGGACGGTGCGAATCTCCTTCAGCACCGCCTGCCCGACCTTGGGCCAGCGCAGGATTTCGCTATCCGGGACCTCGGAGAGGCGCTGGAGGTCCTCGCCCGTCCGATAGCCTTGGGCATTGAGGACGTTGCGGGCCCGGGTCGAGAGCGGCAGCCGCGCCACGGCGTCGTCCGCCGCGACGGGGCGGGCGCTCGTCGGCGGCGGCGGCAGCGGCATCCAGTGGGTCGGCCGCACCCGGACGGTGCGCAGGCTCTCGCGCGCCCCGGAGATCAGAGCGAGGGCCGTCGCGACCGTCACCCAGCCGACCTCCATGGCGTCGCCGGGCGTCCCGAGCCAAGCCGCGATGGTGACGTTGTGGCCGAAGACGGACTGCAACCATTCGAACCCCCAGAGCTGGAGGTTGTCCATCACGGTCACGAGGACGGGCGTGCCGTCCTTGGGGGCGGTCTCGATCGGCTGCCAGCCGGATCCGGAATGCTTCGGCACGACGATGCTCCTGCTGAACGGGGATGCCAGCGGCGCAATGCCGCATCATACGACGTTGTTACGATCGATCTCAAGCGCCGCGGTCGATGCGGGGCCTGCTGCAAAAGGGCACGGCCGCCTCATCGTGGCCTGCGCCAAGGTCTGACATGATGACGGAGGCTGGCATGCGATGTTCTCTCGTGCGCTCAGCATCATTGCGGCCTCGATGGCGATTCCCTCGTCCTCAAAGTGGATGAGAAATAGCTATGAAACCCCGCAACCGTGGCGGCGCCGCCCGGGCTGCTCGCGCTCGACGAGTAGGCGTGGGCTCGAGGCGGTGAGCCCAGGCCGCGCGCCCGACTTCCGTTGCCCGCGGAGCGCCGGCGGACGTCCCCCAAAATCCTTGAATCGGAGACGTTCGCCGCCCATCTCGCGCGGGTGGACAGCGCAACGGCGCTTTGATAAGCCCACGCCTCTTCGGCAGGCACCGACCTGTCGTCTTCGCCTGACGGCGGGTGTGTAGCTCAGTTGGTAGAGCAGCTGACTCTTAATCAGCGGGTCCAAGGTTCGAATCCTTGCACACCCACCAACCAGTTTGTCGAACCGGCCGTTCCAAACCGGCGCGGCAGAATTCCACGACGGCGTCGGCACCTTAGCCGGCCAGACCGCTCCGGTCTGTGCGCCTCAGCGTCGAGCTTGAAGCGGCCTTCTCCTAGTGCGTGCTTCTTTAGCGTTTACAGCTATATTTCGCGTGTGAAGTGAGCACGAAACTATTCGCGACTGGCCTTCGCCGTTTACCTTGGCAGCAGTGCCCAACAACCGTTTGCCGGAGGCGGATCATTTCGGAAAGAGCAAGCCCTTGCCAAGCCTTGCCGAACGGGCACGCACCTCATCTGGATGGATTGGTTTCTTTATTTGCGGGAGTTTGTGGATTTTCTTCGCGAGGAGATTTCCGACTATTTGGGAAGCCGTGGCCGTTTGCTTGGGAGCCCTAGACGAGGTTCCAGAGAGGTAGGCGACGGCCAGAGCTCTGGAAACCTGAGGCGCGGCGGTGCTTGTTCCGGAGAGCCTGAACGCACTGCCGCTACGCGTTCCGCCCGCCACAACCCCCGGGAGGACGCGCGAAGTCTCCGAGGGCGCCGAATAATGAACGGTTCCGACGGCAAGGAGAGCCGAGGGGTCCGGCCCCGCAGAGCTGTACTCGGCCGGTTCGGACGAATCCGCAATGCAACCCCCAACCACCGTCACCGCATCGTGGGTCGCGAGGCCATTCAGCGTGCCGAGGCGGCGAACGAAGGGTTCGTCCGGATTCTCGCGCCTGGTCCATTGACCCTTGTCGTCGAACCGCTCGTCGAGAAGATCGTGGAAATAGCTCTGGCGGGCTCCACGGCTGTAGCCAAAAGGATCATGGTCGCGCTGGATTCGGCAGGAGATGGTTTTGCCGTCCCCCGTGACCTGCCCAAGATTCTCGAGCTTGATCTTCCACAGGCCGGCGCTCGCGCCCGGCTGCGCCGGGTCCTCCGGCTCCGTGGGCGCAAGGGCGACGAAGAACCGCCAGAGGCCCTTGTCTTGCCCTGTTCTGTAGAACTCTAGGCTGACTAGCCCGATCGCCGCATCGTGGGCTTGCGTCGAATCCTTGATGTCCTCATGTCGCACGGGCTCGTCAAGCGACGCGATCGAGCCCCGATAGGCCTGCCGCCCCCTTGGATCCGTGATGGTCATGACGATGCCTTGAGGGGTGGTGCCCTCGGGCAGCCAGATCTCGAGATAGTTCGAGGTGCGGTCGGTCGGCTGGATGCGCCAGGGAATCTCGAATTCGTCCACGCTCCCGGCCCGATCCCCTTTCTTCAGCCGCGCCTGCGAGACCGCGCCGTGCAGCGCGTTCAGGAAGTCGTTCCCGGCCGGCATGACGAGGTGCGTTGTTTCGAAGCCGCGCCTTCGGATCAGGCCGTTGAGAGCCCGCTCGAGCCGCTCGCAGCCATTGTGCGGGCCGCCGGAGAAACCGTAGCTGAAGTTGATGATGAGCGGCAGCTTTGCCCCTTCGCCGAGGTATCGCTCCGCGATCCGGTCGGCGCGGTCGAAGATGTAATGGAAAGCGCTGAGGACGAATGCGTCCTTTCCGAAACCGACCGTGTCGAGAGTGGTAGGTGCGGGCAGTTGCACGGCGATGACGCAGACCGAGTCGAGATCGCCCTCCGGCCCCACCGGCAGCGCCGGAGATGCGCTGCCGTGACGATGGCCGGCTGCGGCCGCGATGACATGAGCGCCATGGCTGCCGAAACGGTCGATGGTGGCGCCGGGGTAAGGGCCGCGCTCGACCGCACCCATGCCGCGGTAGAGCGCGTCCTCGTCCCCTCCGAACCTCGCGATCGCGGCCGTGATGTCCTCGCCCGTGTATTCCCGTCCGAAAAGGACCGTTTGGGGTTCTTTTTTCGGATCGACCGCATCCCCCCCCTGAAGCCAGCAGAATTCGACGCGGGATGCGCCGTCGCGGTCCCTGAGGTTGCGGTGCGCGAAGGGGATGCCGTCGTCGATGACGGCCATGATCACGGCCGGCGGCCGGCCGCGCTTGGAATCCTTGGGGTACCTCGTCGCGATCGCGTCGGGGTCGAAGCCGCGATTGAAGGTGGTTTCCGGGATGTAGGTGTTGAGAAGGAGCGCGGACGCGGACGCGGGCGAGACCCGATCGCCACCGGCCGGCGGGTTCGGATCTTTCGGCGCACCCGCAGACTTGGAGAGCTGCGTCCTTAAGGAAGCCACGGCTTCCAGGGCGGCCCCGATCGCGTCCGAGCCTTCGGCCAACTCCAGCGCCAGAGGGCAGAACAGGGGTTCCCCGCTCTTGGCTTGCCCCGCGGGGCCGACTTCGCCTGCCCACATCGTCGGCAGGTGGATGCGCGCCTCGCCGGGGGCTCCTCCGATCGCGCGTGCGGATTGGGCGATGTCCGCCGGGCGGCTGCCGGCCGGCAGCTCCGCCATGGCCATGAGATAGGGGGTTCTCCTGTTCCGCGGGTTGGCGAAGGTGTAGCGCGCGCCCGTGCGAAGCACCCACTGCTCATAGGGGCCAATGACTTCCTTCGACGCTTCGGGCATCGGTCAGACTCCACGGCATCCGCCGTTCAGGTGAGCTTGAACTCCTGGACCGACTTCTTCCAGAGCCACTGCAAGGGCGCATTGGGCTCGCCCGGAACATTCATTGCGGCATTCCGCGTCAGACCATGGTTCGGCGCAGGTCCGGCCGCGCCGTCGCGCAAGAGCTCGGGCTTGAAATCGGCAACCAGGAAGTCACCGTCTTCCGCGATGTACGTGCGGGGCACCACCTTGCCTCCGTCCTCCGAGCACCGCGCCAGGATGAGCTGGCCCACGGCCTCGCCGAGCGAGGCGCCCGCCCAGGTGTCGATGGGGAAGTGCATGCCCGCGACCGTACGGTTCACGGCGATGCGCTCGGCCTGCTTGAAGATGAGCTTCCTCAACTTCCGCTTGGACGGGTAGTGGCCGGCGAGCTCCGGGGCTTCGAGGAGGCCGTCGAGCACGGTCGCGACGGCGAAGGCCTCCGCGGCGTGCGCGCTCGGGAAGGCGCCGTGACCGGGGGTGGGGATCATGGGCATCACGATCGCGCTGAGCCGGTCCGGCCGCCTGCAGGCCAGGTGGTGCTTGGCGATCATCGCGACGTGGGAGGTCAGGATCTGCGTCGCGGCGATGAGCTCGAACGTGAAGCGGTTCCGGGAAGCGTTCAGCCCCAGGATGGTGGCGAAGTAGTCGATCGGATAGCCAAGCTGGCTTAGGATTTCGGCCATCCTCTCGCCGCGCTGATCGGCGTAGTCGCGCATGAATTCGATCTGCCGGACGAAAAGAGCGATCGGCGGCCGCCCAATGGTGATGAATGCCGTGTCGTTCCAAGAAAATTCGATGCCTTCGGTATCGGGCGTCTTCGTCCAGCCCAGGTTCCGCACGAAGTCCGTGAGGTAGAGTGAGGCGCGGACCCAGGCCGCCCAGCCCTCCATGTTGCTCAGATTGGACATCTGCAACGACGTCGGAGGATCAGGCAGATCGGGCGGAGAGGTATCGTTCTCCGCGACGTGCATGATCGCCTGCGTGGCGATCAGCAGGCCGTTCGTCGTCAGCGGATCGACCGCGTCGCCGCCGATGAAGTTGCCGAGGCCGGTGATGTTGAGGCCGCCGGTCCCGCCGGTCCCGCCCGTTCCACCAGTGCCGCCCGTTCCACCCGTTCCACCGGTTCCGCCGGTCCCACCGGTTCCGCCGGTTCCACCAGTGCCGCCGAGCCAAGACATCTCACTCTCCTGAGGGTTAGGGGATTCCGGCCGCGCTCAACGCTGCCGCTGCGTCTTTTCCAAACTGGTATTCGGCCGCAGGATGGCTTTGGCAGTAGGCTTTGATCGTGAAGCCTGGCTGGCGGCGCAGGAGTTCCCGCCCGACCTGCTCGGCCTCCTCGCGCCGTCCGAGATTATGCAGCGCGACGATCTTTGTTCTAAGGGTGGAGATATGACGGTCATTGGCCGTAAGGGACTTATTCGCCAATTCAAGCGAACGTTCATAATTTCGTTCAGCCAAGTAAGCTGTGGCGTTGAGCGAGTCGTAGAAGTATCCGAACGGATCGAGGGGCGAGAGTTTGCGGGCTTTGTTGGTCGCGTCGACAGCTAGCGTACCTTCGTCGCGGAATGCATGGAGCACGCCCTTCAGCAACCAGGACAGCGCCGAGTTGGGATCGAGTTCAAGAGCGGCAGAGTATCGCTGATCAGCAATATCGAGTCGGCGGAGAAGGTTGTTCTGAGCAAAGCCGTCTATCGTCAGGCAGAATGGGTTGTCGGGACTAATGTCGAGAGCGCGCGCGGTGCAATCGAGAGCGCGGCTGGTCTCTTGAACGATATCGGCGCTCCAACCATTGAAGACACTCAGCACGTACCATTTCCCGAGCCAGGCGTGGATCTCTGGAGTATGAGGTGCACGCTTGGCGGCCTCTTCGATCAATTCGCGAGCGCGGGCAAAGTCCCGCAAGGTCGATCTGTGCATAAGAGCGACGCCGGCAATGATTAAGCGATGGTCTTCGATCTCGGCCGGGACCATGCCTCTGGTATGCGTAAGCGCCTCATCAGCGATGGCTCCGCCGATCGCAGAGACGATCGCGGCGATGCCCTGGCTGGAGTTATCCAGGAAGTGATCGGCCCTGCTGGCGAACTGACGCGTCCAGAGGATCCTGCCCGACCGAGCATCCACAAAGTCGGCGTCCAGGACGATTTCGCCCCTCGCCCGGCGCAGCGTTCCTGTGGCACAGAAGTCTGCCTGCAAGATGTTGCGGACTGCCGCGATATCGATGCCGCTTGAGCCAAATTCACGGCAGGACAAATGGGAAATGACCGCCAGCAGGCGGGACCGGCTCAGAGATCTGCAGATCTCTTCCGCCAGCCAGTCGCCCAAAACGGAATCACCGCCGTCGCCGCCGACGGCGCGAAACGGCAGGACGGCAACGACCGGCAGTATAGGCGACAATCGTGCATGGCTCGTCAGGCTGAACAGGCCAGCGAGTTGGCCGGGGTTCTGCCGGATGCTCGTCACCCACTGAACGAAGCCGGGTTCACGGATGTCCAAGCCTTCCAGGAACGGGCCGGCGCTGATGTGCCCCATGAAGCGAACACGCGAGAGGTCGATTGTCAGCTCGGCATTGTTTCCCGAGAGCAGTGCGCCATAATGTTCGCCCATCAACTGTTTGATATCGGCCAGCGCACGTCGAAGACTTTGCCGGCCCGTGTCGTAACAGGCGGCGCCCCAAAGGGTCTCCTGTAAAAACGACCGTGTACGGCGTCCAAACGGAGCGGTGGCCAGTAACGCGAACAGGGCCTTGTGCTTAGCCCCTGTGATCGAGAACGCGCCAGCCTCAGTCGATTTGACTGAACACGCTCCAAACAGATTCATATCAACGATCTTGTTCGTCATGGCGTCGCCTGCCGGCCGCTCCTTCGATTGGCACTCTATCCCCGCTACCCCCGTCCACCAAGCCACTTCACGCTTTACTCACGCGCCAGACTTCCACGTGCCGATTAGTGTCGTCGCATGCACAGAGGCAGGAAAAAGACGAGCGCGACGACGCTTGAGGGGCTGGCCAAACCACCACGCGATCTCGCAGATTTTCACCTGCGATGGCCTGAATTTCGGCCATTGGTGGCTGCCGTTGCTGAGCGGCAGGATCTGAGCGGGCCTGAACGTGAAGTCATCAGGTGGCTGCTCAGGTTGGGTGATAGAGTCGGTCCTCAGGACTTGATTTAGGATGTGCGGAGCGGAGGCGATCTGCTCCTGACGAGGCGCGCTCGGTCCTCGGCCACGCACGCCCCATGCTCGGCGGCATTGAACTCGGCATCGGCGAGGTGAGGCGGCCTCCCTTCGTTGGGAGGCCGCTCGAGCAAGTGCCTACGGCAGACGCGCGGCAGGGCAGCTCTGCACGTCATGCCGCGACCGCGCGGGGACCTTGCAGCAAGCCAACGGCATGCTCGAATCCATCGAGATCGGCTGCGGCCTCGAGCGGAGACCGGCTGCCGAGCGCAGGATTCTTTGCCTCGCACCACGCGGCTGCGGCAGCGGGTTCGCCGAAGCGGTGGAGAGCCTCCAGCTTCAGCATGCGTCGGCGCTCCTCCCGCATCTCGCCGAGCGGATCGTATTTGATCGCGGCCGCTGCTTGCGGGATGTACCAGGCGAACAGGAGCCCGATGGTGAGGCTCATCATCGTCTGGAGGACGATCCTGTCGATCGGTAGGCTCCCGTTGTCGTGGAGGATGACCTCCCAGGTGGCGCAGGCGGCGACAAGCCCGCAGATCCCGGTCAGAAAGGCCTGAAGTCCGACCTCCCACGGGCGGGACGGTCTCGTACCCATCTCCACGTTGTCGAGGTGGTATACGTAAAACCCTCCGGTCACCATCGCGAGGAGCGCGTTCGGCGCTTCCATCTTCAGCGAGTCGAGCGTGATTTCCTGGAGCACCAGGACCCACATGACGAGAGCGGCGTAGCCCGCGATCCCGGACAGGAAAGCAACGCGGACGTAATTGGCGTCGATCGCACGCCGCGCCGATCCCACTGTACCGAACCACCGGCCTTTCTTCATGCCGCGCTGGCGCACCAGATCCGCGACGATGACGGCAGCGATATAGGGGATCAGCGCGGATGCAGTATCGATGAAGGGCTGAAAGAAGGTCTGGGGGAATACCGGCGACATCGTCCATAGGCGGAGATGACCCAGGCCGGCAGCCGCGAACCCGAGCAGCAGGACGCTTCCGGCGGCGACGCTCAGGCCGACGACCTTCAGGTCGGTATTGGTCGATTTCGGTGCGGCGTGGTTCAGCTTGAATCCAAACTCGCTCAGCGGCAAGTCGATGTCCTCGTGAGGCTGCTTCTTAAGCCGGACGGCGCAGCCGAGGAGGATGTAGAGCTTGTAAAGGTTGCTGGCGATACCGCGGCGCAGGATCTCGTTCGCATAGGAAGGATTCTTCGCTCGCTCCGCACGATACACCGCGACCTCCGCCTCCATTGATTTCTTCTGATCCTCGATATTGTCGAGATCCTTGGCGTAGTCCCGAAGTAAGTCCCCATCCAAGCGGTTAAGAAGGCCGGCCATTCGGCGCGACTTGAGCTCATAGATAAGGCAGCTCAGGCGCGCCCAGTCGTGCTCGAGGCTCCGGCGCGGGCGGTTGAAGTCGGCAGCCTCCACGCCGCGTATCTCCGCGTTCTGCAGCGCTTGGGCATAGGCGGTAAAGTCGAAATCGGCGGCGGCCAGCCGTTCGGCGGTCGCACGGGCCGCGGCCGGGATGTAGGCCTGCTCATGGGCGTATTTACGAAGCCACTTTTCGATCTGCTGGAGACCGGGAACGGTCGGCAGCACTCCCACCAGCAGGAAAGCGATGGCCAGCGGGACGACGACGTAGCTGACCTCCTTGGGCAGGGGAATGTTGAGTGCGTTCAGATTTTTCGGGCCGATCAGCGAAAGAAGAAGCACGATTCCCGCCATGGTGCCGAAATAGATCAGGAACCCCCGGGAGTACTCCTCCCCGGTCGCCAGCTGCCGCGGCAGGAATTGATACACATAGTCGTCGTTGCCCGTGAAGCTGCGCTCATCGAACTTCTGCCGGCCGAACAGATAGACGAGCCCAATCGCGGCGAGCAGGCAAGCGAAGAACAAGGGGCTGGATTGGTCGAGCGGAACCCCGAACTGCATGGGCAGCACAGGTTCTTGTGCCGGGATCGGCGGCGTATTGGTAGTCATGGCTGTCCTCCAGAGATGAGGTCCAGACGGAGCGGAAGTCGCGTTCTTTGCCTGCTAGATGCATTTACCGTTGAAGCAGGCGGCCAGGATGATGGGTGCAACGGGAGCCTGATTCGCGCTCGCTTGGTCGGAAGGCCAATGCGGATCGACATTGCGGCTGAGGATAACCGTGACGATTGCCGCAACTGCGAAGGCGATCGACAGGAGAGAGCGGATCGCGAAGCTGGACGGGTTTTTATTCATGACGGTCTCCATTGAGGTTAGGTGCTGACGTAATGGCAGCGCATGCTGCCAGGAGAACGAGATCGTGGTCCGAGGCCGACGCCGAAGAAAGCATCGTGAATCGCGAGATGAGCAACCGTGAGGGCGAGAGCTCCAGCGTAGGCCGATCTGCTCCCCGCCCGGCACTGTGTGCGAGACCCGATTGGCTATCGCGTTCCAGTACCAGGATTGGATCAACGGCATTGCATCCCCCTTTGGGCAGAACTTCGCCCGAACAGAGCTGCAAGGGTACGCTCGATAACCAACGAGGGTGCGTGAGAAGCACGTGAGAAGAACGTGAGAGGCGATATTGTTGTCGAGAGGTCCGGCGCGCATTAACAAAACTGGATACTCGGCAACAACCATTCCTTTACATGAAAATTACTACCGACAGAGGGAGTTCATTTCGGCGCCACGGGCTGGACCAGCTCGCGTTCCCGCACCATCGACCACGACCATTCCGTTGATTTCGTTGAGTGTCCCCCTTTTTACAACCATGATAATAATGCACTTGATTTTGCAATTTTGCCGTGTACGTTGAAGCCCATCCCCATCATCTGGGGAACCGCGCCGCAGGAGGCGCTTCTCTCTTCGCCGTCGCATCCGCGTCCACCTCACGTATCGAAGATCGGCTCCGTCCGGCCCTACGCGGCCTCTCGGCGACCGGTCCGCAGGGGCAAACCACTTCTCACGGCGCAATTGCGTCGTCAGCTCACACGGGAGTCCGATCATGCCGCAGCCCTACATCGGGGAAATTCGCATGTTCGCCGGCAACTTCGCCCCGGCGGGCTGGATGTTCTGCGAAGGCCAGACGCTGCCTATCGCCGAGAACGATGCGCTGTTCACGCTCATCGGCACGACCTACGGCGGCGACGGGCAGGAGACGTTCAACCTGCCGAACCTGGCGAGCCGCGTGCCGATCCACATGGGCACCAGCCCGAGCGGGGCCACCTACCAGCTCGCCGAGATGGCCGGCACGGAGCAGGAGACCCTGACGACGCAGCAGATGCCGACCCACAACCACCTGGTCCAGACCACCACGGCCCAGGGGGTGGCGTCGCCGGTGGGCGCGGTCTTCGCCCTTGCGAACAGTTCGCAGCAGGGAGTCAACGTCTACATCAACAGCGAGGACCCCAACACCACCCTGACCCCCAGCACCATAGGGCCGGCCGGCGGCAGCCAGCCGCACGAGAACGTGCAGCCCTTCCTGTGCATCAACTTCATCATCTCGCTGTTCGGGATCTTCCCGAGCCAGACCTGAGGGCACGCGTCCGCCCGACCGCCCGCAGAAACCGCTTCCGGAGACCGCCATGTCCGATCCCTTCGTCGCCGAGATCCGCATCTTCCCGTTCAACTTCGCGCCCATGGGCTGGGCGATGTGCAACGGCCAGATCCTGCCGATCTCGCAGAACACCGCCCTGTTCTCGCTTCTCGGCACCACCTACGGCGGCGACGGCAAGTCGACCTTCGCCCTGCCCAACCTGCAGGGCGCGGCGCCGATGCAGCCGGGTCAGGGCCAGGGCCTGAGCCTGCGCGACCTCGGCGAGATGAGCGGCGTCGAGACGATCACGCTCCTCACCTCGGAGATGCCGGTGCACCCGCACTTGTTCGGGGCGGCGGCCGTGGACGCCACGGTCGGCAGCCCTGCAAACGCCGTCGTGGCGCAGGGCAACTGGCTCTTCCAGGGCAAGGGCGGCGGTGTCGAGATCTACACCAGCAAGCCCGCCGACCAAGCGATGGACCTAAAAGCGCTCAGCATCGCCGGGGGCAGCCAGCCGCACAACAACATGCAGCCCTACCTGACGCTGAACTTCTGCATCGCCATGCAGGGGGTCTTCCCGCCGCGGACCTGAGCGGCCCGTACCCGCTCCCGCCCCGCCGAAGCCCCGCACATCACAAGGAACAGCGGCCATGTCCGACCCTTTCCTCTCCGAGATCAAGATCGTGTCGTTCAACTTCCCGCCCAAGGGCTGGGCCTTGTGCAACGGCCAACTCCTGCCGATCAACCAGAACCAGGCCCTGTTCGCGCTGCTGGGCACGACCTACGGCGGCAACGGCCAGACCACCTTCGCCCTGCCGAACCTGCGGGGGCAGGTGCCGATCCACATGGG
Organism: Beijerinckiaceae bacterium; assembly: GCA_036389455.1. GTDB lineage: Bacteria > Pseudomonadota > Alphaproteobacteria > Rhizobiales > Beijerinckiaceae > JAJKJG01. Next base: position 12,659 of record DASVPW010000147.1, read on the forward strand.
CAACGGCCACACTCTCGGGGAGGCGGCGGGCTCGACCGCCGTCACCCTGAACCAGCAGCAGATGCCGAGCCACACCCATCAGATGATGGCGAGCAACGTCATTGCGACGAACGACCTCGACGGCCTCGAGCCCGGGCCCACGAAGGCGCTCGCGCAGGGGCTGGTGTCGCTCCCGAACCAGCAGACCACGCCGGCCAACATCTACGGCACCGGGCCCGTCGGCCCGACCATGAATGCGAAGGTCGTCTCAAACGCCGGCGGCAGCCAGCCGCACAACAACATGATGCCTTACCTGGTGCTGAACTTCATCATCGCGCTCCAGGGCATCTTCCCGTCCCGCAACTGAGGACGGGCGCCGCCCGTCCGGGACAGGCCCGGACGGAATCCCGCTCAGGCGCTCGCGCGCTTCACGAAGCGGTCGTCGAAGGTCTTGCCCACGTCGACGCTCGCGCCCTGGAGCTCGGGATCGAGGGTCTTGAGCATGTCGAGGACGCTCGCCATTCCTTGAGGCGAGACGACGCCGGTCTTCGAGTAGCTCTCCTTCGAGTTCGCGACGGCCTTGAGGTAGAGCGGCTTGTCGCCGAGGTGGTACTCGGGCGGCACCGTGTCGGCGACCTGCTCCGGCGTCGCGGTCTCGATCCACTTCAGGGCTTTCATGAAGGCGCTGACGAGGCGCTGCGTGGTGTTCGGGTTTCTCTCGATGAAGTCCTGCTTGGCGTAGAGCACCGCCGCCGGGTTCGAGCCGCCGAACAGGGTGCGGGTGCCGGCCTCGGTGCGGGTGTCGATGAGGACCTGGACGTCGCCGTCGGCCTCGAGCTTGGCGATCACCGGGTCGAGATGGGAGATCGCGTCGATCTCGCCCTTCTTCATCGCCGCGACCGCGCCGGCGCCGCCGCCGACGCCGATGATCGCCGCGTCCGTCGGCTTGAGTCCCGCCTTCACCATGGCGTACTGCACGAGAATCGCAGTCGACGATCCCGGCGCCGTGACCCCGATCTTCGCGCCCTTGAGGTCGGCCGCCGACTTGATCTGGGCGGCCTTCTCCTTGCGCACCGCGACCACGATCGCCGGGAAGCGCCCGAGCTCGATCACGGCGCGGATATCCTGGCCCTTGGCCTGCATGCGGATGGTGTGCTCGTAGGCCCCCGTCACCACGTCGACGGAGCCGCCGACGAGGGACTGCAGCGAGCGGGCGCCGCCGGCAAGATCGTTGATCTCGACCTCGAGCCCCTCCTCCTTGAAGAAGCCGCGCCGCTCGGCGATCGTCAGCGGCAGGTAGTAGAGCAGCGGCTTGCCGCCGACGCCGAGGACGACCTTCGCCTTCTCGGGCGCGCCGGCGCCCTGCGCGCGGACTTGCGGGCCGGCCCCGGCGGCGAGCGTCGCCGCAGCGGCTCCGGTCAGGAATGTGCGGCGTTCCATGGATTCCTCCGTGTTCTCGGGCTTCCAGGCTTGATGCGGGGCCGGGAGCCGGCCGTCAAGCGGATCAGCTCTGCGCCCCGGTCGCCGGTCCCGGCCGCCAGACCAGGAGCCGGTTCTCGATCGCGGTCACGAGGGCGTCGATCAGGATCACGAAGACCGCCAGAATGAGCATGCCGGCGAAGACGCCGGTCACGTCGAAGACGCTCTCCGCCTCCTGGATCTTGTAGCCGAGCCCCGCCGAGGCGCCGAGATATTCGCCGACGACGGCGCCGACGAGGGCGAAGCCGACGGAGGTGTGCAGCGAGGAGAACACCCAAGTCAGCGCCGCCGGCCAGTAGACGTGGCGCAAGAGCTGGCGCTGGTTCATGCCGAGCATGCGGGCGTTCGCGAGCACGACCTGCGGCACCTCGCGCACGCCCTGGTAGACGTTGAAGAAGACGATGAAGAACACGAGGGTGAAGCCGAGCGCCACCTTCGACCAGATGCCGAGCCCGAACCACAGGGCGAAGATCGGCGCGAGCACCACGCGGGGCAGCGCGTTCGCGGCCTTGATGTAGGGGTCGAACACGGCGGCAAGGGTCTCGCCGCGCGCGAAGACGAAGCCGAACAGGATGCCGCCGACAGCTCCTGCGGCGAAGGCGAGGATCGTCTCGATCAGGGTGATCGCAAGATGGTAGAGGATCCCGCACGGATCCTTGGCGATGAACGGCAAGCTCCGCGGATCGACGCTGAGCAGGCAGGCCAGCGGCTTCACGTCGGCGAACTCCTTCGCCACGCGGGCCAGCACTTTCAGCGGCGTCGAGAAGAAGAACTGGATGTTTTCCGTCTTCCCGAAGATCAGGGTGCCTCGGAACGAGATCGGGTAAGTCGTGATGACGTGCCACAACCCGAGCAGCACCAGCCCGACACCGATCTGCAAGGCGAGGAGCTTCGCGCGGTTCATCTCGACTGCCCTGCGGTCGTCCCGCCCTCGCCGGCCGCATAGGCTTTCTGCACCTCGATCTTGAGGCTTGCCCAGATCTCCTTGTGGATGTGGTGGAAGGCCGGTTCGAGCCGCACCTCGGCGATGTCGCGGGGGCGCGGCAGCGCGACTGCGAAGTCGCCGATGATGCCGGCGGCCGGCCCGGCCGACATCACCACGACCCGGTCGGCGAGCGCGATCGCCTCCTCGAGGTCGTGGGTCACGAACAGCACGGCCTTGCGGTCGGCGGCCCAGAGGTCGAGGAGGAGGTTGCCCATGATCTGCCGGGTCTGCGCGTCGAGCGGTCCGAAGGGCTCGTCCATGAGAAGGATCTCGGGGTCGCGGATCAGCACCTGGGCGAGCGCGACCCGCTTCTTCTGCCCGCCCGAGAGCATGTGCGGATAGCGGTCGAGGAAGGCGGAGAGCCCGACCCGGGCGAGCCACTCCCGGGCCGCCCCATGCGCCTTCTGCCGCGGCACGCCCTTCGGCTCCAGCGCCACCGCGACGTTGTCGAGGGCGGTCTTCCAGGGCATGAGCGCGTCCTGCTGGAAGAGGTAGCCGGCCCGGAGGTTGAGGCCCGGCAGCGGCTCGCCGAAGATCCCGACGGTGCCGGCGAAGGGCTTGATCAGGCCGGCGGCGGCGTTGAGGAGCGTCGACTTCCCGCAGCCGGTCGGGCCGACGATGGCGACGAACTCGCCGGGCGCGACGGCAAGATTGATCGCCTCGACGGCGGTGTAGCGCCCGCCGCCCTTGAGGCCGAAGGCGATCGCGAGCTTCTGGAGCGAGACGGCCGGGGCCGCCGACGGCGGGGACATGGGCGCGGGAGAGGAGCCGGGAGCGCTTAACGGTCGGCGGACCCTAAGGCTTCCTGCGCCCGGCGCAAGCGCCCGGGCACGTTACGCAGCCGCCGGCCCCGCGAGCTTTGCGGCGAGCGCCGTGTCGCAGAACTGGACGAAGTCGGCGATCTTGCCGTCCCGGACGGTGATGAGGTCAACGGTCTCGGTCACGGCCTCCTCGCCGGTCGCGGCCGAGCGGACGCGGAAGCGCGTGTGCACCGCCGCCCGCGGCCCATCGAGGAAGAGCTCGACAATCTCATGGTCGCTGAAGCGGAAGGCGCCGATGAGGCCGGCCATCACGCCGCGTATGGACTCGCAGCCCGTGCACCGGACCGCCACAGGGCTCGCCTCCCTGGCGCCGGCAAGGGTGAACGTCGCGTCGTCGGTGAAGTGCCGCACCGTGCCTTCCACGTCGCCGGCGACGCGTGCCCCGTAGGCCTGCTTCAGCATCGATTCGACGGCGGCACGATCCATCATAGCAATCCTCCCGGGCAATTCCGGGTAATTGTGGCAGGGACTGGAGCACCTGCAAAGACCGATGGAACCGCGGCCCTTGGGCGCTCATTTCCCGCACATGGTCTCGATCGACGGAGCACGGACGTGAGCAGAGGCAAGATGAAGGGCGACGACTCAGGCCGATCGAAGCGCGGCGAAGCCCGCGGCTCGGGCGGCACGACCCAGAAGTCGCAGGACCCCGGCAAGCAGGACAACAACAAGGCCGCGAACACGAAGACCAACAAGCGGTGAGCGCCCTCCCCTTGCGGGGATGGTGCCCCTCTGCGACCGCGCTGCCGTCCGCCTGACGCTCCGAAACGCATGCCTCGGCACGGAATAGCTGCCCGGTTCGCGTCTTCTTTACAGTCCCCGCCCGAGAGCTATTGTTCGATCGCAACATTTGATCGCAATAGCGGAGAGGTGGGCGCGTGGCGGAGGCAAGGTCCGGGAAAGGGCGCCGGGCGAGGCCCGCAAGCAGCGCCGAGAGGCGGGGCGGCGAGAGCGGATTCGTCCCGTTCGATCGTCACATCACCGAGGAGGTGGGCCGGAAGTTCTTCGGCGTCCTGGACCAGGAGCGGAACAGCGCGCCGGCCTTCGCGCTCCAAGGCGTCGAGGCCGACGTCATCAACACCGAGACGGTGGCGCGGCGCATTCTCGACCTGGCGCTCGATGCCAAGACGCTTCCCGAGTTCGCGCGGCCGGACGTCGGCGACGCGACGAGCGATTTCGTCAGCCTCGGGGTCGAGACCGTGCCGGTCACCGGAACCAAGTTCGTGAAGTTCCGGCAGCACGTGAACCGCATCCCGGTGTACGGGTCCCTCGTCGCGATCGAGATCGACAGGCAGTACAAGCCCGTCTCGCTGAACAGCAATTTCGCCGCGCCGAAGGGCTGCGCGCGCCTCGCGCGGATCTCGCCGCTGAAAGCCAGCAGGGCCATCGCGCGCAGGGCCGGCTACGACGACGGCGACCTTCCCCCGGTGACGCCGATCCTCAACTACTATCTCGACCGCAAGGGCAAGTGGCACCTCGCCTACATCCTGGAGCACGTGCGCTTGCGGCCGCCCCCTCCGGGAAAGCACGCCCACCAGGACCATGAGATCGCGCTCGCCTTCGACTACGTGGTGGACGCGATCACCGGGAAGGTCGTCGCCGACCTGCCGCGGACGGTCACCATGGCCGAGTTGCGGGAGAGCCCCGATATCCTCGGCGACAACCGCACGTTCGGCGTCGCCTTCGACGAGAAGGGCATCGTGGTCCTGCGCGATCCCGATCTGAACATCGAGACGTACGACGGCCGGTACAAGGACCCGCGCGCCAGCGGGGCGAAGCCGCTGAAGGGCCCGTGCAAAGAGCCATGGTCGCCGGTAGCCGTAAGCGCTCATGCGAACGCGTCTGTCGTCGCCGAGTACCTGCGCACGGTGCTGAAGCGGAACGGCATTGACAACAGAGGCGGCCGGATCGTCTCGGTCGTCAATTGCGTCGCGAAGAGCGACCCGCAAGGCGGGAAAGAGTGGCAGAACGCATGCTGGGACGGCACCCGCATGCTCTACGGCCAGGTCCGGAACAAGGGACGGCTGCACTCGTATGCGTCAAACGTGGACATCGTCGCGCACGAGCTGTTCCACGGCCTGATCGGCGCCACGGCACGCCTCGAGTACGAGGGCCAGACGGGTGCGCTCAACGAGTCCTATTCGGACATCTTCGCGATCCTGATCTCGAACTGGAAGAAACGTTGCACCAGGGACAACTGGGATTGGGAACTGGGCGAGAACATCTACCAGAATTGCGACGCCCAGCGGAACTTCCAGGACCCTGACCTCCACGACCAGCCCAAGCACATGGACAATTACCGGAAGATGGAGGACGACAAGGACAAGGGCGGCGTCCACTGGAACAGCGGCATCCACAACTTCGCCGCGTACAACATCATGACCGCCAAAGGCCGGGACGGCGACTTCCTGTTCGGGCCGGAGGAGCTCGCGGCGATTTTCTACGTCGCGCTGACCCAGCACCTGTCGCGCCAGGCCCGGTTCTCGGACAGCCGCCGCGCGGTCCTCCTCGCCACCCGCTCCTATTTCCGCCACCTTCCGCGGAAGTCCCTCGATCAGCGGGTCAAGGCGGTCGAGGACGGGTTCGCGGCGGCCGGGATCGCGTGACAAGCCGGCAGCCGGAATGAAAAGGGCCGCGCGACCGCGGCCATTCGGGGGATGCGCCGCGCTCAGTTCCGGCTCTTGTCGACGAGCGCCTTCGCCTTGATCCACGGCATCATGCCGCGCAGCCGCTCGCCGACCTCTTCGATCGGGTGCTGGGCGAGCTTCGCGCGGGTCGCCTTGAACGAGGTCTGGTTGACCTTGTTCTCGAGCATCCAGTCGCGGGTGAACTTTCCGCTCTGGATGTCGTTCAGCACCCGCTTCATCTCGGCCCGGGTCTCGGCCGTGATGATGCGCGGGCCGGTCATGTACTCGCCGTACTCCGCGGTGTTGGAGATGGAATAGTTCATGTTGGCGATGCCGCCCTCGTAGATGAGGTCGACGATGAGCTTCACCTCGTGCAGGCACTCGAAGTAGGCCATCTCGGGGGCGTAGCCCGCCTCGACGAGGGTCTCGAAGCCGGCCTTGATGAGCTCGACGAGGCCGCCGCAGAGCACGGTCTGCTCGCCGAAGAGGTCGGTCTCGCACTCCTCCTTGAAGCTCGTCTCGATGATGCCGGCGCGCCCGCCCCCGATCGCCGCGCCGTAGGACAGCCCGAGGTCGTGGGCGTTGCCCGAGGCGTCCTTGTGGATCGCAAGCAGGCACGGCACGCCGCCGCCGCGCTGGTACTCGGAGCGCACCGTATGCCCGGGGCCCTTCGGGGCGATCATCAGCACGTCGATGTCGGGGCGCGGCTCGATCAGGTTGAAATGCACGTTGAGGCCGTGCGCGAACATCAAGGCCGCGCCGTCCTTCATGTTGGCGTGAAGGTGCTCGCGGTAGATGTCGGCCTGGAGCTCGTCGGGGGTCAGCATCATGATGACGTCGGCCCACTTCGCGGCCTCGGCGACCTCCCGGACGGGCAGGTTCTCCTTCTCGGCTTTGGCGACGGAGGCCGAGCCCTTGCGCAGGGCGACCGACACGTCCTTCACGCCCGAGTCGCGGAGGTTCAGCGCGTGCGCGTGGCCCTGGCTGCCGTAGCCGACGATCGCCACCTTCTTGCCCTTGATGAGATTGAGATCGGCGTCGCGATCGTAATAGACGCGCATGGGAGCCCCCTTAGCTCGGATTGCGCCTCGGGCCGCACGCGGCGCCGAAGGCCGGAAGATGTCGGGGGCTTTTAGCGGCGGGCGCCGCCGAAGGGAAGGCGGGTCGCTCGTGAAGCCTCGAAGAGCGGCGGCTGCGGACTCGTGCGTCATCACTCTCGCGGCCTTTCGGCCCGAGGCATGGGAGGCAAGAAGACCGAGGGGTGCGCGGGGCGCACAGCGAACCCGATCTTTAACTGGGCCCGCCGGCCCCGCGCACGGTGTTCTGCATCCGCTGACGAGGCCGGGCTCTCGGCCCGGCAGCCTCGGGCGGGGTCCTAAGCCTTCGGGGGTGTCCCCTTGGCTCTTCCGGCCCTCGGCTGCGTGTTCCTCGCGCGGCGCCCGGACCGGGGCATGCGTTCCCCGGCGCGGCACCGATCCCGCCCCACGTCACGACGCCTCATGAGCGCGCCCTCGGGTGGACGGGACGGCGGCAGACAAGCACAAAACAGGAACGGAGTCAAGGACTATTTTCAGAAAAATTCCACCTCCCATCTCCGGAAACGTGCTGCTCGCCTTGACATACCCGGCTGCGCTGACACGCTCCCGTTATGGAGGGCCCATGTCCAACGCATCGGCCAAGCCGGTCATCTTCATCAGCTACGCCCGGAAGGACGAGCCGGAGAAGCCGAAGTCCGGCGAGGTGGCGTGGCGCAGCTATGTCCAGTCCTACCTCGCGCCCGCCATGCTCAACGGCATCGTCCACATCTGGGTCGACGAAGGCATTCGCCCCGGAGACAAGTGGAAGAAGGAGATCGAGGCGCAGCTCAAGGCCTGCGACTTGTTCATCCTCCTGGTCTCCGTCCACTCGCTCGCCTCGGAGGTCGTCGTCAACTTCGAGATCAAGACCATCCAGGAGCGGCAGGCCAAAGGCGAGAGCGTCCAATTCTTCCCGATCGTGCTCAACCACTTCCCGACGAAGGCGGTGCCGTGGCTGATGGAGCTAAACCTTCGCCCGAAGGCCGGCAAGCCGCTGTCGGATTTCCCCCGCAAGGCCAGGGACAAGGAAATGGCCGCGATCGCCAATGAGGTCGTGGACGCCGTCGCCCAGGTCATGGCGGAAAAGACGGCGGCACGGCCGGAGGTTCTTGCCGAAGAGCCGAAGGCCGTCCAAGGCGTCGTCGAGACCGCGGCCGGCCGGATCATTGTCGACACCGCCCATCTCCCCGAGACGGCCTATGAAAATCTTGTCGGCCGCGACGCCGAGCTGAAGCGCCTCGAGGAGGCCTGGGCCGAGCCGAAGACCAACATCCTCTCGCTCGTGGCCGAGGGCGGCGCGGGCAAGTCGGCGCTCGCCAACGAGTGGCTCGAGCGAATGCGGAACGACAATTACCGCGGCGCCGAGGCCGTGCTCGGCTGGTCGTTCTACAGCCAGGGCACGAAAGAGCGCGCGACCTCGGCGGAGCAGTTCCTCAACTGGGCCCTCGACAGGCTCGGCATCGCGCTTGAGACGACGAGCGCCAGCGCCAAGGGCGAGGCGATCGCCGAGGCGATGATGCGGCGCCGTGTGCTGCTCGTGCTCGATGGCGTCGAGCCGCTGCAGCACGGTCCCGGCCCGCAGGTCGGCCAATTGAAGGACATTGGACTGCGCGCGCTTCTGCGCCGGTTCGCTGCCGTGCCGCCAGCCGAGGCGCACGGTCTGATCGTGCTGACGAGCCGGCTCGAAATCGCCGACATCGCCCGCGGGAAGGACGGCGCCGCGCCGGTCGTCGATGTGACGAGGCTGTCGGACGAGGCCGGCGCGGCGCTCTTGCGCGACAACGGTGTGTGGGGCACCGACAAGGAACTCATAGTCGCGGCGCGCGACTTCGGCGGCCATCCTCTCGCCCTCGGTCTGCTGGCGAGCTTCCTCAAGGAGACGCAGACTGGCGACGTGCGTCGGCGCGACCATATCCGCGGACTCGCTCACGACAAGGACAACCCGCGCCACGACCACGCCCGGCGCGTGATGGAGTCCTACGAGAAGGAGTGGCTTGCGGGACAGCCCTTGCTGCTCGCGATCATGCACATGGTCGGCCTGTTCGACCGGCCGGCGAGCGGCGATTGTCTCGACGCGCTGCGCGCCGAGCCCGCGATCGAGGGCCTCACCGATCCGATCGTCAAGCTCGGCGAGGACGAGTGGCGGCGCGCCGTCGCGCGCCTGCGCGAGGTGCGCCTGCTGGCGCCGCCGGACCCCGCCGAGCGCGACGCGCTCGACGCCCATCCGCTGGTGCGCGAGTGGTTCGGCGAGCGGCTGCGGCAGAGGAACGAGGCGGCCTGGAAGGCCGCACACGGCCGGCTCTACGATCACCTGCGCGACACCGCCGAGGAAGGCGAGACGCCCACCCTCGAAGACCTCGCGCCGCTCTACCAGGCCGTCGCCCACGGCTGCCGCGCCGGTCGGCACCAGGAGGCGCTCGAGGAGATTTACAGAGACCGCATCTGTCGGCGGCAGCCCGACGGCGGAATCGAATTCTATGCCCGCAAAAAGCTCGGCGCCATCGGCAGCGACCTCGCGGCGATCTCCTGGTTCTTCGACAAGCCCTACGCGACGCCGGTCGCCACGCTGACAGCGGCCGACCAATCGTGGGTGCTCAGCGAGGCTGCCCAACGCCTGCGCGCGCAGGGGCGATTCGCCGAGGCGCTGCCGGCCGAGCGTGCCGGCCTACGGATGGACGAGGCCACGGAGGACTGGCTCAATGCCGCGATCGCCGCCTCCAATCTCAGCCAAGCCGAGCTGCTGGCCGGCGCGGTCGCCGCCGCCGTGGCGGCGGCGGAACGATCCGTCGCCCATGCCGACCGCAGCGACGACGAATTTCAAATGTTGAGCAAGCGCACAACCCATGCCGACGCGCTGCACGCCGCCGGCCGGCGCGACGAGGCCGCGCGCCTGTTCGCCGACGCCGAGCAAAGGCAGGCGAGGTGGCAGCCCGACTACCCGCTGCTCTATTCCCTGCAAGGCTATCAGTGTTGCGACCTGCTGCTGGCCAAGGGCGGCCACGCCGCCGCCCGCGACCGAGCGACCAAGACAATCGTCATTGCGAGCGGAAATAAGTGGCTTCTAGATATTGCCCTGGACACGCTGACCTTGGGCCGCGCCCATCTCGGTCTGGCGCTCGACGGGGACGGTCCGCAGAGGCCTGCCGCCGCGGCGCGCGAGGACGCACGCTCCGCCGGCGCGCGCCTCGACGAGGCCGTCGACGGCCTGCGCGGTGCCGGGACAGCGCATCACATCCCCCGCGGCCTCCTCGCCCGCGCCGCCTTCCGCCGCAGCGTCGGCGACTGGGACGGCGCCGCGCGCGACCTCGACGAGGTCGCGGAGATCGCCGAGCCGGGGCCGATGCGGCTCTTTTTATGCGACGTGGCGCTCGAACGTGCGCGGCTCGCCTTCGCGCGCATCGCGGCCTTCGCGCCGCTTGCCGGCACGATCGACGGCGAGCTGGCGAGGCCGGCCGCGCTTGAGGCCGGCGAGGCGGCGCGGCTGCACGAGGAGGCGCGGGCGGACCTCGCCGAGGCGAAGAGGCTCATCGCGGAATGCGGCTACCACCGGCGCGACGAGGAGCTCGCCGAGCTCGAGGCCGTGCGCGACGGCTCGCGCCCCTTCGCTGACCTGCCGCCGCGGGTGTGACGGACACGCTGACGAGGAGAAGCCGGCGAAACAGTCGCGAAACGCTGCAACCGTGCCGAAACCCTATTTCGTTGCCGGAGCGCGGACCTGCTTTTAAGTGCGTCGCCTCCGATCACAGCAAGGGGCGAACATGCGCCGCATCGACACCTTCTTCGTCCTGACCGCCGCCGCCTGTCTGATCGGCGGCGTCGCGATGGGCATCTTCATGGGCGTCGCCCACGACTTCCAGCTCGCGCCGGTGCACGCGCACCTGAACCTCCTGGGCTGGACCTCGCTCGCCCTGTTCGGGCTCGTCTACAGGACTTGGCCGTCGCTTTCGCAGTCGCGCATCGCGCTCGCGCACTTCGTCCTGTCGGCGCCGAGCGCTCTCGTGTTCCCGGCGGGCATCTACCTCTCGATCGCGCACCACAACCCCGCTCTCGCCATCGGCGCCTCGCTCCTGTGGCTCGCCGGCGCCGTCGCGTTCTTCGCGAACCTGGTGCGGGTCTTCGTCTTCGCCGCCGTCGCGGCACGCGCGCCGGAGGCGCGGGAGGCGATGGCGTAGCCCTCACCCGGTCGGCTTCGCCGACTCGACCTCTCCCGCTCCGCGGGAGAGGTGATCAGCCCTCCACCATCTCCGCCGCCGTGTAGCCCTGTGCGTAGAGGAGCGCCGTGAGGTCGCCGTGGTCGATGCGGGCGTGGGCGGCGGCCGCGACCGCGGGCTTTGCCCGAAAGGCGACGCCGAGGCCGGCCTCGCCGAGCATCGCGAGGTCGTTCGCCCCGTCGCCGACGGCGAGCGTGTCCTCGCGCGAGAGGCCGAGGCGCCCGCGCAGCTCATTGAGCGCCGCGAGCTTCGCCTCGCGCCCGAGGATCGGCTCCTCGACGCGGCCGGCGAGCCTTTCGTCTTCGATCACGAGCCGGTTGGAACGGTGCTCGTCGAACCCGATCCTCTGGGCGACCGGCCCGGTGAACAGCGTGAAGCCGCCGGACACGAGGCACGCATGGGCCCCGTGCGCCCGCATGGTCCGCACGAGCGTGCGCCCGCCGGGCGTGAGCGTGATGCGGTTCGCGAGGATCTCGTCGACGACCCCGAGCGGCAGGCCTTCGAGCAGCGCGACCCGCTCGCGGAGCGCCGGCTCGAAGGCGATCTCGCCGCGCATGGCGCGCTCGGTGATGGCCGCCACCTCGCTTTTGAGGCCGACGTAGTCGGCGAGCTCGTCGATGCACTCCTGCCCGATCATGGTCGAATCCATGTCGGCCAGGAACAGGCGCTTGCGCCGGCCTTTTCCGGCGGGCTGCACCACGACGTCGATCGGCTGCCCCGAAAGGGCGGAGCGCAAGGCGGCGATGCGGGCTTCGGCGTCGGCGCTCTCGTCCAGGAGGCAATCCGCCGCGATCTCGCCGTGCAGGCGGTGGGCGGGATGCCCCGTGCCGAGCGCCGCCCGCGCCTCGCGCAGCACCGCGGCCGTGATGGCGGGCGCGCGCGGGTTTGCTATGAGGGTCGCGACAAGCACGGGCGTCCGGATGCTCGACAAGACAGGGGCCGTCCTCATTGCAGGCCCGACGGCCTCGGGCAAGTCGGCGCTGGCGCTCGACCTCGCCCGGAGATTCGGCGGCGTGGTGATCAACGCCGACTCGATGCAGGTCTACCGGGATCTCGCCGTGCTCACCGCCCGTCCGACGCCGCCGGAGGAGCGAGAGGCCCCGCACCGGCTCTACGGGCACGTGGACGGGGCCGTGAACTTCTCGGTCGGGCACTACCTGCTCGACGCCGCCGAGGGGCTGGCGCAAGCGCGCCGCGACCGGCGCCTGCCGATCCTCGTCGGCGGCACGGGGCTCTACTTCAAGGCGCTCATCGACGGCCTCTCGGACATCCCGCCGGTGCCGGCGGACGTGCGCGAGCGGGTGAGGAGCGCGGCCGAGGGGCGGGCGACGCCGGCGCTGCATGCGGAGCTTCGCGCCCGCGATCCCGCCATGGCGGAGCGCCTTCGGCCGAACGACCGCCTGCGGATCCTGCGCGCGCTCGAGGTCGTCGCGGCGACGGGGCAGTCGCTCCTCGCCTTCCAGGGCAAGAAGCAGCCGGGCCCCCTCGCCGGCGCCGCGACCGTGCGCGTCTTCCTCGCGCCCGACCGCGACGAGCTCCGCCGCCGCATCGACGCGCGCTTCGTCGCCATGGTCGAAGGAGGCGCGCTCGACGAGGTGCGGGCGCTGGCCGAGCGCCGGCTCGACCCGATGCTGCCGGTCATGCGCGCCCACGGGGTCCCGGGCCTCCTCGCGCACTTGCGCGGCGAAATCGGGCTCGACGAGGCGATCGCCCGCGGCCAGGGCGACACCCGCCGCTACGCCAAGCGCCAGTTCACCTGGTTCCGCCACCAGATGCCGGGCTGGACCTGGGCCGCGCCGGAGGAGGCTCTGGCGGCGGTCCTCGCCGCCCTCGCTCAGAGCGGCCGCGGCGGGCCGAACTGATCGGCGAGGTCGCTGAGGTTCGCGGCCGCCATGTCGACGGGCACCGTCGGCGCGGCCTCGCCCGTGCCGGGGCCGGATTCGTCGGGGCGGGCGATATGGGCCGTCATGAAGCCGCAGGCCGCGGCCGCTTTCAGGTCGTAGGAGTGGGCCGCGACCATCATGCATTCGCGAGGCTGAAGGTCGAGCGCCTCGGCGGCGGCGAGATAGACCCGCGGCTTCGGCTTGTAGTCGCCCGCGACCTCGGCGCCGAGGATCGCGTCCCAGGGCAGGTCGTTCGCGCGGGCGAGGTCGACCATCAGCGAGATGTTGCCGTTCGAGACCGGCGCCAGGAGGAAGCGGGGCTTGAGCCGCGCCATGGCGCCCGGCACCTCGGGCCAGGCCGGCAGCACGTGCCAGGCGAGGTTGAGGGCCCGCAGGGTCTCCTCGGAAAGGCCGGCGATCCCGAACCGCGGCAGGATCCTCTCGAGGTTTCCCCGGTGCAGCACGTCGAGCTTCGAGAACGGGACGCGGCCTGAGCGCACTTCCTTCATGGCGGGCTGGTACTCGCCCCGCCAGGCGTCGGCGAAGGCCGTCCAGTCGAGGCTGTAGCCGAGGGGCGCGAGGATGCGCTCGCTCTCGCGGGCGATGCCGGTGCGCCAGTCGACGAGGGTGCCGAAGACGTCGAAGAAGAGGGCCTTGGGGATGTCGGTCATGCCGCGAGGCTGCGCGGCCCCGCGTCCAAGTCAAGAGGATATCGGGCCGGATCCGGGAACTCGGCGACGGCCGGGGCGTTTGCGTCCGGCCAAGGCCAAGCTACGGTGCCGCCGCCGAATCGCGGCCTTCACTTCCGAACCCCCGAAACAGGGATGCTTCCGATGAAAAAGCTTCTTTCCGTCGTCGCCGCGGGCGCCCTCGCCCTCTCGGTCGCCTCCTGCAACACGCCCGGCGAGCGCGCGGCCGGAGGCGCCGTGATCGGCGGCCTCGCGGGCGCCGCGATCGGCGGCGCCGCCACCGGCCGGGCCGGCGGAGCGCTCGCCGGCGCCGCGGTCGGGGCGGTCGGCGGAGCGGTCGTCGGCGCCGCGACCGCCCCGGGGCCGGACGTGTGCCCCTACGGCGTCTACCGGGGCCGCGACGGGCTCTACTACTGCGCCGACTGAACCGCTAAACCGCTCCTCGGGAAGGCCGTGGCTTGCCGCGGCCTTTTCGTTTGCGCCGGTTCTGGTAGTGACCCGGCATGGTCTCGATCTGGGGAAAGCTCGGCGGCGCGGGGCTCGGCTACGCCGTCGGCGGCCCGCTCGGGGCGCTTCTCGGCGCCTTCGCGGGCCACGTCCTCGTCGACCGGGAGGGCGCGCCCTTCGGGACCCCGCCGCGCGACGTGGTCTTCACCACCGGTCTCATCGCGCTCTCGGCCAAGATGGCGAAGGCGGACGGGGTCGTGCTGCGCTCGGAGGTCGAGGCGTTCGAGAAGCTCGTCGAGGTGCCGCCGGAGGAGCACCGCAACGTCCAGCGCCTGTTCGATCTCGCCAAGGGCACGACCGAAGGGTTCGAGGCCTACGCCGGCCAGATCGCCGAGGCGTTCCGGGACGAGCCGGCGCTGCTGGAAGATCTCGTCGACGGCCTCTTCGACATCGCGACCGCCGACGGCGCCGTGCACGAGGCGGAATTCGCCTACGTGCGCCGGGTCGCCGAGATCCTCGGCTTTTCCGGGCACGATTTCGAGCGCATCGCGGCGCGACACGTCCGGCGCCCGGACGACCCCTACCTGGTGCTCGGCGCCGACCGCGCCATGGACGACGAGGCCTTGAGGCGGCACTACCGGAAGCTCGTCGCCGAGATCCACCCCGACAGGGAGATCGCCCGCGGCCTGCCGCCGGAGGCCGTCGCCATCGCGACGCACCGCCTCGCCGCCGTCAACGCCGCCTTCGACCGGATCGCGGCGGAGCGGGGCTTGAAGCCGTGAGCGTCCTCGGCAAGCCCGAGAGCCGGGTCGCCGCCGAGGTCGTGCCGTCGCCGAACCAGGACGAGCGCGATGGCGCTCGCCGCCCGGACATCCTCCTCCTGCACTACACCGGCATGCCGGACGCGAACGAGGCCTTGAAGCGCCTGTGCAGCCCGGCCGCGAAAGTCTCCTGCCATTACCTCGTGTTCGAGGATGGGCGCACGGTCCAGCTCGTGCCGGAGGCGCGCCGCGCCTGGCACGCCGGGGTCTCGTCCTGGGAGGGCCTTTCCGACGTGAATTCCCGCTCGATCGGGATCGAGATCGCCAATCCCGGCCACGCCGGCGGCCTGCCGCCCTACCCGGCGGCGCAGATCGAGGCGGTGATCGCGCTCTCTCTCGACCTCGTCCGGCGCTGGAAGATCCGTGCCGACCGGGTCATCGGGCACTCGGACGTCGCGCCCGCCCGCAAGGACGACCCCGGCGAGCTCTTCCCCTGGGACGCGCTCTACCGGGCGGGCGCCGGCCACTGGGTCGAGCCGGCGCCGATCCGCGACGGGCGTTTCTATGCCTTCCGCGACCGCGGCCCACCCGTGCGCGCGCTCCAGGCGCAGCTCGCGATGTACGGCTACGGCGTCCCCGTCACCGGCGTCTTCGACGAGGCGACGGCGGCGGTGGTGCGCGCCTTCCAGCGCCACTTCCGCCCCGCGCGCATCGACGGCGCCGCCGACCCCTCGACGATCGAGACCCTCGCCAACCTCATCGCGGCAAGGCCGGTGTCCATCCTGCGCGATGAAGGGAGACGGTGAACGTGAGAGCCGCGGCCGAATCCGTCCGGGCTCGTCCTACCGCTTGTCCTCGAGCATGCGCTCGTAGTTGATCACGAACAGGCGCGGGTCGACGCGGCGGGTGGCGTCGAGGTTCGACAGCGCCACGATCGTGGTGAAGCCCTGCGGGTCGACGATGCGCCAGCGCTGGAGCGTGCGCACGTCGCGGTCGAAGAACAGCGCGATCTTCGACGTGCCGCCGAGCGTCGACTTGTCCTCCAGGAGGATGCGGGCGCCTTCGGGCTCGTTCGAGACGCCGACGATGCGCACGTCCTGGCCGAGGTTGATCCGCTCGCGCAGCAGGAACTTCAGGGGCGTCTGCGAGATCGCATAGAGGTCCTGCGTCGCGAGCTTGCGGTCGCGCACCGCGACCGAGGAGCCGTCCGCGATCACCTCGATGGTGGCGGGCGCGTCGTATTCGAAGCGGATCTTGCCGGGGCGCTGGAGGTAGAGCTTGCCGGTGAGCCGCCGCCCGTCGCCGCCGGTCTGCACGAAGTCCCCGACGAGGCTCGACATGCCGTTGAAGTAGGCGTTGGCGCGCTCGACGATCTGCTTCTCGCCGAGCGGCTCGGCGGCCGCGCTCGGCGTGAGGCTCGCCGCCGCGACCGCCGGCGGGGCTTGGGGCGCGGCGGCCGGCGCGGGAGCCGCCTGCTGCGGACGCGCGGGCGCGGCGCCCGGCGCTGGGGCCGGAGAGGGTTGCGCCGCCTGCCCCGGCTCCGCCGGGGCCGGGCCGGAAAGCGAGGCGGGGCGCCGCGGCGGCAGGACGACCTTGGCCGGCGGCGCCGGAGCGGTACTCGGGGCCGGCTCGGCGGGCGCGGGCCGCGCCGGCTCGGGCTTCTTGCCGAACAGCCACTCGAGCGGGTTCCCGCTCTGGGCCATGGCCGGGCCGGCAAGGCCCGCCGCGAGAACGAGGCCGGCCGCGAGGCGCGTCAGGGCGACGGTTGGAAAGGGCATGAGACGAGCGCTAGGGAGGCGCTGTGGCGAATCTAGGACCGGTGCCATCAAAACACCGTCCTCATCCTGAGGTGCGAGCGAAGCGAGCCTCGAAGGACGCACTCCGCCGACATGGCGTCCCGACGCGATGCGTGCTTCGAGGCCGCCGCTTCGCGCCGGCACCTCAGCATGAGGAGGATTGATGCTGAGCCAGCGAATGCGGCTCAATCGTCGTCGTCCTCCGCCCCGGCGGTCTCCAGCAAAATCTCCCGCTTGCCGGCGTGGTTCGCGGGGCCGACGATGCCTTCGTGCTCCATGCGCTCCATGAGGGAGGCGGCGCGGTTGTAGCCGATCTGGAGGCGGCGCTGGATGTAGGAAGTCGAGGCCTTCTTGTCGCGCAGCACCACGGCGACCGCCTGGTCGTAGACGTCGGCGCCTTCGGCCCCGAACTCGCCCTTGTCGAAGATCGGCGTGTCGGCACCGCCGCCCTCGCCGGAGCCGCCCTCGCCGTCCTCCTCGGAGGTGACGGCGTCGAGGTAGGCCGGGCGGCCCTGGCGCTTCAGGTGCGCCACGACCTTCTCGACCTCGGTGTCGGACACGAACGGGCCGTGCACCCGGGTGATGCGCCCGCCGCCCGCCATGTAGAGCATGTCGCCCTGGCCGAGGAGCTGCTCGGCCCCCATCTCGCCGAGGATCGTGCGGCTGTCGATCTTCGACGTGACCTGGAAGGAGATGCGGGTCGGGAAGTTCGCCTTGATGGTGCCGGTGATGACG
>DASVPW010000148.1:0-4888 GCA_036389455.1 Beijerinckiaceae bacterium
TCGGCGGCACCAACATCGTCGGCGTGTCGAACACCGGCGCCCCGATCCGCGGCAACAACTTCGGCCTGTTCGGGCGCGGCAACGACGACGACGGCTTCTTCGTCGCCCGCGTCGGCATCAACTACAAGTTCGGCTCCTAAAAGCCGGACCGCTCGCAAGGGCGACCAAGACACTCGGGGCCCGGCGAAAGCCGGGCCCTTTTTCATCGCTCCCGCTCGCGGGAGAGGAAGCGTCTTTACGACTTGAAAAATGCGCTCGCGGCGTTGCGGGTCGCCTCCTTGCCCGACCGCGCCTCCCTGAGGCGCTCGATCTCGCGCTCGAGGATCTCGATGCGCTCGTCGAGCTCCGAGACCGAGAGCGTCGACAGGTCCTGCCCGACCTCGTGGGCGGCGGGCTTTAGGCGCGGCTTCTCCTCCAGGAACGGGTCGAACGCCATGGGGCTTCCTCCACGGGGTCATGAGCGGCCGGAAGGTTAGAACGGCCGGCCCCGCCTTGCCAATCCGTTTGCAAGCCGCCCCCGGCGGGCCTATATAGGCGGCGTTTCCCTCACCCCGTGAGACGAGATGCTCCGGTCCGCGACCGGGCCGGAGCGCGAGAGGATTTTGCCCGCGCGCCGCCCGCGCGGAAGAAGGAACAAAGGAGGTTGCCCCGTGCAGCAGGCGCCGCTCATGCCCAAGGCCACGGCCGTGTGGCTCGTCGAGAACACGTCCCTGTCGTTCGAACAGATCGCCGATTTCTGCAAGCTCCACCCGCTCGAGGTGAAGGGCATCGCGGACGGCGAGGTCGCGGCCGGCATCAAGGGCTTCGATCCCGTGTCGAACGGCCAGCTCACCCGCGAGGAGCTCGAGAAGGCGCAAAGCGACCCCGACTACCGGCTCAAGATGGCGCAGTCGAAGGTCAAGCTGCCGGAGCCGAAGCGGACCAAGAAGGGCCCGCGCTACACGCCGGTGTCGCGCCGCCAGGACCGCCCGAACGCGATCCTCTGGCTCCTGCGCAACCACCCGGAGCTGAAGGACGCGCAGATCATGCGCCTCGTCGGCACCACCAAGACGACGATCCAGCAGGTCCGCGAGCGCACCCACTGGAACTCCGCAAGCCTCCAGCCGATGGACCCGGTGACGCTGGGCCTCGCCTCGCAGATCGAGCTCGACTTCGAGGTCCAGCGCGCCGCCAAGGACAAGCCGCAGGCCGCGCCCCCGGACGGCGGCCAGACGCTCCTGCCCGCAGAGGTCTCGACGGCGCCCGAGCCCGCGCCCGAGCGCGAGCGCGAGACCTTCGCGCCAGGCGAGCCGCGCCGCCCGGCCGAGGAGGAGAAGTTCGACGCCGACTCGGTCTTCGCCAAGCTCAAGCAGCTCAAGCGCCCGGCGCACGAGGACGAGGAGTAGGGCGCTTTTCCGGAGAGATGGGCGGGCGGCTCAGGCCGCGCGCTCCTTCCCTGCGCAGCAGCCCTGGCCGGCCGCCTCGTACTCGTCGTGGAGGCGTACCCAATCCATGGTGGTCTTCTCGTCGCGGCCTTTGGGCGTGAGGTCGAGCCAGTGGTGGGTGCCGAGCAGGATGTCCAGGCCGCGCGCGTAGGCCGAGTAGGTGTGGAACACGTTGCCGGCCTCGTCCTTGCAGAACACGCTGACGCCCGGCCCCTCGCCCTCGTCCGCGCTCTCGCGCGGCGTGAAATTGTAGAAGGCCGGGCCTTTGGCGAGGCTCTCCGCCGTGAAGGAGACGTCGTAGTCGAAATTGAAGTCGCTGGCGTGCGACGAGACCCATTTGAAGCGCCGGCCCATGCGCTTCCTGAAGGGCTCGAACTCGCGCCAGGGCGCGCGCGAGACCGCGACCAGCGACACGTCGTGGTGCTGCAGATGCAGGTTCGCGCCGTCCATATGGTCGGCGATGAAGGAGCAGCCGTGGCAGCCCTCCGTCCAGCCCGGGCCGAACATGAAGTGATAGACCACGAGCTGGCTCTTGCCCTCGAAGAGCTCGGCGAGCGTCTGGCGCCCCTCCGGGCCTTCGAAGACGTACTCCTTCTCGACCTTGACCCAGGGCAGGGCGCGACGCTCGGCGCTGACGCGGTCGGACAAGCGCGTCAGCTCCTTTTCCTTGGCGAGCAGCGCCTTGCGGGCGGCAAGCCATTCCTTGCGCGAGACGATCGGATGCGGTTGCATGTCATTCTCCTCTGTCGCGCTTCGGATCAGGCCGCCGCCGCGGGACGCCGGGGAGCGGTCTCGCGCCAGGCCGGCAGCGCGAGGATGCGCGCCGACCAGTCGCGCAGATGCGGATAGTCGCCGATCGGCAGCTGGCCCTCATGGGCATAGACGAGCGGCGACACGACGGAGAAGTCCGCAAGCGTCGGGCCGTTGCCGACGAGATAGGGCCGGCTCGCAAGGTGACGGTCAAGCACCGCCGCCTCCCGGCGGAAGTTCTCCATCGCCCGTGCGACCACCGCCTCGTCCGGCGCGCCCATGGCGAAGAACGGCTTCACGAAGCGCTCGAACAGGAGCGGCGTGCAGGCGCCCGCCGACCAATGCTGCAGGTGCCAGCTCTGCCAGCGCATGATGTCGGCGCGCGTGCGCGCATCCTCCGGCCAGAGCGTGTTCGGCTTGCGGCTCGCGATGTACTGCATGATCGCGGCCGACTCCCACAGCACGAAGTCGCCGTCGACGAGCGTCGGCGTGCGGCCGGTCGGGTTGAGGGCGAGATAATCGGGCGCGCGCTGCTCGCCCTTGCCAAGATCGACCAGCACCTCCTCGATCGCGACGCCGAGATGGGCCGCGGTCGCGCGCACGTTCCAGGTGTTGGGCGACGGCGGGAATCCGTAGAGCTTCATGGTCCTCTCCTGTGGTTGGTCGAAGCTTCGGTTCAGAGATCCGGCAGCGCACGCTCGAGCCGAGCGAGCGAGCCCGTCCAGCCATGCTGGTGACGGTCGCGCGCCGCCTCGTCGAAGAACTGCTCATGGGTCAGCGTCAGCAGGGTGCCGTCGCCGTCCGGCCTGAGCGACACCGTGACGAGCGACTCGCGCTCCGGCGTCGTGCGCCAGGCCCAGGTGAAGACGAGCTTCTCGTTCGGCACGACCTCGCGATAGACGCCGCTCACGTCGTGCTCCTCGCCGTCGGGCGAGCGCATGCGGAAGCGATAGCGCCCGCCGACGCGCGCGTCGGCTTCGGTCGAGAGGCACTCGACCCCTTCCCCGCCCATCCAGCGCGCTAGCTTCGTCGGGTCGGTCCAGGCCGCGTAGACCTTTTCGGGCCGGGCGTTGAGCCGGCGCTTGAGCGTGAGGCTGGGCTTTTGGGCAAGGGCGGCGCTGGCGGGCATGGTTCTTCCTCCACGAAAGCGGCGAGACGATCGAGCTTGTCGGACCAGAAGCGGGCATACCGCTCGAGCCAGTTCATCGCGTCCTCCATGGGCGCGGCGGTGAGCCGGCAGGACACGGTGCGCCCGGTCTTCGTGCGCGCGACGAGCCCGGCATCCGAGAGCACGTCGAGATGCTTCATGATCGCCGGCAGCGAGACCGGGAAGGGCCGCGCGAGCTCGGACACCGAAAGCTCCTCGCCTTCGCCGAGCCGCGCGATCAGCGCGCGGCGGGTCGGGTCGGCGAGAGCCGCGAAGGTGCGGTCGAGCGCGGGTTGCTGATACTTAACCATGAGGTTAAGTATCACGCTGTTCGCAGGCGGCTGTCAACCCCGCAAAGCGCTCCTCATCCTGCGGCGCGAAGCCCGAAGGGGCTGAGCCTCGGCATGAACGCGAGGCCTAAGCGGCGAGCCCCTTTTCCTTCAGCGCCGCCCCGATCTCGTCGAGCACCGCCGGGTCGTCGATCGTCGCCGGCATGGACCAGGGATCGCCGTCGGCGATCTTCTTCATGGTGCCGCGCAGGATCTTGCCGGAACGGGTCTTCGGCAGGCGCCCGACCGTGATCGCGAGCTTGAACGCCGCCACCGGCCCGATTTTTTCCCGCACGAGGCCGACGAGCTCGCTCTCGACTACGTTCGGGGCCGTCGCGACGCCCGCCTTCAGGACCACGAATCCGCACGGGACCTCGCCCTTCAGCGCGTCCTTGATCCCGATCACGGCGCATTCGGCGACAGCGGGATGCGAGGAGAGCACCTCCTCCATGCCGCCGGTCGAGAGGCGGTGGCCGGCGACGTTGATGATGTCGTCGGTGCGGCCCATGACGTAGACGTAGCCGTCCTCGTCGATGAAGCCCGCGTCCGCGGTCGTGTAGTAGCCGGGGAACAGGGTGAGGTAGCTCTCGCGGAAGCGCTCGTCGGCGTTCCACAGGGTCGGCAGGCAGGCGGGCGGCAGCGGCAGCTTCACCGCGAGCGCCCCCATGGTGTTCGGCGGCACCGGCTTGCCGCCCTCGTCCAAAACCTTGAGGTCGTAGCCCGGCATGGGCACGGTCGGCGAGCCGTGCTTGACGGGCAGGAGCCCGAGGCCGAGCGGGTTGCCGGCGATCGCCCAGGCGGTCTCGGTCTGCCACCAATGGTCGATCACCGGCACGCCGAGGATGCGCTCGGCCCATTGCAGGGTGTCGGGGTCCGCCCGCTCGCCGGCGAGGAAGAGGGCGCGGAAGCGCGAGAGATCGTAGCGCTTGAGATGCTCGGCGTTCGGGTCCTCCTTCTTGATGGCCCGGAACGCCGTCGGCGCGGTGAACAGCGTCGTGACGCCGTGCTCGGCGACGACGCGCCAGAAGGCGCCGGCATCGGGCGTGCCGACGGGCTTGCCCTCGTAGAGGATCGAGGTGCAGCCGTGCAGCAGCGGCGCGTAGACGATGTAGGAGTGGCCGACGACCCAGCCGACGTCGGAGGCGGCCCAATAGACCTCGCCGGGCTCGACGCCGTAGAGGTTCTTCATCGACCATTTGAGCGCGACCATGTGGCCGCCGTTGTCGCGCACGACGCCC
>DASVPW010000149.1:0-12203 GCA_036389455.1 Beijerinckiaceae bacterium
AGACGACGGCGACCCTTCCGCCGCCGCCTTGAGGTTCGCGAGGCCCCGCTCGAAGTCGCGGCCGATCATGCGGTCCATGTCGACGAAGACGCCCATCACCTTGCCCATGAAGACGTTGGGGCCGGTCATGGCCCAGGTGACTTCAGTGACGGCCCCGGTCGCGTCGCCCTCGGGCACGAGGGTGAACTCGGCGGTGTTGTGGGCCTCGAAGGGCTTGAGGAAATCGAGCCTGATCGCGATCCTGGACGGCGGCGACGCCTCGACGATCTCCATGCGCCCCTGGCCGACCTTGCGGTTGCCCTCCCAGGCGTAGACGGCGCCCGTGCCGCGCGGCGCGCCGCCGTGGGTGCGCTTCAGGGCGGGGTCCATCTTCTCCCACGGCGACCAGGCGCTCCAGGCGCGGAAGTCGTCGATGAGCGCGAAGATTCTTTGAGGCGGCGCCGCGATGCGGATCGAGCGCGCGATGCGGAACGTGGCGGGCTTCTTCGCCGCAAGCACGAGCACGGCGGCGACCGCGACGGCGAGCACGATCACGACGACGGCGAGCGTCTTCATCGGCCGGCCTTCTCGCAGTTGACCATCCAGGGCGTGCCGAAGCGGTCGACGAGCATGCCGAAGCGCACCGCCCAGAAGGTCTCCTGGATCGGCATCCGCACCGTCCCGCCCTCGGCGAGCGCGTGGAAGATGCGCTCCGCCTCGGCCGGGTCCTCGACGCCGACGTTCACGAAGAAGCCCTCCATCCCCTCCCCCTGGCGGCCGGGCGGGGCGTCGGACGCCATCAGCACCATGTCGCCCACGACGAGCCGGGCATGCATGATCTTGCTCCGCCATTCGGGCGGGACGTGCTCCGCCGCCGGCCCCTCGTGCGGGAGCATGATCTCGATCCGGCCGCCGAGGACCCGCTCGTAGAGCCTGAACGCCTCCTCGCAGCCGCCGTTGAACATCAGGTAGGGATTGATCTGCATCCGCGTGCTCCTCGGCCGCCGTGACCGCGACCGTTGAGACCATCGTCGAGGCGATCAAGGCTCCCGTCAAAGGAGCGGCGGTAGCGCCCGCTCCGGCCGGCAACCTCCCGGCGCGGGGCGCGAGGGCGCCGGGCAGCCCTTAAGGCAGCGCCGCGACCGCCGAGCCGCGCAGCCTTGCGCCGGCGCGCAGGAAGCGGCGCGGGTCCACCGGCACGCCGTCGATGCGGGTCTCGTAGTGGAGGTGGGCGCCGGTCGAGCGCCCGGTCGAGCCGACGCGCCCGACGACCGCGCCGGCCGCGACCGCCTGGCCGGGCGCGACGGTGATCGCCGAGAGGTGGGCGTAGCGGGTCGAGAGGCCGTTGCCGTGGTCGATCTCGACCATCCGGCCGTAGCCACCGGAATACTCCGCCGTGACGACGGTCCCGGCCGCGGTCGCGCGCGCCCGCGCGCCGTGGTCGGCCTTGAAGTCGAGCCCGGTGTGCATGGCCGGGCCGCGGGTGAACGGGTCGATCCGCATGCCGAAGCCGCTCGTGAGGTCGGCCTCGCCGCTCGTCGGGCGCTCGAGCGGCAGGGCGGCGCTCGCCTGGCGCAGGCGCGCGAGCTGCATCAGGCTCGCCTTCGCCTGCGCGGCCGCAAGCTCGAAGGCGTCGCTCCCCGACGGGGAGGGAAGGGGCACGAAGGGGCCGCCGATCCCGCCGCGGGGCTTCTCGAGCCGCTCCGGCTCGATCCCGGTCGTCTCGATCGCCAGCCGCAGGCGCATGGCGAGACCGTCCGACCGCCGCCGCATGGCCTCGACCGACTGCAGCTGGGCCGCCTCCACGGCCTTGAGCGAGCGGTCGAGGCGCGAGACGCGCTCGTGCGGCGTCCCTTGAAGCGCCCCTTGCGCCGGTCTGGTCCGATCCGGCGCCGGGGCGGAGGGCTGGGCGTCCCCCCGGCGCAGGTCGAAGGCGTCCGGCACCGGAAGCGGCTTTGGGGCCCGCGGCGCGAAGGCGCTCGCCGGGCCGAGGTCGTCGGCGGGCTCCGGGGCGGCCGGCCCCGCGGCGAGCGCGGCCGATCCGGCCTCCGCGGCGAGCCGGTTCACGACCGCCTGCCGCGCCTCGATCCTGGCCTGGCGCGCGGCAAGCTCCCGCAGCCGCCCCTCGATGGTCTCCTGCTCGACGAGCTTCTGGCTCGTGACCCGGTCGAGCCGGGTCCGCAGGTCGCCGATCCGGTCCTCGTAGGCGTCGTGGATCGCGCCCTGCCGGGCGAGGAAGCCGGCCGACAGCGTGTCGCTGCGCACGAGGCACCAGGTCGCGGCCGCGGCCCAGACGGCGATAAGCGCCACCCCGATGCCGCCGCCGACGAGCACGCCGCGCCGAATCGCCACCGTGCCCGGCATAGGTGCCGGGCGGCGCCCGAAGGTGGAGGAGCGGGAGAACCCGGAGGCCATACGCGTCGAAACCGAAGTGCGGCGCGATTAGACCTCGTTAGGGTTAAGGAAGGGGAAACCCCTCTCCCGGACGGGAGAGGGGCAGGGGTGAGGGCCGGCCCTCTCCGCAGAAGGCGTGAGCGGCCGTCATCTGCGCCGGCTCCGCCCCAGGCATTCTGCCTTCACCCGGTCGCGCTGCCGCGCGACTCGACCTCTCCCTCTCGGGAGAGGTTGGCGCTACGCCAGCGCCCGCGCGGCCCTCAGGACCTCCTCGGCGTGCCCCGGCACCTTCACCTTGGACCAGACCCGCGCGATCCTGCCGTCCCGGCCGACGAGCACGGTCGTGCGCTCGACGCCCATGTATTTGCGCCCGTACAGGCTCTTCTCGGCCCAGACGCCGTAGGCCTCGAGCGTCGCCTTGGCCTCGTCGGAGGCGAGGGTGAGGTCGAGGCCGTGCTTCGCCCGGAATTTCTCGTGGCTCTTCAGGCCGTCGGGCGAGACCCCGATCACCTGCGTGCCGGCGGCCTCGAACTCAGGCCTGAGGCGGCTGAAGTCCTGCGCCTCGAGGGTGCAGCCGCTCGTGTCGTCCTTGGGGTAGAAGTACAGGACCGCCTTGCGGCCCCGTAAGGCCGAAAGGCCGATCGTGCCCCCGCCGGTGGCCGGCAGGGTGAAATCGGGCGCCTGGTCTCCGGCTTTGAGCGGCATGTCGCCTTCCTTTCGACGGATTTTTCGATACTTAAGAAGAGGGTGCGGACGGATTGGGCGGAAACCCTGTCGGGCATCGTGGCCGAAGGTTAAGGTTTCCGCCAATCGGTTGGACTATCATCATCTCGCGTCCGGCTCCGGTCTGGCCCTCGGAATGAAGCATCTGACGAGCACCATTCTGCGCCGTTTGCGGCGGGGCCGCCGGGGCAGGACCCGGCTCGGCCGCATCCTGCGCGGCACGCTCTACGTCAAGCTCGGGCTCGCCCTGGTGCTCGGCCTCGCGACCGGGCTCCTGTACCTGCGCCTCAGCGCCGCCCCCTTGAGCTTCGAGGGCCTGTCGGAGCGCGTCGCCGCGGCGATCGCGTCGCGGATCGGGCCCGGCTGGAACGTCGTGCTGAAGGATTCGGCCGTCGCCCTCGAGGACGGGGCGCTGGCGCTGCGCACCGCCGGCCTCGACGTCCGCAACCCCGACGGCCTCCTCGTCCTGCGCTCGCCGAACGCGGTCGTCGGCGTCGACACGATGGCGCTCCTGACCGGGAGCCTGCAGCCGCGCTTCATCGAGTTCCGGGACCTCCAGGTCCGCGCCGCCGTCAACCGCGACGGCACCCTGTCCTTCGTCGCCGCCGAGGGCAGCGAGCCGCAGGCCGTGACCTGGCCGCCGCCGGGCGCGGCGCCCGGTCCGGCGTCCCCGGATACGGACGGTCCCTCGCTCGTCTCGCTCGCCCTCGGCTCCCTGTTCGACCTCGTGCTCGAGCCGCGCGGGGTCGTCGGCGCCCTCGACCGGGCCCGGGTGACGAACGCGCGGCTCACCCTCGTCGGGGCGGACGGGCGCGAGCGGGCGGCCTTCCGCCAGGTCACGGGACTGTTCGAGCGCAGCGGCGCGGACGGGCGCCGCTTCGACGTTGCCCTCGAGGGCCCGCGCGGGCGCTGGCGCATCAACGGCGACCTCAAGGCCGGCAACCGCCACCGCGGCGGCAGCATCTCGGTCTCGGAGGTCCCGATCGAGGACCTCCTGCTCCTGTCGGGGCTGTCGAACGCCCCGGCGACGAGCGACCTCAAGCTCTCGGGCCAGGCCGACGCGATCATCACCGACGGGCGGATCGCCAAGCTGGAAACGCGCCTCGCCACCAACGCCGGCATGGTCCAGATCGACGACAAGGACATGCCGCCGATCGACGTCGCGGCGGCGAGCGCCCACGGAGTCTGGGACGAGGCGCGGCGGACCTTCGCCCTCGACGACATCGCGTTCAGGAGCGCCGGGACGGAGGTCCGCCTCAAGGCCGAGATCGGGCCGGGCCCGGCCGGCGGCTGGCGAGCCTCGGTCTCCGGCCGGGACGCGGTCGTCAGGGGCCCGGAACCCGGGGAGAAGCCGTTCGCCATCGCCGTGATCGAAGCGACGGCGCGGGGCGGGGACGGCGCCCTCGTGCTCGAGCGCCTCAAGCTCGCCGGGCCGACCCTCGACGTGACCCTCGACGGTGCTTACGGGACCGCCGCCGATCCCAAGGCCCTCTCCGTCCAAGGCATCGCGCGGGCGACGGCGGTCCGCACGGCGCTGCGGCTGTGGCCGAACTCCGTCTCGCCGAAGGTCCGCGATTATCTCGTCCGCAACCTGCGGGCCGGCACCGCCGACCTGGTCGACCTCTCGGTCGCGCTCTCCGGCCCCGACCTCGCGAAGGCGATGGCGGACGGGCCGGTCCCGGACGCCGCCGTGAAGGTCGCCTTCGCGATAGCCGACGGCGAGCTGAAAGTCGCCGAGGGGCTTCCGCCGCTGTCGGGCCTTGCCGCCTCCGGGCTCGCGACCGGGACCAGGGCCGAGGTCCGCGTTCCGCGCGGGCGTGTCGCGATGGCCGAGGGCCGCGCGCTCGCCCTGAGCGAGGGGACCTTCGACGTGCCGGACGTGTGGTCCGGGGAGGTGCCGGCGAACGTCGCCCTCAAGCTCGACGGCGGCGCCGATGCGCTCGGCGCGCTCCTCCAGACCCCGCTCCTTCAGGGCGCGGCGGGCGTCGACCTCGACCCGGCCGGGATCAAGGGCCGGGCGGACCTCAAGATCGCCCTCACCCTGCCGCTCAAGAACGTGCCGAAGATGGCCGACCTGCCCCTGCGGATCGCGGGCAGGATCGGGGACCTCTCGATCGAGAAGGCGTTCGGCAAGGAGCGCCTCGACGGCGCGAACCTCGACGTGCGCTACGCCAACGGCGGCGTGAACATCAAGGGCGAGGGCAGGCTCTGGGGCGTGCCGGCGGCGATCGACGTGCGCCAGCCGAAGGCGGCGCCGGGCGAGGCGGTCGTGAGCTTCACCCTCGACGACGCCGCCCGCGCCCGCAAGGGCCTCGCCTTCGGCCAGCAGCTCACCGGTCCGGTGCCGGTGAAGGTGGCGCTGCCGCTCGGGACGAACGCCAAGCCCGGCGCGAAGGTGGAGGTGGACCTCACCCGCGCCGTCGTCGACAACCTGGTCCCGGGCTGGGTCAAGCCGACGGGGCGGCCCGGCAAGCTCTCGTTCTTCGTCCCCGAGGGCTCGACGGAGCTGCGCGAGTTCGCCCTCGACAGCGGCACCGTGCAGATGCGCGGGACCGTGACCGTGTCCGCCGACGGGCAGCTCGACAGGGCGGAGCTCGCCTCGTTCAAGCTCTCGCCCGGCGACGACATGCGGGTCCAGCTCGAACGCGCCGCCGGGGTCTACAAGGTGACGGTGCGCGGGCCGATCGCCGACGCGCGCCCGTTCATCCGCAGCATGACCTCGCCGGGCTCCGGCAAGGAGACGCGGGAGACGAAGGATTCCCGCGACGTCGACCTCGACGTCGCGACCAACATCCTGACCGGCTTCAACGACGAGGCGCTCACCGCGGCGAGCATCAAGGCGACGATCCGCAACCGCGAGATGAGGCAGTTCCAGTTCAGCGGGCGCCTGCGCGCCGCGCCGGTGACGGCGCAGATCGCGCGCGCCGAGCGCGGCGCGCCGGTGCTGGTGCTCGAATCCGCCGACGCCGGCGCGACGCTGCGCTTCGTCGACGTCTACCGGCGCATGCACGGCGGCGCGCTCGCGGTCCGGGTGACGACCGGCGACGGGCCGCAGCGCGGCGTCGTGTCGGTCGACGGCTTCACCCTGCGGGACGAGCCGGCGTTGAAGCGCATCGCCTCGACCCAGGTCCAGGCCGGCATGCCCGAGGACCGGGCCATGAACATGCAGGTTCCGCGCTTCGACGTGAGCGAGGTCCAGTTCACGCGGCTCGAGGCCGAGTTCGGGCGCACCGCGAGCCGCCTCGAGTTCCGCGACGGGGTCGTGTTCGGCCCGCAGGTCGGCTTCAAGGGCGCCGGCTGGATCGACTACGGCCGCGACCGCACCGACATCTCGGGCACCTTCGTCCCGGCCTACGGCATCAACAACGCCTTCACCCACGTGCCGCTGTTCGGCCGGATCCTGATGGGGGGCCAGAACGAGGGCCTGTTCGCGGTGAACTTCCGCATCTCGGGCCTCGCCAGCGCGCCGACGCTGACCGTCAACCCGCTCTCGGCGGTGGCGCCGGGCTTCCTGCGCAAGCTCTTCGGCACCGGCCCGGCCGCGACCGACGCCACCGGGACGACGCTGATGCCGCCGCCGCGGACGGAGCGCTGAGAGAGGGCGCGCGCCGTCTCTCCCTTGCAGGTCCGGGCGCTTCAAGCCGCCCGCAGGAGCACGTGGCGCTTCTTGCCGAAGGACAGCTTGATCACGCCCTCCGGGGTGAGGTCGCTCTCGCTCAAGGTCGAGCGCTCGTCCGTCACCGGGCGGTCGTTGACCCTGAGGCCGCCGCCCTTGACCTGCCGGCGCGCCTCGCTCGTCGACGGCACGAGCCTGGCGTAGTCCGGCCCGAACGCCGTCAGCACGCCGAGGCCCGCCGCGAGCACGGCGCGGGGCACGGCGACGGTCGGCAGGGTCTCGGCGAGCGCCCCCTGCTCGAAGGTCTTCTCAGCCGTCGCCTTAGCCTCCTCGGCCGCCTCGCGGCCGTGCAGGAGGGCGGTGGCTTCGGTCGCCAGCACCTTCTTGGCCTCGTTGATCTCCGCGCCCGCGAGCGCCTCGAGCCGGGCGATCTCCCCCATCGGCAGGGTCGTGAACAGCCGCAGGAACCGGCCGACGTCCGCGTCCTCGGCGTTGCGCCAGAACTGCCAGTAGTCGTAGGGGCTCAACAAGTCCGCGTTGAGCCAGATCGCGCCCGCCGCGGTCTTGCCCATCTTGGCGCCGGACGCCGTGGTGATGAGCGGGGTCGTGAGCGCGTAGAGCTGCGGCGTGCCCATGCGGCGGCCGAGGTCGATGCCGTTGACGATGTTGCCCCACTGGTCCGAGCCGCCCATCTGCAGGATGCAGCCGTAGCGGCGGGCGAGCTCCACGAAGTCGTAGGCCTGCAGCACCATGTAGTTGAACTCGATGAAGGACAGCTCCTGGTCGCGGTCGAGGCGCAGCTTCACGGACTCCATCGACAGCATGCGGTTGACCGAGAAGTGCCGGCCGACGTCGCGCAGGAACTCGATGTAGTTGAGCCGCGTCAGCCACTCGGCGTTGTCCGGCATGACGGCGGCGCTGCCGCCCTCCCGGCCCGGCGCCTCGAAGGCGAGGAAGCGGGAGAAGACCTTCTTGAGGCTCTCCTTGTTGGCCTCGATCTGCTCGGGCGTGAGGAGCCGCCGGCTCTCGTCGCGCCCCGAGGGGTCGCCGACCATGGTGGTGCCGCCGCCCATGAGCGCGATCGGCCGGTGGCCGGTCTTTTGCAGCCAGTGGAGCATCATGATCTGCACGAGGGAGCCGACGTGGAGCGAGGGCGCCGTGCAGTCGAAGCCGATGTAGGCGGTGATCCGCCCGGCGCGGGCGGCGGCGTCGAGGCCTTCGAGGTCCGAGACCTGGTGGACGAAGCCGCGCTCGGTCAGGATGCGCAGGAAGTCGGATTGCGGCGCGCTCATCGCCCTTCTCGCCCGGGTTTTGCGTTGACGGCCGGGCGTGTAACAGCTTCGCCCGGCGATTTCACGGGGATTCGCGCGAAAGATGACCCTCCTGCGCGCCGTCGGGCTGATGAGCGGCACGTCCCTCGACGGGGTCGACGTCGCCCTCGTCGAGACCGACGGCGAGCGCGCCGTGACGCTCGGGCCGACCGGCTACCGGCCCTATTCCGAGCCCGAGCGCGACCTTTTGCGCGCGGCGCTCGCCGACGCCGTGGCGCTGGACAAGCGCACCGACCGGCCGGGGCGGCTCCGCGAGGCCGAGGACCTCGTCACCGCCGCCCATGCCGAGGCCGTCGAGGCCTTTCTCGAGGAGCACGGCATCGCGGCGGATGCCGTGCACGTCGTCGGCTTCCCCGGGCAGACCGTCCTGCACCGGCCGGAGCAGGGCCTGACCGTCCAGCTCGGGGACGGCCCGGCGCTGGCGAAGCGGCTCAAGGTCAAGGTGGTGCACGACTTCCGCGCCGCCGACGTGGCCGAGGGCGGGCAGGGGGCGCCGCTCGTGCCGGTGTTCCACCGGGCGCTCGCCCACGCCTCCGGCTTCAAGCCGCCGCTCGCGGTCCTCAACCTCGGCGGCGTCGCGAACGTCACCTTCATCGACGGCGCAAACCAGCTCCTCGCCTTCGACACCGGCCCCGGCAACGCGCTCCTCGATGACTGGATGCGGGAGCGCGCGGGGAAAGCCTTCGACGAGAACGGCGAGACGGCCGCCAGGGGCAAGCCCGACGAGGCCCTTCTGGCCTGGCTCCTGGTCCACCCCTACTTCCCGAAGGAGCCGCCGAAGTCGCTCGACCGCAACTGGTTCTCGCACCGTATGGTCGCCCACCTCTCCCTCGAGGACGGGGCGGCGACGCTCGCGGCCTTCACGGCCCGGGCGGTCGCGCGCGCCCGCGCCTTCGCGACGGACGAGCCGAAGCGCTGGATCGTCGCCGGCGGCGGGTCGAGGAACCCGGAGCTGATGCGGCTCCTGCGCCACGAGCTGAAAGCCGAGATCGTCCCGGCCGAGGAGGTCGGCTGGTCCTCGGAGTTCCTGGAGGCCCAGGCCTTCGCCTACATGGCGGTGCGCAGCCTGCAAGGGCTCCCACTCACCTTCCCGGCGACGACGGGGGTCTGCGAGGCGACGACCGGCGGCGTGGTGGCGAGGCCTTGATTGCCTCTCCGCTTGCGGGAGAGGCCGAGTCGCGCGGAGCGCGACCGGGTGAGGGCGTGCGCGGCCCCGCGCCCCTCACCCTAACCCTCTCCCGCAAGCGGGAGAGGGGACTTCAGGCCGCCGCCTCTTTCTTCTTCTTCGAGCTCGAGGCCGGCTTCGGCGCTTCCTTCGGCTGGCCGAAGCGGCGGTCGAGGTAGGCGTCGACGGTCGCCATGAGGTCGTCGACCTTGCCGTCGAAGAAGTGGTTGGCGCCGTCCACCACCTGGTGCTCGATCTGGATGCCTTTCTGGGTCTTCACCTTCTCGATCACGCCCATGACGTCCTTGACCGGCGCGACCCGGTCCTCGGAGCCGTGCACGAAGAGCCCGGAGGAAGGGCAGGGGGCGAGGAAGGTGAAGTCGAAGCGGTTTGCCGGCGCCGCGATCGAGATGAAGCCCTCGATCTCGGGGCGGCGCATGAGGAGCTGCATGCCGATCCAGGCCCCGAACGAGACCCCGGCGATCCAGCAGTTGCGCGCGTCGGGGTTCACCGACTGGGCCCAGTCGAGGGCCGCCGCCGCGTCCGACAATTCGCCCGCCCCGTGATCAAAGGATCCCTGGCTCCTCCCGACGCCGCGGAAGTTGAAGCGCAGCGCCGCGAAGCCCCGGTTCACGAAGCCGTAGAACAGGTTGTAGACGATCTGGTTGTTCATCGTGCCGCCGAACTGCGGGTGCGGATGCAGCACGATCCCGATGGGCGCGCCCCGCTGCTTCGCCGGCTGGTAGCGCCCCTCGATGCGGCCTGCCGGCCCGGTGAAGATGACTTCAGGCATCGTCCAAAAACCTCTTTGGCTCAGCTTCGCGGCGGATCGGGCCCGATCGGGCGTGCGGCGGCGCCTGCGGCCTTGACTTGACGCCCGGGGCCTCCCAAAACCGCTTTAGAATTGTTCTAAAGTAGGCTACCGGTGACGCGGAAAGCCCGTTCCGGCGCCCGGGCCTTGATGTGGTGCCGGTGCTTTAGCACGGCAACCGGGGGCTGGCGCAAGAACTGATTGGGCCCTGATTCGTGTGATCGAAGGCGATGGACGGCAAGGACATGGAGGGCCGCAGCTACCTCGACCACAACGCCACGGCGCCGCTCCGGCCCGAGGTGGCGGAGGCGATGGCGCGGGCGCTGACGCTCACCGGAAACGCCTCCTCGGTGCACGCCGAGGGGCGGGCGGCGCGGGCCGCGGTCGAGCGGGCGCGGGACGAGGTCGCGGCGCTCGTCGGGGCGGAACCAAAGAACGTGGTCTTCACGAGCGGGGGGACCGAGGCGGCGAACACCGTCCTGACGCCCTCCCTCAGGCGGGCCGGGGAGGAGGGGACGGACCTGCTGCTTGCGGGGGCGGCCGAGCATGTCTGCGTGCTGGAGGGGCACCGCTTCCCCGTAGGAGCGTTCGAGAGGATTCCTGTTGACGGTCAGGGGGTTGTGGATCTTTCCTGGCTTGCCGCGCGAATGGAGCGGGGAGGCGCGCGCGTGCTGGTCTCGGTCCAGGCCGCCAACAACGAGACCGGGGTGGTCCAGCCCGTCGCGGAAGCCGCGGCGCTGGTGCATGCCAAGGGCGGGCTCGTGCACGCGGATGCGGTCCAGGCAGTCGGCAAAATTCCTTGCAACATCAAGGCGCTGCGGGCCGACGTTCTCACGCTGTCTGCGCACAAGCTCGGCGGCCCGAAGGGCGTCGGCGCGATCGTGCTGGCGTCCGACGAGATCGAGATCGGCGACCGGCTCGTCCGCGGCGGCGGGCAGGAGCGGGGCCGCCGGGCCGGCACCGAGAACGTCGCCGGCATCGTCGGGTTCGGGGCCGCGGCCGGGCTCGCCGCCCGCGACGCATCCCGGGCCGGGGCCGGAGCGCAGGCTTCGGCGCTCCGGGACGCCGCCGAGGCGCGCCTGCGCGCGCTCGCCCCGGACGCGGTCGTGTTCGGGTCCGGGGCCGCGCGCCTGCCGAACACCCTCGCCTTCGCGATCCCCGGTCTCAGGGCCGAGACGGCCCTGATCCGGTTCGACCTCGAGGGCGTCGCGGTCTCGTCCGGCTCCGCCTGCTCGTCGGGCAAGGTGCGGCGCTCGCACGTGCTCGAGGCCATGGGGGTCGCGCCTGCCCTTGCGGAAGGCGCGATCCGGGTGAGCTTCGGGTGGGATTCGACGGAAGAGGACGTCGATCGCTTCATGGCGGCGTGCGAAAAGCTCGTCGCCACCCTATATGAGCGGAGGGCGACGGCGGCCTGAGACGGCCGCGCTTGCCCTCCAGAAGAGTTTCGTCGACCCGCGGCCCTTGAAGCCGTGAGAGGTAGGAGACCGAAGGATGCCTGCCGTGCAGGAGACGATCGAGCAGGTCCGCTCGATCGACGTGAACCAGTACAAGTACGGCTTCGCCACCGAGGTCGAGATGGACAAGGCCCCGAAGGGCCTGTCCGAGGACACCGTCCGCTTCATCTCGGGCAAGAAGGGCGAGCCGGAGTGGATGCTGGCGTGGCGCCTCGACGCCTACCGGCGCTGGCTCACCATGCGCGAGCCGACCTGGGCCCGGGTGCACTATCCGCCGATCGACTTCGACGACATCTACTACTATGCCGCGCCGAAGATGAACGCCGCGCCGAAGTCCCTCGACGAGGTCGATCCGGCGATCCTCGAGACCTACAAGAGGCTCGGCATCCCGCTCCGCGAGCAGGAGATCCTCGCCGGCGTCCAGACCTCCAGGGTCGCGGTCGACGCGGTGTTCGACTCGGTCTCCGTCGCGACGACCTTCAAGGAGGAGCTGAAAAAGGCCGGCGTGATCTTCATGCCGATCTCGGAGGCGATCCGCGAGCACCCCGATCTCGTGCAAAAGTACCTCGGGTCGGTCGTGCCGGTCACCGACAACTTCTACGCGACGCTCAACTCGGCCGTGTTCTCGGACGGGTCGTTCGTCTACGTGCCGCCGGGCGTGCGCTGCCCGATGGAGCTGTCGACCTACTTCCGCATCAACGAGAAGAACACCGGCCAGTTCGAGCGCACC